>NZ_JCAALU010000019.1:0-154198 GCF_059609455.1 Paenibacillus liaoningensis
CCAGCGATCAGATCGACTTGGGCATAGGCATGTAATTGTGTTGGCGATATTCGCTTCTCCAGCAACTTGAAAGGCAGTAGGAGTCGTAAATTGCTTAAGAAGTTGCAGAGAGACTCTGGAATAGAGGTCACCGAAGATACCTCTGTAGTCTGGGAAAACCTGATCTAAAACGGCTTGGAACTGAAGTTTTACCTGTACATACATTTGCGTAAGAGAGTCATACTGACGCGTTAAATGTCTAAGATTCAATAATTGAACGCCACGTTTTTTATGGTCTTCAAATTCCTCTTTGTAATACAGTTCACATAGCCGGAAGGCATCAACCGCATCCGTTTTCACTTTGCGTAGACTTGATTTCTTGGCTTGATGTGAAATGAGAGGGTTTACGACTAAGAACAAGATGCCGTGCTCCTCTAAATACTGTATAACAGCTTGGTGATAGTGGCCCGTGGATTCCAAAATAACAATCGGGGCCTTTTCAGCCTTAATCTGCACGTTGGTAATGACGTCTAGAAGCTGCTTAAGACCATCTTGATTATGCTGAAAACAAAATGGATGTCCAAAGGGCTGGCCTTTGTCTAAGAAAACTTGTCCATCACTTTTACCTTTTGAAATATCCAGGCCAATGACTGGATTCATGAAAAACTCACCCTCTCATGTATATTGCCGGCACCCCTAAGCACTGCTCATAGTTCCATAACATCGCTTGTTATGCGAGATCTGTTCGTCTCAACCAGCTTAAACATGGTTTCTATAAGTAGGGGGGCGATCAGTTTTAGCGACGGGTTACGGACCCAGGGGAACGACCGATCTGCCCCGGCTACTGACAAATACACCACCAAAATAAAAAGTGGTCAACCAGTAATAACTGGCTGACCTCATAATACGACAGGTAACGATAGTTTAGCGACCCAGTTGAGGTGTTTGCGAAGTTCGCAAGGAGCATGAACTGATAAAAAATAGGTCTTGTTTTCAAGGAGGTAAATCATGGATTACACTTCACTAATTGAAGCGGCGTTAATGGAGAAGCGGTGGCCTAAAGATACCATAGCAGCTGGTCGGCGTCATTCTGTTGGTCTTAAATCGGACGGCATGGTGACGGCTGTGGGCGATAATAAATATGGCCAATGTGATGTGAGCAGCTGGCGCGATATGGTGGCGGTTGCGGCGGGTAATGTGCATATGGCAACGAACACGGGTAATGCTCATACCATCGGGCTTATATCGGACGGCACGGTGACAGCTGTAGGTTGGAATAAGCATGACCAATGCGATGTAAATGACTGGCGCGATATTGTAGCGGTAGCAGCGGGTTGGCGTCGTACCATTGGGCTTAAATTGGATGGCACGGTGGTGGCCGTGGGTCGAAATAATGAAGGCCAATGCAATATAAGCGGCTGGCGGGATATGGTGGCGCTAGCGGCGGGTGACTGGCATACTGTCGGGCTTAAGTCAGATGGCACGGTGGTGGCCGTGGGTAATAATCGATATGACCAATGTAATGTAAGCGGCTGGCGCGACATAGTGGTGGCGGCAGCTGGTTACCTTCATACCGTTGGGCTTAAATCGGATGGCACGGTGGCAGCTGTGGGTTGGAATAAGCATGACCAATGCGATGTGAGCGGCTGGCACAGTATGGTCGCGATAGCGACGGGGAGTAATCATACAATCGGGCTTAAATCGGACGGCACAGTGGCGGCTGTGGGTTGGAATGAGCATGGCCAATGCAATGTAAGTGGCTGGCGGGATATAGTGGCGGTTGCGGCAGGTTGCGCTCATACTCTTGGCCTTAAATCGGATGGCACAGTTGTAGCTGTGGGTGATAATGAATACGGCCAGTGCGATGTAAGCGGCTGGCATGGAATCCAACTTCCCGGCAATTAGTTGAACAGAATAAGGTGCAGTTACTAAGGTAGCTGCACCTTATTTCTATTAAGCTATCGAGAAAACGGGTCCCCTGACAGCAGGAGGACCCGTTTCAACTATTCTAGCGATGCTGCGGCAATTGCTCCGAATGCCCAATGAGAAGCTGGAACATCCTTCCATAACAACTGTACCGAAGCGTTCGCATTTGGCCTACCCAGCACCTTGTTGATAATGGTAGCTGCTTCCGCGCGTGTTAGCGCCTGATTCGGCTTGAACGTGCCATCGT
Organism: Paenibacillus liaoningensis; assembly: GCF_059609455.1. Classification (NCBI taxonomy): domain Bacteria; kingdom Bacillati; phylum Bacillota; class Bacilli; order Caryophanales; family Paenibacillaceae; genus Paenibacillus; species Paenibacillus liaoningensis. The sequence continues at coordinate 2,153 of NZ_JCAALU010000019.1, forward strand.
TATAGCCGTTAATAAAGCCGTAGGACTGAACCTTCATAATATCGCTTTGCGCCCAATGCCCCGCTACATCGCTAAAACCTTTGCTGGATTGCGAGTCCGAATCGCTCACAAGCAATTGCGACACAAGCCGTGCCATCTCAGCACGCGTAACAGATTGGCCAGCTCTAAATGTCCCATTGCCATATCCCTTCATTAAACCCATCTGGGTCATGTCGGCTATATACTCCTTAGCCCAATACCCTGCAGCTACATCCGCGTAATTTATATTCGCCGTATCCGCCTTATGGCGCGTCAGTACACGGGACAGGATGGCGGCCATCTCCGCCCTTGTAATCCGATTGTCCGGCTTGAACGTGTCATCCTCGTAGCCTTTCATATAAGCGATGCCTAGACTAGACTGGTCCAGCCCCGATATATGAAGCAGCGTGAACAAGCTGAATTGGGTTACGGTAAATGCAAGCCCTTTGTCGCCCTGATCGTTGTAGGGTACGACAGTCCCCCTGAGCAGTTCCTTCGTTCCGTCGCTATGCTCGATATACACGGCTAGATTTTGCCACTCTGCTTCCTCAAGCTTAATGCCCTTTAACGGTAAAATAATCGTAACTTCCGCATTTTGCAAATTGGTTTCAATGTTCATCGGACGACCAACAACCGTCGCCTCACTATCACCCGTGACAATGCTGACGGCTGCTTGGCGATTCGCCTGACCAGCAAGCTCCTGCTGCTTAACAACGTCCTTCATTGGTGCCAGCTTAAAATACAGCTCATCCTGCAACCCCGCTAATGTGCCGCTGCCGACCGCAATAACAGCATTAGCAGTAGATAACTGCAGCCCAACCTCTGCTGTCGTCAAGGTTTTGACCGCATCCTTGGGAAGCTTAAACGCTGTTTCACCAACTTCATCCAGCGTGTCTGGAATGCTAATGTTCACAGCCTTCGCACCTGATGCCGCCGCGCTTGCCGCCGCTTTGCTAGCCTCCTCTGCTGTCAGCGCAAGCTCATCTTGCTTGCTGCCGCCCACCTGCTTCGTTCTGTTGATGGTCTTTTTGATCCCTTTCCCTACGTCAACTGTAATCAGCTCCGATGATGGAGCCGTACCGTTCCCCCCCGATGCGGGAGGAGCAGTGGTTGCCCCTCCCCCTCCGGCTGGTGCTGGTGTTGGCGTCGCAGGTTCTATAGATGGTGCTGGTGTTGACGTCGCTGTTGGCTCTGTTGACGGTACTGTTGTCGGCGCACTGGTTGGCGTCGTTGTTGGCCCCGTCGACGGTACGGTTGATGGCGTACTGGTTGGCGTTGCCGATGGCTGCGGCTGACCACTTACTGCAAACTTAACGCCGTCCAGCAGCATGTAATCCCCTGTTTTTTTCATCGCTTTAATCGTATGAACGGTGTCAGCCAGGCCGGTCACTGCGTAAATCTCCTGCTGCGTAAATCGGCTTGCGTTGACGGCGCTAACCGTTTGTTGGAATATGTTATCGATGTAAATATCAACATCACCCTGAACGGCTGATTTTGGCGCAATCAGGGCAACGCCTGTGCCAGTAAACGAAAATTCGGCATAATCCCCATTGGTCATTGTACTGTGCAGATCGTTGTGATAGTCGCCACGGTAAGAGATGGCTAAGCTCACAGCTCCATCAGGCTGCGATGCCAAATATTCCTTCTTAATCGTAATATCACTGCCCGAAACGATATAGTCCACACCAGCCGTGAGCGTTGCATGGCCATTCTTCACACCCAGCAGATTGCTTCCATCAACCTGAAGCGTTGTTGTTATATCCGACTGCGCGGTTTTGTCAAAGCTGCCCGTATCCGGGGTAATCATATCCGCCATTCGGAATTTCAATTGGTCGATCAGCATGTAGTAGCCGGATTTTTTGACCGCTTTGAGCGTATGCTCGCCCAGTGTCAGGCCTTCGGCGACAAATACGGTCTGATTCACCTGGCGGCTAGGATAATACGTGCTGACCGTTTGCTGGAATACGCCATCAATATAGATGTCCATATCGCCTTGGGACGAATCTTTTTCGGTTATGAACGTAATGCCTGTGCCCTCAAACGTATATTCCAAATAATCGCCCGTCGTCTCCGTGTAATGGACGTCGTCCTTATAATCACCAAGACCTCTGTTGCGACCATGCTGCCAGGCGCCCTTATACGAAATCTCGCTGTCATCGTTGTTGACTGCCACATAGCGGCCTCTGGAAGAATCGCTAATGGCAACGGCCAGCGTTTGCTCAGCACCGCCACTGAAGGACAACGTCAAATTCGTCATGCCATTTGGCATTTGGGCAAGATAGCCCTTGCGTATCGTGAGCTGGTCGCCGAAAAGCTGGTAGTCTGTTCCCTCTTGCAGCGCTGTCGCGCCATTAGCAATTCCAGTTAGCGTATTGCCGTTCAAACTAACCGTCGTCGCAATATCTGCTTGTGCCGCCGCTTTATGATCAAAGCTTAGTGTGCTTGGGCTAATCGTACTGTTCTGCCCAGTGGTGTCGGTGATCTCGACGGCCAGCGTCTGCGGAGCCCCCGCACTAAAATCAAAGCGCAAGCTTGTTGTGCCTAACGGCTGGCTGGCAAGGTACGCTTTGTGAAGAAGCACATCGTTGCCGGATACGGTGTAGTCCGTGCCCGCTGTCAGAGCCGCTGCATGGTTGCTGATGCCCGAGAGCGTGTTTCCGTTCAGCGTCAATGCCACAGCAACGTCGGTCTGGGCGGAAGCTTTTTTGTCAAAGCTCGCCTCAAAAGGGCTAATCGTGCTGTTTGCCGCCGCTGAATCGCTGACAGCTACAGCAAGCGTCTGCACAGCCCCTCCTGCGAACGAAAACGTCAAGCTTGTTGTACCAATTGATTGTGCCGCCATATATTCCTTCTTCAAGGTAATGTCATTGCCAGATACGGTGTAATCTGTTCCCTCTGTCAGAGCTGCTGCACCGTTTGAAATGCCGCCGAAGCCGCTGCGAGCTCCTGTCGTCGTAAAGACCAAATCTGCCTGCTGACCCGCTGCCTTGTCGAATCCGCCGCCCGCTGCGCTTACAAGATCAGGCAGAAGTACCCGTAGCTTATCGAGCAGAAGAAAATAACCTGATTTTTTCACCGCTTTAAGGGTATGCGTACCGTCAGCCAGGCCAGTGATGTTAAACACAGGCTTCTGCGCCAGTCTTCCAATATGGTACGTACTGATCGTCCGTTGAAATTGATCGTCGATATAAATGTCGATTGCACCTTGGGATGGGTCAAGCTCCGTAATAAATTCAATTCCCGTGCCTGTGAACGTATACGAAAAATAATCGTTGTCATTCACTTCGGCATAATGCACATCATCCATATAATCGCCAAGTCCACGATTCCAGCTGCGATTCCAACCTCCAGTGTAGACGATGGATGAATCATCATCGTTCAGGGTGAACGATCCGCCAACTGCTGTATCCTGAATGACAAGCGATACCGTCTGTTCCGCTCCCGCACTAAAGGTAAAGGTGAGTGCCTTCGTTCCCGCCTGCTGCGCAGCAAGCCACGGTTTCTTGAGCGTCAGCGTATTGCCGCTTACGGTATAGTCAGTTCCTGCTGCGAGCGTATTGCCATCATGCTTGACGTCTGTCAGCGTATTGCCATTGAGCGCCGTTGTGAGCGTTACATCCGTTTGCGCAGACGGCAACAAATCGAAGCTGACCGTTGACGGAGTCACCCGGCTGTCTCTAATGGTCGAATCATTAATCGCAATAGATAGCGTCTGCGGCAATCCGCCGCTAAATGCAAAGGAGAGATTCAGCGTACCAACTGCCTTGCTCGCCAAATACTCCTTTTTAATCGTCACCTCGTTCCCGTTCACCACATAATCCGTACCTGCCGTTAACGCTGTCCCGCCCGCCGAAATACTGGCCAGCGTGTTGCCATTCAGCGTCAATGTCGTTGTGACATCAGCCTGCTCGGATTGCTTTTTATTGAAGCTGGCCGTTGAAGGAGCGATGCTGCTGCTCTGTGCTGCCGCATTGCCTACATCGATAACGAGGTTTTGTGCGCCGCCGGCAAGCTCCTGCCCTCCATTGCGCGTCCAATCCCCCGTATACTTAAAGCCAGTATCGTCATCGTTAGCGATTGAAGTTCCGCCAAGCGACGTAACCTTCAGCAATCTCGAACCATGCGAAGCCAAATTTGCCGAACTGTAGCCTGAGTTAAATGTACCTAAATCCTGATGCGTCCACAGATCGCGTACCTTGGCTGGCCCCTCCAGTCCGATATCGCTCCAGTCCACGTTTACCGTTGCCGCCGAATTTCCCAGATTGAACAGTCCAACGGTATAGGTGCCATCGCCATTGTTGGCATACCATACTTGCTGCTCGGCAGCTGTAGATACGGGATGTCCCGGTCGGCCTGCCTGATTAACAGCGATGACCTCTTCATTGGTCAATAGCTCTAGCCCATAAGCATCGAGGTTGGTCATGTCATTGCCAATGTACAATTGCGCGGATGACAGTGCCCAGAACGACATGGCTGTTCTGCGTTCATCCTGAGACAGGCCATCCATCGAGCCATTTCCAACATTCAAGGAATCGAAGTCATTCCAGCCGCCCGGCCCGGCATGGCGCCAAAATTGTTCGGCTTTCGGGAAGAGACGGGCAATGCTTGACCATACCGTCAAGCCGCCAGTGCCGCAATAACACTCCACATCCCAATCTACGCGCCAGCCGTTGGCGTATTTTTTCCAGTAGTCGATGTATTTGATGTCCAGCGCCCATGAAAGCTCCAGCCAAATATTGTGCGGCTCAAGCGCCTGCGACCATGCTTTGACGTCATCGCGCGCATCAAGCGACAGATCCGATATGCCAGAACCCGGCGTCACACTGTCGAACTTGAGGAAGTCGATTCCCCATTCACCATATAAATTGGCAATCGAATCAATATACTTCTGTGCGCATGGCTGATTGAAATCGATTTTGTAGCCGAGACCCCAGTAGTCCGATTCTTGCAGCGGCTGCGCAGCAATATCCTGCATGGTGCAGCCCGGCGCATCGTAAATCGGCAAATCCTGATCATAGGCCTGCGGCGACATGCCCGGAATACCGTACAGCCCTACCTTTTGTCCGTTGTCGTGAATATGGTCGATCACTTCCTGCAAGCCGTTTGGATAAAGGGTCGTACTTGGAATCGGCCGCCCGTAGCCATCCATGTCACCGTTCCAGGCCGCATCGATATTAATGTATTCATAGCCGTAAGGCTGCAGCTTCTCGTGCATCGCATCGGACTGCGCCTTGATTTGATCAGCGGTAATCCAGTGGCCGTTGTTCGTATACACCTGCATGCTGTAGCTGCTCCAGCCCATGTAAGGCTTCTGGGCAAGTCCATTGTCCGCAGCTTTCGCTACATTTCCGTAAGGCGCTACCAGTCCAAGCTGCATCGTGAGCAGAACGACAACGAGCAGCCAAGGCTGTATTTTTTTCATGAATGGGATCATAATTAAGCTCCTTTTTCAGAAAATAGGACCAGGCCATTATCTCGCAATAATAACCTGATCCTGTCCGTTCTATGTTGCTAATTAATCCGCTGTATCCGCTGTATTATTTAAACGACGCGTCATATGCTTTCTGCAAAATTTCCAGATAACGATCGATTTTCAGATCCTTCAAGCCTTTCACATAAGCGTCCCAGTCCTTCTCCAAGCTTTTGTTGCCGGTAATAAATTGCAAAGCGTTCTGCTCAATGTAAGATTTAATGTTCGTTTGCAAAATGCTTACTTCGTCCACCTCGTTCTGATCGACCCAGATCGACCACAGCGGGAACAGCTCCTTCGGCTCATGGCCTTGGTACAGCAGTGTCGCCTGATACAATCTGCGCTCGTAGCTGGCGGAATCATAAATATCCGTCCCTTGAACGAAGCTGTCCCGGTACTCCTTCGGCATATAGAAATGGGCGGTTCCGCTCCAGCCCGCGTTGCGAGGGGCTTCGCCTTCAGCGGCAGGAATCGTGGCAATTTGCGGTATTACGCCTTCGCCAAGCGCAACCTCGCCATCCTTCGGCTTTCTCCAGTCAATGCCTTCCATGCCGGAGGCGCCATTGGTCTGGCCTTCTTGCGTGAACATATAATCGACTAGCTTAATCAAGGCGATTTTCTGCTCTTCGGATGCTTTATTCGTAATGACAAACTTGGCGCCAGGAGCCACGCCTCCCCCATCATGCGTTGCATAGGAGCCATGTGGTCCAGTAAGCGGCGGTACCGGATTGTAATCGGCCGAATTTTTGTTGCCAGCGTCGATATTTATGAAAATAGCTGGGTGCATGCCCGCTCCCGCGCCCAAAATTTGCGAATCGCCGTTTTCGCCGATTTTTTTGAACGCTTCCGCGTTTTGCGCGAATGCGCCCGGGTCAATCAGCCCTTCATCATACAGGGATTTGATATAGCTCAGCCCTTCTTTCCATTCCGGCTTCACCGCCGCCGATTCCACCTTGCCGCCCGTCATGTTCAAATAGTTGCGATCATCATCGTAGACGAAGCCGTTCATTAGGAATGGAATAACACGTACGCCAAAATCCTCGATCGAGCCGCTGAGCGGCACTTCGTCGGCAACTCCGTTGCCATTTGGATCTTGGGTTTTGAACGCCTTCAGCACCGCTTTAAATTCCTCCGGTGTCTTCGGCATTTCAAGCTGGAGTTTATCCAGCCATTTCGTGTTGATCCACATTTTGTTCGGATACGAGCAATGGAAACATTGGCTGTATGCAACAAGACCATAAATATTGCCGTCAGGGGCAGTATTAAACGCTTTCAAATCTGCGTCCTTTTCCATGGCAGCTTTGATGTTCGGCGCATATTGCTCAATCAGGTCGTTCAACGGTACAATCACGCCCTGCTTGCCGTACTTCAATACATCAGCCTGCGAAAATTGATCGATATAGCCCGGAAGCATGTAAGCATCCGGATAATCGCCGCTTGCGAGCGAAATTTGGCGTTTTTCCTTTGCCCCGTCCGGTGGTGTCGTATCAAACTTAAACTTCATATTGAACTTCTCTTCAACGAATTTGGTGAACTTGTTAGTCGTCAGATCAATGCCCGACTCCTGCACGGCAAACATCGTAATTTCAACCGGTGCGGTGCTTCCCGTCTCTTCCGATTGCGAATCAGGCGCAGTCGTCGCGCTGCCCGCGGGCTTATTGTTCTGCGAGCATGAAGCAAGCATCATGCTAACTACCACTGCAATGGCGAGCAGGCCTAACAGTCTCTTCTTCATTGTTGTTCGCTCCCTTTTCATCTCATAATAATGGCTGTCTGCCTTGCATTCGCGCTTCCGATCCCAAGCCTCACCTCCCTTCATTCTCCAGTTGAGCATCAGCCCTTGACCGAGCCGACAAGCATGCCTTGCACAAAATACCTCTGTACGAACGGATAAATGATAAGCACCGGCAGCGTAGCTACGACGATCAGCGAGTATTTCAGCAGCTCGGATAGCTGCTGGCGCTCCACTTGCTTCAGGGCGTCCGTCACGCCTGCGGTATTATTCATAATGATGATGCTGCGCAGCACAAGCTGGAGCGGAAACAGATTGGCTGACTTCAAATAAATAAGCGCATCGAAATAGGCGTTCCACTGGCCTACCCCATACATCAAGAACAGCACGGCGAGTATCGGCTTGGACAAGGGAATGACGACGCTGCGCATAAACCGGAGATCGCTGCAGCCATCAATTTCGGCCGCTTCCATCAACTCATCGGGAATCGACGACTGGAAGAAAGAACGGGCGATGATCACCTGCCATACCCAGATCGCATTCGGAATGAGCAGCGCCCAACGCGAGTCGATCATGCCGAATTCTTTGACTACCATATAAGTTGGAATGAGGCCGCCGCTGAATAACATGGTGAACGTGATCAGCATCATAATAACGCCACGGCCAAAAAAGGTTTTGCGCGACATCGGATACGCGATCATAACCGTCAGCGCTACGCTAATCAGCGTTCCCGCCGTCGTATAGAACAACGAATTGCCATAGCCCGTCATAATTTGCGGGGTATTGAACAACACCTCAAAGCCGCGGAAGGAAATATCGACGGGCCACAGCCAGACACGTCCAGAAGTCACCGCGGCCGGGCTGCTAATCGAGCTGCTCAAAATATAAATAAGTGGATAAATGACTGCGAGCAGCACAAGTGAAAGCACCGTATAAATGATGAACAGGAACAGCCTGTCACCAGCCGATTCTCTGATTTTCAGCCTGAACGGCCGTTGCTGCCCTGCTGGTTTTGTTGCTGCCATAGGCGTACTCCCCTTCTTCTACCAGATACTCGATTTCGTTAAGCGTTTGGCCAAGCCATTCACCGTAACCAACAACACCAAATTAATAAGCGAGTTGAACAAGCCGACTGCGGTTGCAAAGCTGTAATTGGCATTAAGCAGCCCAATTCGATATACATAAGTGGCAATAATTTCTGAATGAACCATATTCAGCGGATTTTGCAGCAAATATATTTTCTCGAACCCAATCGCCATCACGCTGCCCACATTCAAAATGAGGATTATCGTAATCGTCGGCAGCAGGCCGGGAATGTCCACATGCACAATCTTTTGAAAGCGCGAAGCGCCGTCCACCTTGGCTGCCTCATATAACGTTGGATCGATGCCCGCCAGCGCCGCCAAATAAATGACCGCCGAATAGCCTGCCGTCTGCCAAATATCAGACCATACATAGATCGAACGGAACATGCTGGCCTCGCCGAGAAAGTTGATGGAATCCAAACCAAAAAAATTCAGAGCCACATTGGCAAAGCCAAGCCGCGGCGCAAGAAACAGCATAATAATCGATACCATGACGACCGTCGAGATAAAATACGGCGCGAAAGTAACGAGCTGGACCAGCCGCTTGAATCTGCCACTGCCCACCTCATTTAACATAAGTGCCAGCAAAATCGGCACCGGGAAACCGGCGAGCAGCAAATAGCCGCTGACGAAAATGGTGTTTTTGACGAGCGGCCAGAACATCGGATTATCAAAAAACAGCTGAAAGTTTTTGAAGCCTACCCACGGACTGCCCCAGATCCCTTTAATGACGTTATAGTCCTTGAACGCCAGCACCGCATTAAGCATCGGATAATATTTGAATATAAGGAAAAACAACACCGGCGGTATAACAATCAAATAGAGCTGCCAATGTTTCCTTAAGGTTCTTGCCGCTTCCTCCGTCACTCTTCGCTTAACACCGCCGTTTAACATTTGATGCTCCAGTACAACCTCTTTCTCCAGAACAATCCCCCCTAAGTCACTGCCTGATGATGAATGATAGCGCTTTCTATACGCTTGATCATAGGGGATTCAGCCTCGCTTGCGACAGGTACACTTGCGTCGTTTAGCGTACAATAACGCCATTTTCAGGGGGACAATTGGCTGTGGGGCGTACATTTTGCGGCAGCTTCGGGGGAAGCAAGTGAGGATAGGCTTAATCTAAAGCAGTTGGTCTGAACTAACCTTTTGTCCTGACCTATTCAATAACAACGGACATACGAAAAAAACCGGCTCAACCATCAGCCGGTTTACAAATTTTATTTTTTATATAGATCATAAGCCCTTTGCATAATCTCCACGTACCGATGAATTCTCATATCACGCAAGCCTGCTACATAGCCGTCCCAATCGTTGTCTAAATCCCAATCGCCTGTAATGAAGCGCAATGTGCTTTGTTCGATATAATTAGTTAAATTCGTATGCAATATGCCAGCCTCGTCCGCTTCGGCCGGGTCCAGCCATAACATCCAGAAGGGAAAAATATCTTTAGGCTCATGCCCTTCATACAGCCTCGTGGCTTCATAGAGCCGGCGCTCATAGCCATCAGGCGTATACATATCGCTGCCCGCTACCCAGCTATCGCGATACTCCCGAGGCATATATAGATGCGCCATCCCGCTCCAGCCGGAATTGGTCGACTCTGCTTCATTGATTAGAATGAGGCTTGTGAACAACGGCTTGACGTCTGCACCAAGCGCCTGTTCCCCGGCTTGCGGCTTTCGCCAGCCAATGCCTTCCAAACCGTTTTGCGACGTCGTTTGTCCTTCTGGGGTGTACATATAGTTAATGATTTCGATTAATTTGCGCTGCGCCTCCTTGCTCGCCCGGTTCGTGATGACAAACTTGGCTCCAGGCTGCATACCGCCCCCTTGATAGGTAGCATAGGAAGCATAAGGTCCCGCAAGCGGTGGAATCGGCACATAATCGTTCATGCTCTCGCCTGCGAAAATAGCGGGATGCATCCCAGCCGCCACTCCCAGCATAGGTGCACCATCATTGTCGCCGATTCTTTTTAAAGCTTCCGCATTTTGAATAAAAGCTCCCGGATCAATCAGCCCCTCCTTGTAAAGCGATCTGATATAGGCCAGCCCATCCTTCCAACGCGGCTTATCCGCAGCCGTCTCAACCTTGCCACCTTCCAGCATTAAATAATGGCGATCATCATCATAAATAAAACCGTTCATTAAATACGGAATCATTCGCACGCCAAAATCCTCGGTCGAGCCGCTGAGCGGAACCTCATCAGCCAAACCATTGCCGTTGGGATCCGAGCTTTTGAACGCCTCCAGCATTTCCTTAAATGCCTCGGTTGTCGTTGGTACATCCATCCCTAGCTTCGCGAGCCATTTGACATTTACCCACATTTTGTTCGGATAGGAGCAATGGAAGCATTCGCTGTAGGCTGGCAGCCCGTAAATGTTCCCATCAGGAGCTGTGCTGAGCGCTTTGAGCTCCGAATGCTCCGTCATAGCAGCTAACACATGGGGAGCATATTTCGCAATTAACTCATTTAAGGGCAGGATAATGCCTTGCTTGCCGTACTTCAGCAGATCCGATTGCGAGAATTGATCCATATAGGCAGTCAGAAAATAGGCATCCGGATAGTCGCCGCCTGCAAGCGATATTTGCCGCTTTTCCCTTGCCCCGTCTGGTGAAATAACTTCCCAATTGAAATGCACGTTAAATTTTTGCTCCAGATAACGAGTGAAATCATTTGTCTGAAGCTCAATTCCCGGCTCCTGTAAGGCAAATACATGCAGCTCTGTCGGCGCTTCCTCATGCGTGCCTTCATCTCCGCTCACAGGTTTACTCTCTTTAGCAGAGCATGAGACGAGGAGCAACAGCCCCACAAGCATAAGCACAAGGACAGCCATGCCGGTCCGGATCTTCATTTCTCCTTCACTCCCTCCACGCCTGATGGGCGCCTAGATATGAATGGACTGCCTATAGGAGCTTGGCGCAACGCCCATTACCCGCTTGAAAGCTCTGCGGAAGGAATGCGAGCTGTTATAGCCGACGCGCGAGGCAATTTCGTCAACTGTGCAGCCTTCTGTGCGCAGCAAAGAGGCAGCGCGCTCGATTCGGACCATCTCCAGGTAATCGGACACATTCATATCCGTCACCTCTTTGAATAGCTGTGAAATATACTTCTCAGGACGTTCAACCTTCTCGGCGATTCGGTATAAGGTCAGCTCTGAGTCGCTATAACTTTCGGCAATAAATCGTTTGATGTCACCCGCGGTCTGAATATGGGCACTATTTTTCTTGCTGTTAATAATGCCGCACAACGCTTCGATAATGCCGTTGATCTCTTGCTGAATATCCGGCAGCATATCTGCTGCCTGGATGCCAATCATTTGATTTTTCAACGTATGAAGCAGCTCCGATTGGACGAGCGCCTTCTGATCCAGCAGCTTGAGCAGCGTTCCCTTCAGCTCGCCGACAAGCTGCTGCTTCATTTCCGGAGACAGCTGGTGCTGATCCGAGTTTTTGTCCATCACCGTCGATACGATCCGCTTGGCTTCCTCCGGCTCTCCTGCACGAATCGTACTAATCAGCCGCTGCTCCATGTCTAGCGGATAATAATAGGTCGCCGTTTCCCGGCTGGAATCACTGAACCACAGTATGCTTTGCATGCCGGATAGCTCTGTATACTCCAGCGTTTGTCCGGCCTGCTCGTACGAATGGCTGACATCCATCAGCGTGTGGAAGCATTCTCCAAATGCAGCTGACAAGGAAACCTTGTATTCGGAGTAGGCTGTTCGTGCGAGCCCCGTCAGCCCTTCATCTAACCGTTTACGGAAATCGGTCCCGCTCGTCTGCTCCCCCTGCTCCAACCAGATCATAACTAAACGATCTGATCCAAGCTCGGTCATCAGCAAATTCCCCTCGGTTTCGGACAATGCCTGCTTCATAATCAGCCTTGCCGCAGAAAGCTCCTTTAATATATCGATGCTATCCATGCCAGAATAGCCGTTTATTCGCAATATGCCCACGTAACCTTCCCCACCTGCAAGGCTAACGTCCGCTTGCGCCGCCGCAGCCGCAATTTCCTCCAGCGTATGAAATTCGCCTGCCAGCAGGCGCTTGAGAAAGCCGTCTCGAACGAGCGGCAGTTGACGCTCAAGCTCCAGCTCCAATTGCCGATTGCTCGTAATCATTTTCGAAATATTGCCCTGCAAAAAATCATATTCATTGCGCTCCGCCAAACCGTCCTTGCCGAAATGCTCCTTCATCACGCCAAGCAGCCGGTTAATTGGCACACTGTTGCGATAGGCGAGCAAGAGCCCCGCCAGCAGCCCAAGCACCAATGCAATGCCGGTTACCATCCAGGTCATATGCTTAATCTGATTTGCATTTTCCATTAGCACCTGACGCGGTATGCCTGCGCGATAAGTCCAGCCGCTCGTATCGGATTGAATCGTTATGACAAGATCGTCATGGTAAAATTGGCTGCGCTTCGTCTGATCAAGTTCAGTGGACGTGGACAGCTGTCTTGCCGCTGCTTCCGTAATTCCCCGCACCCCTATCGTATTTCCTTGCGCATCACTAATGTGAGCCCAGCCGCCGTAGCGGTCTTCCAGTCCAGCAAGCAGATTGGAAATATGCTCCTCATCGATCATAACAACGACTGTAGCTGGCGACGAGCCATTGAAGCTGTCGAGCGGCAGCGACTGCATGTAGGTGACGACCGAGCTTTGCTTCTTATTGCTCAAAAACGAACGGAGCGGCATCATCTCGCTGCTATGCGTTTTTCCGAGCACCTCATCCTTCCACTCATCGAGCGAAAGATCCGTGTAGTGGAAATTTTGGTAATAATGCTCTGGCCGGAAGTAGGCTGAGCCTTGGGTGAATATAACGTCATAATTTTTTAGATATATAAAATAATTTTGCAGAAAATCATTCGTCTGGCTAAATGGCGTAACCTGCTTCACCATGCTCCAGATACCATAGACGTTGATTTCGTCTCCCTTTTTCTGCTCATTCATGAGCTTATTCAGGTCGGGATTCAAAGCAAGCTGGCGGGTGAAGCCTTCCACCTCTACCATTCTTCGCTCCAATATTTCTTGGCTGCGCTGCAGCTGGGTCACGCTATTCTCGATGGAAATGGATTGCGTAACCGAAATCGAAGTGCGATACGACACATAACCCGCTATGCTTGGAATGATCAGTATAATTAAATAAGACACCAGAAACTTGCGAAAAATAGTCGTATATTTGGGCACAGCCAACCCACCCCTCTATATAATAGCGCTTTCATAAAAAGCGAAAGCATTGCCATCCCATTCTAAAAACGGCCGCACCTACATCATAACCTAACGAAGCGAAAAGACAACTACTTTATACTAAAGCGTAGTTGTCTTTTCTTTTATAAAATGGACTACCCAGGCTGCTGCTTTATTGCTCTACCGCCATACGCTCCGATATTTGCAGCTCGGCATCAAGCCTGTAAGCCTGACCGGCCTCAAGCTCAACCTTCACAGCAAGCTCACCGAACCGAACGACCACCTGTGCCGAGGCATGTGCGTATAGTGTAGCTTCTGTAAGCCGATTGTTGCCCCATGCGGCATCCACCTCAATGCTGCCTTTCGCACGCAGGCCCTTGAAGGAGCCTGACCGCCAAGCCGAAGGCAAGGCCGGGAGCAGATGAATGTTTCCTGCATGGCTATGCAGCAGCATATCTGCCACCGCCGCCGTACCGCCGTAATTGCCGTCAGCAATAAAAATATTCGTATCTGCCCCGGCAACTCCCGCCTTGGAATAGGTTAGCAGGTTATCAAAGCATAGCTCGCTGATTAGATGGGCAATATGCCACAATGCACGGTCGCCATCATACAGGCGGGAAAAGCCGGTTGCAAACAATACCGCCGTAAATTCAATATCCTCCAGCTCATCAGTCATACGACCTAGCAGCGTCTGCCTCGCGGCTGCGCTTAGCTCAGGCGTATCGCGCGGATTGATCTGGCTGCTTGGATAAAGGGCAAACAGATGGGCAAGATGGCGATGCTCGGGCTGTGCCTCTTCGTAATCCTCCAGCCATTCCTGCAGCTGTCCTCTGCTGCCGATCTTCAGTGGAGGCAGTAGGGAAATCGCATGCTCCAGCTTCGCTTGAAGCTCAATATCCGTTCCGAGTAATTTCGCCGCAGCCAGACAGAAGTCGAATAAATCCCGCACCAGCACCTGATCCATCGTCGAGCCCATCGACAGCTGCTGCGGTCCCTGCTCCCGATCCGCGGGATAAAAGCTGTTCTCAGGCGAGTTGGATGGCCCGGTCACAAGCCAGCCCTTGGCTGGATGGATGGCCATATAATCAAGGAAAAAAGCGGCTGCCTCCTTCATCACCGGATAAGCATGTTCCGTCAAGAAGGTGCGATCCAGCCCATATTCATAATGCTCCTTGAGGTGCATGGCAATCCATAATCCGCCTGTGACATTAAGCCCCCAGCCCGTCTCCCAGCCAGGTGCCGCGAAGCCCCACGCATTGGAGAATACATGTGCGACCCAGCCCTCGCAGTCGTAAAAATCCTTGGCAGCCAGTCTCCCCGCTTCCGCCAGCCGCTCAATGTAGTGCATGAGCGGAACATGGCATTCTGCCAAATTGACGATTTCCGTCGGATAATAATTCATCTGCGTATTAATGTCCAGATGGTAATCGCAGCTCCAGGCCATCCGGTTCGCCTCGCCGTCATTCCATATGCCTTGCAAATGCAGCGGCAGCGGCGAATTTGCGCGTGATCCGGCTATCGTCAAATAACGGCCATATTGGAAAAACAAAGAGATAAGCTCCGGATCGTCATGTCCCTCCTGCCGCAGCAGCCGCATGCGCTCATCCGTCGGAAGCGCAGCAGCCTCGGATGCTCCGAGGTCCAGAGCTACACGGGAATACAGCGAGCGGTAATCCGCTACATGGTCGGCTTTCAATTGATCATAGCCTTTGGCAATAGCGGCTGCGAGCTGTTCCCCGCTTCGCGCTTTCCAGTTCTCATCCGTTTGGCCGTAATCCGTATGCATGGCAAAATAAAGATAGGCTTCGTCTGCGCCTGTCACAACAAGCTTATCCGCCCTTGACTGGACGCTGCCGCCTTGTACGACCAGCTTCACCAGCCCGTCGCACCAAACACCGCATGTGCCGTCGCTATGCATATCCTCTATTGCTTGCCCACGAAAGGCGATAGAATCATCACCTACTGCGACTGCCGCAAACTGTCCTGAGCGGCCGGTAACCCTGAGCGTGAAGCTGACGCTTTCTGCCTGCTCGCCCGCAAACCGCGCTGCAACGATGCCGTCGACATTAGTTGCAAAAGCTTCGCGGGTGAACGTCTGGCCTTCGCTTGAATAAGACATCGCTGCCGTAGCTTGCTCCACGTCGAGCTCGCGAATGATATCTTCACTCTGATGTCCGAACCGCAGCACCATATCGCAAACGGAAAGGTTAGTGCCGAAATTTTGCTTCTTCGGCTGCAGCTGCTCCTTAGCGAGCCGATCTCCCTCATTATAATCGCCTCGGTAGAAGGCTTCCCTCATCCGGTTAAGCCCCGCTTTCCCTCCTCCGTTTCCGGCTATCCGCTCCTTCTTCCCAGACCAATACGTCAGCTCCGTCATACACCAGGTTTCCCGCTCGCTGCCGCCATAAATAACTGCGCCAATCCGGCCGTTGCCAATCGGCAATCCCTGCTTCCAGTCCTCCCCCGGACCGTCGTACCAAAGCTTCGCTTGACTCACTATGCATCACCCTTCAGCTATATCGTTATGTCCCATTAAAGATCTGCCCCTGCTAAGCCTCGCTTACAAATCGGTTGGTCAAGCTGCCTAAGCCTTCAATTTCAATCGTTACCGTATCGCCATGGCGCAAGTAAACCCGCTGCTCCTCTGGCAGGCCGAGCACAACACCCTCCGGCGTTCCGGTCAAAATAATATCGCCCGGCGACAGCGTCATATGCTGTGAAATATAGCTTACAATTTCGGCGCAGGAAAATATCATATCGCTCGTATGGGAATGCTGCCTGACCTCCCCATTGACGGTACACTTTATATCGAGCGCATTGGGGTCCAGGATTTCATCGGCTGTTACCAGATAAGGACCAAGGGGACTGAAGTCATCGCAGCTTTTGCCGAGCAGCCATTGTGCCGTCCGCATTTGAAGATCCCGTGCCGACAAATCATTGACACAGCAATAACCGAACACATGCCGGGGCGCCTCATCCTCGCTAATGTATTTCGCCGTTTGGCCGATGACGATAACAAGCTCCGCTTCATAATCGACCTGTGTCGTTACCCGCTCCGGCAATGCAATATCCCTGCCATGACCAGTAAGCGTGTTGTTAAACTTGTTGAACAGAATGGGGTAGTCTGGAACCCGCGCATTGGTCTCCGCTGCATGCTTTCTATAATTCAAGCCAACGCAAATGATTTTGCCCGGACGGGTGACGCAAGGCCCCCATCTTACCTCGTCTTCAGCCAGAATAATTTCTCCACACGCCACACCCGGCTGCTCTGCCGCTTTCATGACGCGCTTTGCGTAAGACTCCAGCTGCGCAAGCGCCTGTGAACCGCCCGCAATAACCTGCATAACATCGGTTGGAACAGCGGCGCCCGGCAGCCATCGCAGTGCCGCTTGAATATCCAATATGCCTTCGTTCACCTTAAGACCGAGACGATACATTCCGTCCGTATCAATCGTTACCAGCTTCATTTTATCCAACCGCCTTTATAACAAAATGGTTTACGCATCGATTATGCATCCTTGCCGAAGACGACGCCTCCATCGATATACAGCGGAGAGCCCATCATGAAGGAAGACTCATCAGAGGCCAGAAATAATACCGCGCTCGCTACATCCTCCGGCTTACCCAATTGTCCGCCAAGCTGTCTCAGCTTGATGGCTGCAATTGCCGCATCCGGGTCCTCGTAGGAGCTTTTCAAATATTGCTCTACAAACGGCGTCATGATCGTTCCAGGCAGCACAGCATTCACCCGGATATTGTATTTGGCATAATCGACCTGCATCGATTTGGCTAGTGACAGCACCGCCCCTTTGGTAGCCGAATAGGAAGCTCTTCGCGCGAGGCCCATCTCCGCAATACAGGAGGACATATGAATGATATTGCCGCTTCTGCGTTCCATCATATAGGGCAGCACGTATTTGGAGGGCAGGAACACGCCGCGCAGATTGACCCGAACGACACGGTCCCAATCCTCCGGTTCTATTTCATGTATAGCCCCTACCCCGCTAATCCCTGCGTTATTGAATAAAATATCGATGACGCCATATACCGCTATCGCCTGCTCTACCATGGAACGCACGGAAGGTGCGTCCGTCACGTCAGCGTGCAGGAACAATGCCTCACCTCCAGCAGCTTGAATCGCTTTGACGGTTTCTCGTCCCTTCGCTTCATCAATGTCATTAACGATAACCGCAGCCCCTTCACTCGCGAACCGCTCTGCCGTCACTTTTCCGATGCCGGAGCCCGCTCCTGTCAACAGCGCTATTTTGCCATGCAGTCTCATCGCTTTGCTCCTTTCGGTTATCTGATGCGATATTGATCAAAATAACGAGGAATGATCTCAGTCGAAGCTCCCGGCAGCTCCGGCAGTGCATAATACCCATTTTTGACCGTAGCCGGCTCTACAAAAATCGTCCTGATCCACGGAATATACTCCAGCATGATCGCTCCAGATGTCGCTGCGACCAAATGCTGATGAATTTGCCCCATATCTCCCACATGCGGACAAATCGGGATATCATAGGATGCGGCAAGCCCCGCTACCTGCAGCCACTCCGTAATGCCCGCGACACGGGTCACATCGACCTGGCAATATTCAATCGCCCCCTGATGGATATAATCGCGGAACGCATATTTGGAATAGACATGCTCGCCAAGAGCGATCGGCACATTGAGCGCATCGGCCAGCTTCCGGTGGCCCATAATATCGTCCGGGTTAAGCGGCTCCTCCAGCCAAAACAGGTCGAATTGCTCCAGCTTTTTGCCCCACGTCATCGCCGTGTTGATATTCCATTGCTGGTTTACGTCTATCATAAAAATAGTTTTGTCGCCAATGGCCTGACGGACCGCCTTCACCCGCTCGTAATCCTCATGCGGATCGGCCTTGCCCACTTTAATTTTCACCCCAGTGAAGCCCTGCTCGACAATGTCCGTTACATCCTTCAGCAAACGCTCCAAAGACCAGTTCAGCCAGCCGCCATTCGTGTTATAAGCTTTAATTCCCGTTGACTTATGCCCGCCAAGATACTGCCACAGCGGTTTGTTCGAGGCTTTCGCCATAATATCCCAAAGCGCAATATCTACTGCCGCAAGTGCCATATGGGCAATACCCGCGCGGCCAATCCAATGCATTTTGCCGTAACGCAGCGTATCCCATATTTCCTTCACCATAAAAGGGTCCTTGCCGATTAGCTCAGGAGCGTAATAACGCTCGATTGTATCGACGATCATATCGTCACCATGCGCACAAGTGCCTGTGTAGCCATAACCAACATAACCTTCATCTGTAAAAATCCGAACGCCAGCCAGCCCCCAATGCTGCGCCACGTTAATCGCATCGGTTATTGGCGGATCAATCGGCACATGCAGCACGAATGTTTCTACTTTTGTAATTTTCATCTTCACATCTCCTGCCATGTCAGTTAGTAGCCTAGCGATGCGCCGCCTTCGACCGGAAGCGCCACACCCGTAATAAAGGAAGCTTGCTCTGATGCTAAATAGAGTACTGCCTGGGCAATCTCCGAAGAATGGGCCGGACGTCCGAGCGGGTGCATCTCGTCCAAAGTGCGCTGCGCTGCGGCAGGATCGGCCTGCTGCTGCACCCACTCTTCCAGCAGCGGCGTCATTACGCCTGCTGGACATACGCAGTTGATTCTGACGCCGCTTGGGGCTAAATCAAGAGCCAGCGATTTGGTCATAGCGATAACCGCCCCCTTGGATGCGGCGTATACGGCATTGTTCCGCTGACCGACTAGGCCATTGAGCGATGCCAGATTGACAATATTGCCTTTCGTGCTGCGCAAATGTGGGATGGCGTGCTTGATCATCAAATAGACGCCCTTCACATTAACCGCAAAAATCCGGTCGAAAGCCTGTTCGTCGATGTCCTCTATGGGCTTCGGACAGATGATAGCAGCGTTATTGATGAGCACATCCAGCTGTCCATACGTTTGCAGCGTGGCCTCCAAAAGCGAAGTGACGGACTCCTCCTGCGAGACATCGGCTTGGAGCACCACTATTTTTGGAAGCCCTTTCAAAAATCTATATTTTTGCAGCAGACCTTCCGCCACTCGCTGAGCCTCCGAAGCATTCAAATCCGCTATGACAACATACGCCCCTTCGGCGGCGAACATCTCCGCACATGCCTCACCGATACCGGAGCCGCCGCCCGTGACCAGTACAACCTTTTGATTAAATCGCAATAGCTTCCCTCCTTGGACGGGATCACATCTCGAAGCGTAGATCCTAAGCGTTTCTGTTGTTTTCTGTTGTTAATTTATCCACTCATATATCAATAGCGCTATGCTTAACATTGCAGTTATTGTATCATTGATGTAGATATTCGTATTTGATCAGGCATCCATTAATTTGACGATTCATCCGCTAATTTTCAGATGCTATAATCTAAAACGAGGTGCTCGCATGAAGCTTTTGAACGAGATGACCCCCTATGTCGGCGACTGCATGAATTACTTATATGATGGCAGCTCCAACGAGAAGCTCCGCGTCTGCAGCGTGTATGCATTTCATTTATTTACCGACGGACCAGGGGAGATGGAGATTAACGGAGTGCGTTACCCATTCGACAGCAGAACACTTATTTTTCTGAAGCCGGATGAGCCCCATGCCTTTCATATTACGCCCAGCCAGCCGCTGCAATCCTATAATCTCTATGCCGATCTATGGGATGACAAGGAGCCGGTTTCCGTCAATCGAACCTTTATTTATGCGCCCGAACCGTTTGAGCTGCACGAAACCTCTCGCAACCTTCCTTGTGACGAGCTGGACCGTTTGCCACGCGTCTATTCGCTGCAGCCCTATCCTGAGCTGTATGATTCGTTCGTTATGCTCGCCAAGCTTTATCATAACGCGGCGTTTTACCGGACGGAGATGATCAATAGTCTGTTCTATGCGTGGATGCTGAACTGGTACAATACGGTTCACACCCATCAGCCAACCGATTACCGGATTGTCCGTTTGCTCGCTCACTTGAACGACCATCCAGAGCAGCGCGAGCCGGTTGAAACCTGGTGGACATTTTGCGGCTTGCAGCGCACCTACTTCCACGCCCTGTTTCTGCGTGAGACTGGTCTAACGCCCAAAGCCTACCATCACAAGCTGCTGATGAGGCGCGCTTCCAATCTCTTGCTGGAAACCGAGCTGAGTGTAACAGCCATCGCTGAGCGGCTCGGCTACCCCTCCATCCACCCGTTCACGCGCCATTTCAGCGCCTCCTATGGCGTCAGTCCTAAACAGTATCGACTGCAGCCGCAAGCAAGAGTAATGGTGCTCTAACGTTGGGGCTACCTGTCTTACGCGAATAGGCCACCGTTTGCGCGGTGGCCTGCTGCGTTGGTTTATTATTTAGTATAGAGCTGTAACGGTACTATACCTCATACAGCTGTATATGTGAGGACAATCGGATTGATTAGCAGCCCTCCACGTTTCCAAATAATCAGGTGCGGCAAAATAAATTAAGTACATATCCCAGTAATCTACGTTCAGCTTTTTACAAGTTTGTTCAAAAGCCTTCTTGGTCGCTTCATATCCAAGATCCGTATTCCACACTTTAGACGTGATAAAAAATCCCTCGCGCGATAGCCCGCTTTTCTGAATCTCTCTTCCTAATTCTGCTCATTGCCATAAATTTTAGCAGTATCAAAATGCCGATATCCGATTCGAATAGCCTCACTGATCGCCGTTTCAAACTATCTTGCTTTCGTTATTTTGTATACCCCAAACCCCAATTGTGGACTTTCAACCCTATTGATTGCTTTTACTACTCTCGTATCCAGTTCCCAATGTCCAAAAGCTTCTCGCTTGGCTCTAGCGGACCATCCCAATTGATAGAGCACTTCTAGCTGACTTCGCTCTCTTGTGGTAAGATGTTTGTAGCTCATGGCCGATTCTCTTGTGTAGGGGTGGTGTGATAACTTCATTCTACACACGAATCTGTCTTGGGTCATTTTTATGTGTCGCACTTCATATTACAATCCGTCTATTCATTCTTGGGGATCGATCATTTTGGAATAACGATGTTGCCCCGTTGCTTGCCCAGCGCCCCCCCAGCCTCACAAGCCTAATCCTTTGTTCCGGCCATAAAGCCGCGCCCGTTAGTGCCAATATAGACTTTTCCGTATTCCTGACGGTCCGCCACCATAACCTGAGGCTCATTTCCGATTTGCATTTGCGGCGAATTAATCTGTATCCATGTGCTTCCCATGTCATCCGAACGGAATATGCCCTTCATCCCGCCGACCTCTCCATATATAAAAGCTGCTGGCTGTGTCTGTCCCGGGGCCGCTTTGCCGAATGCAAACAATCTCGCTTCCTTAATCTGATCCAGCTTGGTAAAAGAGGCTCCTGAATTGGCTGAGACATACAAGCCATTGGCTCCTAAGCTAATCCAGAGCACGCCTTCCATTCCGGGAGCAGCCTCAACCTTCACAGGGCTTCCCCCTGGCAGCGGAGTTTGGTTAGCTATGGACCAGCTTTGTCCTGCGTCCGAGCTCACATGCAGATAGCCCGATTTATAGGCATAAAATTTGCTTCCGTTCACCCGATCAGCAGCTACGGGATGATTGTATGAAAATATCATACTCCCGCCCACCGTTCCCGTCGGCGCTCCCGTCATGGCCTCCCATGTAGCTCCCCTGTCAGTTGTCCTCACTGGACTGCCGGATTGGGGAAACCATAGGATCGTATTGAGGTCTGTAGCCGAATAAGCAAGTCTGCCCAGCTTAGAGCCCGCAGGTACGGGGCGGGCTTCCAGTGTTTGTCCATTATCCGATGAAACGAACATGCGGGTAACCGTTCCATACCAGTCATCACTCCCGATAAAGGCCACATATTGTGGATTAGCTTCGTGATAGTCGACACTAACCATCTCTCGCATCGAACTCATCTCCAGCCTCGTTGCAGGTGAAGCATTCACATCCATATGACGAAAGCCAATAACATCGGCTACGCCGGTGAATAGCGCCGCTCCGTCTGGCGGCGTAGCTCCTGTGAGGGCAACCACCTCTTCATGGCCTTTGGATAAGGTCTCCCATTTTGTCCACAACGTCCCAATGTCTCTTGTTCTGTAGACGCCAAACCAGTCAGCGGAATAAACGGTTCCGGCATGATGCGGGTCAAACACGACAGTAGAAGTGGCTGAAAAAAACATATTGGGCTGCCACCAACCGGGTTTGGAAGTTTGAGCCTTGTTCACTAACGTCCAGCTCTCTCCCCTGTCTATGGAACGGTACAGCGGAAGCTGGCCTCCGCTTGTCCTGACCGCTGCCAGGAGATGGCTATCGTTATGCGGATCAATATCAATGCCGTAATAGGACGTATATGCTGCATTAGGCGTAATATTGCTCCAGCTTCCGTCCTTATACCTATGCACTCCGTTATTAGGCGTGGTCACATACAACGACCCATCCTGCCCTGTGGCCAAACGAGCCGGATGGGTAGGGCTTCCCGGAATCAGATTCCAAATAGAGCCCTCGCCTCGTGTCTCATAAATCCCGACTCCCATTACACCGACATAGAGTGCTGTCTCCAGGTTAGTTGCCCCGGGAACGCTCCCGAAGATCAGGCTGCGAATCCCTTTGCCACTTGTCCCGGCGGGAACCTCATTTACTTTGGACCAGGTTTGTCCTGCATCCTGGCTTCTATACAACCCGTCATACCGGGTACCCGCATACACAATGTTAGATAGATTGGGGTGAACTGCAATACTCTCCCCCATGGCCCGCTCCACATTGCCATTAGCCTCATTGCGCTTATTCAAATTTGTTCTGGACCACGTATTCCCGCGGTCGGTAGATTTCAGAATATCACTTGGAGATGCACTCCCTGTTTTTCCAGCTGCTACATAGACGATATCAGGGTTTTGTGGATCAAGCGCAATACCGTCAATCCCATACAAATTGCTTTGCTCCGGGCCCAGTCCGTCCATTAGCGGAATCCAGCTTGAATCATTAGGGTCCAGACGGTATGCCCCGCCAACGTCAGTGCGGATATACACCAGATTCGGTTCAGACGGATGAATCACAATTCCTGTCACATACCCTCCTCCCCCGATCGATACATTCTTCCACGTATAGCTTTCCGATGATACAGCATACGCTGTGTTGCCGGGCAGCAACAAAACAACAAAGGTCAACAACGTACCAAGCATTTTTCTCCAGTCCAAATCGGTTCCCTCAATTCCTGCAATATTAGAACGCCAGCACGTTCCCTGCCAATCACATTATGCATACCTCTTTATATCGGTCTATTAACCCCAAACCCTACAACGGTTCCCTCGCCAACCTTGCTCTCAATATTCAGCCCTCGACCGTAAAGCCGAGTCAATCGGCTATGTGTATTCAACAGACCAATCCCACGATTTTCTCTGCCTGCCGGGCTTAGCAGCCTGCTAAGCTGCTCCTCATCCATGCCACTCCCCGTATCACTCACATAAAAAACCACAGTATCGGCTTCTTTCTCAATCCGAATCGTAAGCGTCCCGCCCTTGCGCTGGCTCAACAGTCCGTGCCTGACCGCATTTTCCACTAACGGCTGGATGGTAAGCGGAGGAATCGGCATTTCCTTATTAACGTCCGCCTGTACTTCCCACTCCACCTTAAGCCGCTCTCCAAAACGCTGCTGTTCAATAAATAAATAGTTTTCTACCAGCTCAAGCTCCCGTGACAGCGGTACAAGCTTTCCAGCGGTAAGAAAGTCAAAGCTAATACGCAGGTATGACGTAAACGCCTCTGCTAAGTTTCTCATCTTGTCCGCATCAATTTCGCTTAGCGCCAATATCGAGTTCAAAGCATTAAACAGAAAATGCGGCTGGATTTGCGCCTGCAAATAAGCAGCTTCCATGCTCAGCCGTTCATTCACCGCCTGCTTGAGCGAGGAAAGCGATCCCGCCCGATATCTCAGCTCAAGTGCATCTACGGGCTTGGTGACATAATCGTTCGCTCCTGCCACGAAGCCGGCATAAATATCTTCCGGCTCGCTGCGCGCGGTCAGCAAAATAATCGGCAGCTCATACAGCGTAAACCGCTCGCGAATTAATCGCGTCAGCTCGTAACCTGACATGCCAGGCATCATCACGTCTGCAATAACGAGGTCCCACTGCTCTAGGTGGAGCTTTTCTAATGCTTCCTGCGCGGAAAACGCCATTTCAATATGGTACATATCCGCTGATAAAATATGAACCAGCACCTTCAGATTGACGGGATCATCATCAACAGCCAACACACGAATCCGTTCAGCACTTCCTTCGGACTTGGCAGCAGGCGGATCGACTTCGGTTAAATCATAACGGGCGGCTGCCATGGCGTCCGCAGCTGCTGACAATTGTGCGCCGACAGACGCAAGCGTTTCCGCTTCCTTTTTCATATGAATCATCGGCCGAGGCAGGGCGTCCTCCACACGCTCATCAAACACCGACAATTTAAAGCTGAACATACTGCCCTTGCCTAGCTGGGATTGAACGAACAGCTCGCCGCCATGCAATTCGACCAAGTCCTTGCATATACTTAGCCCGAGCCCAATGCCCCCGACCCCAGAAGCTCCTTGCTCATAACGCTTGAAAGCACGCTTCTGCATCGCCTCATCCATACCTACTCCGGTATCCGTTACACGTATCCATACTTGTCCGTTTACGAGCTCAGCAGCCAGCTCTACGCTTCCCTCTTGGGTGTACTTCAGCGCATTATGCACCAAATTAATAATAATTTGCACTAATCGTTCTTCATCGGCATAAACACGCGGCAAATCTTCCTTTATGTCCATCCGCAGCTTAACCTTCGTCCCCTCGGTCAAAAACCGCAGCATATCCAGCACGCCAGCAGCAACGGACTGGATGTTGACCGCGGACATGCGAACTTGAATCCTTTTATCCTGCAGCCTGACAACGTCGAGCAGGTCCCCTAGCATGAGCGACATTCGGCGGCTGACCATAATAAGCAGCTCCATATCACGCTGGCTCTGCTCATCCAGCACATGTTTTTTTCTTGTCAGCACGCTTTGGGCAATGTTCATAATGCCGTGCAGCGGCGTGCGCAGCTCATGCGACGTATTGGCGAGAAAACGATCCTTGAGCTGGTTAGACTCCGCCAATTGGGCGTTGAGGGAAACATTTTCATGCCAATTGTGATAATATCTTTTAAACCAATGGGCCGAGAAGCTCGTAATTGCAGCAATTAAATCCACCGGATAAAACATATATTGCGACGTTCCGGCGTAATACACCGTTCCCCACAAAATATTATTAATGACACATACGACGGAAAATAACAGAAACAATGCGCCTTCTGCCTGATTTAACACCATTTTCATAAAATAATAGGTCGTCCAGAACAAAGGGAGGTAATACAGCAGCATGAATAGCCCCGATTCTATCGAATAAAGCACCGGCTCTAGCGGACCTATTGCGACAAAAATCGTATACGCCGCGAGTAGGCAGACGTAGCTATTAAACAACAGGCCTTTGCGGTTAACTCCAATAAAAGCCCTTCCCATCATGAGCAGAAAGAAAGAGAACCATGCGTACGCATAAGCTTTCAGCTTCAACGTCCATACAAATTCAGCAGGGATTAACTGGAATAAAAGCCCATGGTGATGGGCGGCAACCGTCATTGCCGATGCAATCATCATGAGAAAAAACATAATAAATTCGGTTTTCTGAACATTAATCAAATAAATGATCAACGCATATAACGCATGAAGCAGGAAAATGACAATGACGATTAGCTGAAAAGCACTGGAATAGGTATAGATTTGGTCAATCTCTTCTTCCGTGCCAATCTGTACAGAACGAATAATGCCGCCGTTCAGCGGCGCTTCATAATTGGAGGCTCGAACGAACAAATCCAGCTCCACTTGATTTTCACCGTCATAGCTCACCTTGAATGACTTATTTTCAGAAACATGTCCTTCCTGCCCCTCGGCAAGCTCGCCGAACTTGGCTAGCAGCTCCCCGTTAATCTCCACCTCCGAAGCGGTATAAATCGATTGAAACCACACGCTAAACGGCTCCACTAAAGGTCGATCGAGCAAAATACGCACATAATACGTTCCATATCCGTATGCCTCTTGATCAGCATGCTCAAAGGCGGCATTCCATTTGCCCGGCACCTGCAGCAGATGTCCCTGAACAGCGCTTTCAACATTAGACGCCCCAACCCATTGCCCCGCATAAAATAACCACTCTCCGTCCAGCGGGAACGGCTTGGATTCATCCAAATCTACACCGCGCAAATCCAGCACGCCTTGCTTTACCGTTGGCGGATTCTCTACGGTGAGCTGGTTTTGCCAGCTCCAGCGCACAGCAATGAGCAGCAAAACAAAAAATACCAAGTAAATCACATGACTTAACTGAATCTGTTTTCTCAAAATGATGATAAACCCCTCATTTACCGTTACATTCTAATTCTCTCAAATATAGCTCATGCCGCCACAAATGAAAATAGTCCGAATCATCGTGCTGCCGAAAGCCATGCCTATAACCTTGATTCAGCAATTTCAATGAATGCAAAAAGGGAAGCACGATTCCTTCCGGCTTCCCTTTCTTTTTATGCTGCGTCAATCGCTACTGTCTTCCATTCGCTTCCTGACCGGTATCCATATCTCGCTTTTAAACGTCGCGGATGTGATGTCCTTATGCTCATTCCACAAAATCTCCGGCCCCTCTACTTGCTCATAGCTGGAAGACGGGAACCACTCCGAATAAATCCGGCCCCAAATTTCTTGAAGCGTACCCGGGAATGGCCCGACTGCTTCAAATACAGCCCAGGATGATGCAGCAACCTCAATTTGTGAAAATGGCTTTGGACACGCGAGCGTTGTGGCCACGCCAATATAATGGTCCAGCTCGCCCTTCTCCTCCATCCGGCCTTCCGAGAAATTCGCCGAGCCGCTGATCATGCCATAGGGCTCGGTATTGGACAGCTGCTTGAGCGCAGCTATCTTTTGCTCATCCAAGCTTTGCCACATCGCCGCGATTTCCGGATTCACCCCGTTAAACTGGATGGGCACCCGCTTGTGAATGCCGACGATGCGAAAACCCGCTTTTTCCTCGATGCGATAATTCATTTCGACTCCTCCTTTAACGATTAGCTGGAAGGTCATGCGAGGGCAAACCTTTAACGATGGACCGCTGCTTCTTGCTTCGGATGGCGTAACCCCATGGTAAAGCTGAAACGCCTTCGTAAATGCGTCCGGTGATTGATAGCCATATTTCATCGCAACATCGATCACTCTAACCTGGCTTTGCTGCAGCTCAAAGGCAGCGAGCGTTAGACGCCTGCGGCGAATATACTCTGACATCGTAAGCCCGGCAAGGAATGAGAACATTCGCTTAAAATGATATTCCGAGCATAACGCCCGCCTTGCCGCCTCTTTAAAATCAATCTCCTCCGTCAAATGCTCCTCCATATAGGCCAATGCCCGGTTCATATGCTCAAGCATCTTTAGGCGCCCTCCCTTCCACACTTGTAGAGTATCAAATTCGCTCCGAAGGAGTCCGACAGTACATGCACCAAATTGACGGGTATTTAAAGTATTTTTAACAATCAAACGTAATAATCAAACGTAGAGTTGAGGGCTCTTCCCTTCCAACCACATGGTTGACGACATCCAAAAAAGCACGGCTACATTCCATATAATTTACGGTATCTATATAAACTTTTCCGTCCATCGTTTCGTCTTCGAACTCAAACACTTGGTTCCAATTGTATTCTAAAAGTTCTTTGGCGGTAAACCAAGTAGTGCTGTGATACTCACCATATTTCATTTGAAGCCGAATTTCTGGACTAACATCGTCAGGCAATCCGCGCGGTTCACTGATAAAAGGCATTTGTTCAGAATTCCGAATATTAGCCAGAATGGCGAAGAGATAATAATTCCTATCTTTAAAAATCATATCCTCCCTCTCGACAAGCCAAGGCGCCTCTTCATTACGTTCCGGATAAAGAATGGCCCAACGGCTTTTAGTCCATTTATCAATTGAAATCCATATTCCTGTATCATCTAGGCCCGCATACCGATACATTTTTTGCTCTACGAAACAATGAATATCCGTCCCCATTTATTCCCTCCATATCTAAGGCTTCAAGTGTAACAAAAGATAATAATGCGCATAAGCCTTCTCGGACAGCTTGTCCTCATCCTCCCAAAACTGCTCATCCTGCTCTTCGAGCGTATCGCTCTCCTCCTCTGTCAGCACCTTCGGAATGTCCCAAAGCGCTTCCAAACGCGGATCATCCTTATAAACATCGATCACCGCATAGCAGCCTGTGAGAATATCCAGCGCTTTTGGCGCTGTAATGGAATTTAAGGCACGAACGGCGTGTAAATAAGCTTCATATCCCCAGTTGCAAAAAAACTGCAGAAACCCGCCGTTATACATATCGGCTTCCAGCAGCCATAAAGCTGCAACTTCCTGCTCCGCCTCCGTTAAGGAGCCCCAATCTCCGCCAGCCTGATTTTTCTTATCCACAAATTGCATGGCAAAATCAAACCATACGTCCGAAACATTTTTCTCCACTGGACTTCCGCCTCTCCTATCCGTTTCCCCTCACCACTCCAAAAAACAATCCTCTATCAGCGCCTCAAACGAGTCTGCCAATGGCTTCATTTCCCCGTTATCGTGATAACAAATGAGAACCTGCCCAGCAGGATTAATGATAATAGGATCGCCTGAGCCATCCATCGATATGACATAACTGCTCTCCAAAACCTCGGCAAATGGGCTGCCTTCGTATTGTTCTCGAAAATCCAGCGTCAAATCGACAACCGTTTCTTTTCCTATGCTGGAGCCGTTGGAGAACGCATGTACAGCTAGACCTGCATACGCACCGCCAAACGTTTGGATAAAATGAATATAGTCCGCATGAAAGCTCACATTCAGCCGCTGCTGCGCACTTGCGATTTCTTCTTGGCTGGCAGCAATGCCAACTAACGTACTATTATCCTCCCGATGAAGGAACGCCTTTAGTCGTCCCATAAGCTTCTCATTCATATCATCCATCTCCTCCTTGCCGATAATAACTAGCTTTTAAGCCATATTAGCTTCTACCATTCCTGCTTCCTACTCACTCTGCTCTTGCTTCCTATTGTACCATCCGATTAGCGTATTCTACCAATTCTTCCTCCCATATTTGCATTGGCCATGCGTTGCTATTAATCTTATATTTGAACAGCATTCACCTTTAATTCTAATAGACAAGGAGTCTACATAATGGATAAAAAACTGCTGAAAGCGCTCAAAAAGCTGTATAAATATAACAATTCCAAATACGATCGTGAGCGCAGCATCAGCCTTTATAACACGGATATTTTGGAGCCAAGCGAGCGCGAGTTGCTTGAACATTATAAGTGGGAAGCTAATAAAATCGAGCTGCTTACCCATGACGAGCTGAACCGCAAGCTCATTGCGCTTCAATCCACCGAATCATTTTCATGGGCCAGCATTGCTGGTATTTTCGTTGCTGGTGTGGGTGGAAGCTTTCCAGCAGGCATCTCCTCTTTAATCAACTATAAACAAATGATCCATATGCAGGAGCATCCTTATGAGCAGGCAGAGCGTTTCATGTGCTGCAAATATTGCGGATTCACCAGTGACCAGTACGAGCACATAGCCTATATTCGGTACGCCGTTCATTTGGGGAATGCCTATGATTCAACAGTTGGCGCTTACGCCCATTTAACTGAGTTAGCTGAGCTGACTGCGCAGGGCCCAATTATTCCAACCGCTGAGGATATGCAAAAATTTGTCCAGCTGCTGCACCTATTAGATGAAGCAGAAGTGGGTGAAACACCCGGCAAATTGGAGAAGCGCCTTACCGCAGCGAAGCTTCTGAAAGGAACGCCCGGCATGCGCCGCAGCATTTTGCAATCCCTCGCATGGGTAGGTATACTACCCAATACAGTTCTCCTCCTCGCTCCTGACTCCTGGACGAATATCGAGGACGTTTTGAACGGCGGGCTCCAGCTAAGCAATACGAAAGGACGCTCCGATATGGAGATGCCATGGGCAGGCTGGAAGGGCGAGCTAGGCGTAGACTGGAATAAAGCGCATCAGCTGTTCGGGGAATATATTTAAGGCCAATAATATGCAAAAATATCAGGTAGCGACTAAAATATGCCGAGTAAGCAGGGGGTAAACATGCAGGTGCAACGAATAGAAAAAATGATTGCGGAGTGGGCGTCCGCAAACGCCGCTGCCATTGGTTTAGACCCGAATGCTATTCGGGCGTCATACATCTATAATCCTGGGGGCTTCGACAACTTGTCTATCCGTCTGACGGACGGCCGCACTCAGCTTCACGTCAAGCTGGCTCCACCTGACAATGCCCCGCGGCTGCGCCAGTGGGCTGGCGTCAGTGATTATCTTGCTGAGTCCTACACCGCGCCAAGCTTGGTCTATGAGATTGACCGCGAGATCGTGCCGGGATACCCCTATGGACTCGTTTTTGAATATATCGCGGATGCAATCCCGCTTATGGAAACACCGAATCCCGAGGTTGCGCTAACGGGTGTCATAGAGACCATTGCTAAGCTCCATCGCGACGAGCGTCTTCGCGAAATGCTGCCTAAGGCTGAGACTCGTACTTATGCGGAAGCATTCGAGGACGAGTACATTTCCCGTTTTACGGAGGATCTCGACGGAATTCTAAGCTTACGCGATCTGATCAGGGATTTCGTGTCGGACGAGACGATTTTGTGGTTCGGGGAAGAGATTGGGAGACTGAGGGACACCGTCCTGCGCACACCTGCATTTTTACTCCCTGCAAGCGATGTTGTTCATAACGACCTGAACAGCAACAATGTACTGACCTCCAGCAGGCATGGCTTCAGAATAATTGACTGGGATGACCTATCCGGTCAGGGCGATGCGGCGATGGACTACTCGGTACTGCTTTGGCCACTATTGCATGATCCATCTTGCCCGTTATGGAAAGAAAAGGTGCTGGCAGGAGCAGGGGCTGAGGTTATTGAACGACTGGAGCTGTATTTTCGGGCGAAGCTTCTAGATGACGTTATTGACGTGCTGGCTGACTATGTCGAGGCTGAGCAGGTGCCGGAGCATCGGGAGGAAGCTCAGCGCAAGGCCAAGGCTATCCATCTTCATGCTTACCCGCAGTATCTCGCCAAATATGGCCCCGGTTAAAGCGATTGCGCCGTGGTCAGCTTGTCCCCGCAAGAAAATAGATGTTTTCGACTCATGGCGTTCTTCCTCTGTATAAGGCTATAATATAATCGAACACAAATGTTTATATTTTGTCATCGCGGAGGGCTTATGAAGCAGCT
The DNA here is from genome assembly GCF_059609455.1 of Paenibacillus liaoningensis. Taxonomy (NCBI): domain Bacteria; kingdom Bacillati; phylum Bacillota; class Bacilli; order Caryophanales; family Paenibacillaceae; genus Paenibacillus; species Paenibacillus liaoningensis. The sequence goes on from NZ_JCAALU010000019.1 coordinate 33,941, forward strand.
GTTCGAACCTGTCTTTTTTCAAAATCAGCAGTCGCTTGTGTGGAATTATAATATGTACACGGACGACCACTACAAAGGTTATTACCACTGGCATCAATGCTGTGAAATCATGTACATCCACCGCGGCCAGGGGCATATTGTCGTCAACCAGCAAATGTACGATATTCGCGGAGGCATGCTGTTTTTCTTTCAGCCGTATCAGCTGCACCGCATTTATTCGGACGTATCGCCGGAAAATCCGTTTCAGCGCTCGATTTTTTACATTGACCCCCATGCTGCAGAGAAGCTGCTGCTCTGTTTTCCGAATCGCAAAACGATTTTTTCGGCGTTATGGCAAGGGTCAAACGATCGCTGCGGCTTTGATCTGAGCGAGCGTGCCACGGTTATGGAATGGATGCTCCAGGCTTACGACTGCACGCAACAGCCCAGTGGTTCTATTCATCGTGAAAATGTTGAAAATATAACAATGCTGCTGCTTCAGCTCGTAAGCTGCCTGGAGCTTGGCGACAGCACCCTGCTGCCTGCCGAGCAGCATCGTTCGCTGCGCTATTCCGAGCGCATGATGAGCTGGATTGAGGACCATTACCATGAAGAAATTCATTTGGAGCAGCTTGCGGCAGCTATGCATTTGTCCAAATCGTATATTTCCAGACTGTTTCATCAGGAAACGGGAAGCCGGCTTGTCGATTATTTGACCGCTCGGCGCATTAAACAGGCTTGCCGGCTGCTGCGCACGACCGATTTGTCTGTCGAGCAAATTGGCATTGCCAGCGGTTTTCCTAATGCCTCTTATTTTAACCAGCTATTCCGCAAGGCGCTCGGAACCACTCCGCTCAAATACCGCAAAAATCAGTAGCAACCCGTACAAAGTAAACCTAAGCGGCGCCAAAGCTTTGCAGCGCAATGACAAAATATAAACATTTCTTTATATTCAATTGCAACTTTCTATGTCTCATACGGGCTATACTCAGGTCACCACATATTCAAAGTGATGGAGGCCTGTACAATGACTACAACCTATTGGCAAGAAATAATGAATCGGCTGGATGGCAAGGCTGAGCGAATGGTTCAGCAGATCGGAGCGAAATGTCCGCATTTCGCTGGCAAGGACGGGAAATTTGACGATATTGGGTCCGACTGGTGGACGACGGGCTTCTGGCCGGGGCTGCTCTGGATTATGCACGATATGACGGGCAAGCCAGAATACAAGGATGCTGCTTGGCATTGGGATGAAACGCTAGAGCAATGGTTTATTAAGCCGACGGTTGAGCTGCATCATGATGTTGGCTTTCAGTTTTTGCCGACTGCGGTGATTAAGCATACGCTCACGGGCGATGAGGATGCTTTGCGCCGAGGAATCGAAGCGGCGAACTTCCTCGCTGCCCGCTACAACCCGGTTGGCAAATTCATCCGTGCCTGGAATGAGGACAAATATGGCTGGGTCATTATCGACTGCATGCTGAACATCTCCCTCTTGTTCTGGGCGAGCAAGGTGACCGGAGATCCGCGCTACAAGCATATTGCGATCAGCCACGCGGAGACGACGCTGCAATACGGCATCCGTCCAGACGGCTCAACGAAGCATATTATTTCCTTCGATGCTGAAACTGGCGCCTACCTCGAAAACTTTGGCGGTCAAGGCTATTCGCCGGAATCGTCGTGGAGCCGCGGCACCGCTTGGGGGCTGTACGGCTTTACGAATACGTATCGCCATACCGGAGATGAGCGTTTTCTCGATGCGGCGAAGCGGATCGCCCATTACTTTATCGCGGGCCTGCCGGGTGATCAGGTGCCGTATTGGGATTTCCGTCTCGGAGACGATGAGCGCCTGTTCCGGGATAGCTCGGCGGCAAGCATCGCCGCATCTGGTCTGCTGGAGCTGGCAGAGCTTGTGGCCCCCGGCGAGAAAAGCTTGTATGCGAATGCCGCGGAGCGGATTTTGCGTTCGCTGACGGAAAATTATGCGACATGGGAGCAGCCGGAGCATGAGGCGATTTTGCTGCACGGAACAGGCAGCGGCACCAGCTTTATCGATGTATCGCTTATCTATGGCGATTATTATTATGTCGAAGCGATTGCCAAGCTGAATGGCTGGAAGCACCGCATTTTTTAACGGCTGGCAGCCCTCCCCCAAAAAACGATTCGAATGAATCAAAAAGAATGCCCTCCGGACATTCATTGCAACGCCCACAAGGGCATTGCAATGAGCTTCCAGAGGGCATTTTACTTAAATAGGAGCGACAGCGAGAACAGGTGCGCCGGGTTTAACGCTAGCTGTTAAATAGTGTCGTCATTTCCGCAGCGCTGAGCGCTCGATTGTATATACGGAAATCGTCGAGTCCTCCATTTAAATACGGATCTCCCGTATATTGCGAACGTCCCAAATAGTTAAGCGTCGTGTTGCCAAGACTGGAAGGCTTAAGCGTCATATTCGCATTGGTGCCAACGAGGACGCCATCTACATACAGACTTGCCGTATTGCCCGAGAGGGTAACTCCGACATGCTTCCATACCCCTGTCGGGAATGCCGTCGTCGTTGAAATTCGCTGTTCCCCTCCGCTGCCGCTATTCGTAATGGCAAATCTTAAGCCTGCACCGCCTGGACTTGGCGTTAAGAACATGTTGGCCGTTGTTCCTGTGCCAAAATCAAAAATTCGCGTCCAATCGGATACCGAATTCAGCTTCACCCAAGTCGCAATCGTAAAATCATTCAAGCTGCTTATGATGCCGGCTGGCAAGCTGCCATAGCCAGTGGTACCGTTAAAATTGACCGCGCCCGACGCATGCCCTGCGGCCCAAGTGATGCCGCCGCTCAGCGTGGCTGTTTTTCCATTGCCTGATGCATCAGCGGCCGAAGCTCCGCTTGTTTCATTGAATAAATATTGGGCCACGACATCGCTGACTGTCCCGCCTCCGCCTAAATTAATCGTAAACGATTTGGTGACAGGCGTGCTTTGCGCGTCATAATCCCTCAACTGAACGGTGAACGTATAGCTGCCTTGCGGCGCATTATTGTCAATCGTTCCAGTTAAAGTGCCTTTGAAGCGATCTAACGTCAGTCCTGGCGGCAGCGAACCGCTCGTTACATTCCAATCATAGAATGGCACACCGCCCTTGGCAGTAAGCTGCTGCGAATAAGCAGCACCCTTCGTTCCGCTTGGCAGCGAGGTTGTTACGATGGACGGCGCTACGAACGGCGACAGGTTTTTATTCAGCTTCCAGCCCGCATTTTCAGCGATCAAGAGGCTCAGCTTCGTCATCATCCAGCGCTGGGAAGGAAACTTGTGGTTTCTGCCTCCGCTTTGGCCGCTGATTCGATCCCAATAAAGGGAATTGGCATCCGAAATATGATAGCTGGAATCTAGCGGAACCGCGTTCCCTTGATATGCGATGACTTCTGCATCATTGCTGCCGCCGGCGCTATGGTAATTCACCATGCCGTTCCAGCTGCTGTGGAAGGCAACCGCATGGCCAAATTCATGAGCGATTAAGCCTAATACATCGGTCTGGCAGTTTGAGGTACAAGCAGATCCCGGCATTTGAGCCAAATAATACTCTTCATCATTCAAAGAGGAGAACGGTGTAAACCCTGAGTAAAAGTCCAAAATCAGTCCATATGAGCGGTGAATCGGACCTTGAACCCCTGCCCGCTTGTGGAACTTGCCGTTATCTGCAGGATAGCCCGTAGAATATGGATCATTTAAGCCGCGCAGAAACACCCATACGCCGTTGTAGGCGGCATTGTTGGTAGCCGTAATGGGATTCAGCCAGTTGTCGCCCGGAATTGAAATATTTTCAGCTCCTGCAGCTACTGTGTCATAAGGCGTCTCATCAAAGAAATAAAACCAGTCCTTGATGCCCTGCTCCGTGGCAGCCTTCACCCCTGCATCGGCAAATATGCCCGTAATCGTATCAAAACGATAATCAAAGTTAATAGGCAGCGACGGTTCTGCATTATCATCCTGATCCAGCACCCGAATCGGAATCGTCTGCGTGCTCTGGGTATTATTGTTTTGGATGACCTGCATGCTCAGCGTATAATTTTCGATTTCATTCGGCCCGCCAATACGATCGGGGTGAATCTCTAATTCAAAGTCTAGCTGCTGGGATGCATTAGTAAAAGTTAGCGTTTTGGCCGAGCCCGTCGCCGATAGCGTACTCGGCTTATTCATCATCAGCCGGGTCGTTCCCTGTGTACGCAGGTTAATCGTAACGGGGAAAACAGCGCTCGATGGCGGCTTAACCGTGAGCTTAACTGAAGGATTCGCAAGATACCCCTGCCAATCGACCAAGTCAATGCCGTTGTCATTAACGGTCCGCCCGAATATATCCACCACTTCCGCAAAATTGGCCGCCGCATACACCGGTTTTTGCGGAATCGTGCCTATTACGCCTAACAGCAAGGCCAAACAAACAACTGCTGACATCATTTTTTTAACGGATATGCGGTTCGTACCTCTTTTCAACATCGCCAAGCCTCCCTTTTATTTGTGGTTGCCTGCCTTCTGTGTATAATCCAGCTTAATCTGTTTCTGTCACGCGGATGACCTTCCACTGCTCAATGCCCGTTGAAGTTGTTGGCTTTGCTTTCATCGTTAGCCGAATTTTGGTCGTCGTCTCCGGATCAAAGGTGGTCACATTATACTGGTCCGGCAAAACGCCATATGCAGACGGATTGGACACATGCGCCCAATTCGTCCCATCCCAATATTGGATGTAGAACGACTCCGGCAAATCAATGCCGTCATTATCATCAAACCAATACACTTCACTTGATGATAGGGTAAAAGGCTGGTCAAAATCATACTGCACCCATTGCTCGGTTCCGTGCGTGTCCCAGTTGCCATATACCGGATGGCCTCGGTCTGCGGAGCTCTCCGGTTCGTACTCGTCATTCAGCCCTACCAAGCTCTCCCATGGCGAGACGTAGGAAGTCGTAATGCTTCCTTCAATCGCCACATTAGGGTTTGCGGGCTCTGGCGGATCAACAACTGGAGGCACTGGCTCATCTGCTGCAAGACTGGCAATCTCAGCGGCAGACAAAGCGCGATTATAAAGCTTGATCTCATCCAAAATGCCATTCCAATACCGTTCATCGCTTTGAGACTTGCCAATGTAATGGTGCTCGCCCTTTAAAAGGGATTCGATCGCTCCCAGGGTCAAATTAGAGGTCCTCGCTACTTCCGTCCCATTTACATAAAGGACCGCCGTATTACCCGATGCTGTCACCGCCACATGCTGCCATTTTCCAGAGGCTATGCCGCCCCCTGAGATGATTGCTTCCTCCTTGCCCCCTTTTCTCGAAACCTTAAAGCTCAAGGCGCCTTGGGAATCTGTGGATAGTGCCATATACTTCGCATCCGATATGCCAAAATCAAAAATCCGCGAGCTCGTGTCATAGACCGAATTCGTCACGCCAACTGAGCTTGGAGAATAGACGCTATCCGTCACATTCACCCATGAAGAGAACGAGAACGCTTTTGCTTTTTTTAGCATGTCACGTGGCAGATCAACATAATTGGAAGCCCCATTTAAGGCTATCCCACCCCCTCTCGCCCCATCTGTTCTGCTTGCATGCAAGGTCGAGACATCGTGCCCCGCTCCCGAATAATCTAGGGCGATCTCCCCGTCTGCTTCATCAAACAAATAGCTTCCTAAAAGCTCGCCTTGGCCCACATTTAATGTGAATGTCTTTTGAACGGGGGTTCCAAGCTCATCGTAATCGCGAAGCTGTACCGTAAACGAATAGCTTCCTTCTGCTTGCCCAGACACTTTTCCCGCGATTTTGCCGGTGAAGCGGTCCAAGGTCAGCCCTTGAGGCAGCGAGCCATCTACAATCGTCCAATCGTAAAAAGGAACGCCGCCCTCCGCCTGCAGCTGCAGCTCGTAATTTTTCCCCTGCTTCGCATTTGGAATCGGCATGTTTTTAATGGATGGGCTCAGGAATGGAGTCAGCTTATCGTTCAGCTTCCATCCTGCTTTTTCTGCAATCAGCAGCGTCAGCTTCGTCAGCATCCAGCGCTTATTGTGAAAAAGATGCGTCCGTCCGCCATTTTGACCGCTGATCCGGTCCCAATAAGGCTCCTCTCCCGGAATATGATAGGTGCCGTCGAGCGGAACGGGCCCGCCTTGATAGGCGACGATATTGTCTGCCGTGCCCCCGCTTCGCTTATAAGCAGCTACCCCTTTCCAGTTGCCGGAAAATACGAGCGCATGGCCAAACTCATGCATAATGAGGCCATACACATCGGTAGACGTATTGGACATTTCCGTGAGGTACCACTCCTCATCATCCATAGAGGTAAATGGCGTCGCCGTATCGTAAAAATCAAGAATCGTCATTAATGAACGATGAAGCTTATCCGGAATCGTAATGCCGCCGCGCTTATGATATTTTCCATTGTCCGTCGGAGCGCCTGTTGAATAAGGGCCACTCAGCCCTCTTAGAAAAATCCACATCCCGTTGAATGGCTCATCATTCGTTACTTCAATATGGCCGTCAAAGTTATCTTCGGGAAGCATGCTTACTTCGGAGTTTGCAGGAACGGTATCAAATGGCTCCATATCAAAAAAATAAAACCAATCCTTAATGGCCTGCTCGCCCGCCTCGCGGATAGCAGGATCACTAAAATAAGGCTGTATCGTATCGAATCGGTAATCGAATTTTAAAGGAAGCTCAGGCTCCTTTTCGTCATCCTGATCCCATACGCGAATAGGCGTCGTCTGCGAACGAACGGCTCCCAGCACATCGGTTATCGTCAGCTCAAGCGTATAATGCTCGATTTCGCCATTGCCGCCTATTCGATCCGGATGAATTTCCAGCAAAAACGGTTTGCGCTCGCCAGCAGTATCAAAGGCCAGCGTTTTTTGGGCACCTGTTGCGCTGAGTGTACTTGGCCGATCCATCATCAAGCGTGACGTGCCTTTAGCTTTAATGTCTATGGTGAGCGGATAAGCAGCATCGGCAGGCGGAATGACGTTCAACTTTACATAGGGGTTGGCAATATAGCCTTGCCAGTCAACCAGCTCCACACCGTAATGATTGACGGTTCTGCCAAAAATATCTTCGAGCTTCGCTTCGCCGCTCGTTGGTTCCGGCTGAACAGGCTTAGGCTTCGCAGCAGCGGGCATAGCAAAAAGCGAAACGAATAACATACAGCAAATGACGAAAGAAATCCCTTTTTTCATCAACAAGCCTCCCTCTACTTCCGCATATTAGCTTTCCCGAATCCACACCGCCATTTCTCCTTCACCACGATTCGCCCAAGCATAATAAGGGATAGCCCGAATGCTGCAGACATGCTCCCCTCGCTTGCGGGATTCATATAGCCTTTGGCTGCTGCCCGGCTGTTCGCCCCGCACGGCCTGCCCTTCAATAATGACGACACCGCCAAGCAGATCCGGCTTAAAATGCGCAGCAAGCGCCGCTTGCTCCGGCAGCGCGATATGCGATAAGGCCGCCCCGTTATCCGCTTCCTCCAAGCAATAAACGACAGGCCCCCGCTGCAAGGCCACCTTGCCTGCGTTCGCACGAACAAGAGGATGCGCATATAGGCGCTTAATGGCCATCGGAAATTTCAGCGCAATTTGATCTCCCTCCTGCCAGATGCGGTTTATCGCAGCATAACCTTTGTGGAATTGCAGCGAGTCTGGCGATATCGCTTGACCATTTACATTCATTTCTGCTCCCTCGCACCAATCCGGGATGCGAACGGCGATCGTAAACGCTTCGTCACGCTCAGGCGTCACGTTAATGGCGACCGTCTCTTCCCATGGGAAATTAGCTTGCAGGGAAAGGCTTACGTTTTGCCCGGCAACCTTTAGCGTAGTCTCGCTGCCGATATATTGATGGACATAAACCGCATGCTCGTTTTGGGAATAAATATAAGAGCCGAGCGATGCGATAAGACGGGCCAGATTGGGCGGGCAGCAAGCACAGCCGAACCATTTTTGCCGGGCGGTCTTTACATGCCGTTTATCTGTACGTTTGCAGGCGGCAGGCCACACCTCCAGCGGATTGACGTAGAAAAAGCTTTTGCCATCCAGCCCCATGCCGCTAATGGTTCCGTTATACAATGCACGCTCAATGACGTTTGCATATTTGCTGTCTGGATCAAGATGGAGCATGCTCTGTGCCCAGAAAACAAGGCCGATAGAAGCGCAAGTCTCGGTGTAAGCGGTATCGTTAGGCAAATCATAGTCGAATGAAAAAGCTTCCCCGTCGTGATTCGAGCCAATGCCTCCCGTTACATACATCTGCTTTTGCGTCACGTTTTCCCATAACCTCTTGCAGCTTTCAAGCAGCTCTGTATCATTCGTCGCGCCAGCCAAATCCGCCATGCCGGTATACATATATACCGCCCGCACGGCGTGCCCTGTCGCCACCAGCTGCTCCCGAACAGGCAGGTGGGCTTGATTGTACTCATAATTGTTTTTATATAACGAATAGTAGCCTTCTCGCAGCAGCGCTTCCCGTCCCCGTTTCTCAGCCCGCTTCTCTGCTTCAAGCTTGAAATAATGAGGCTCCTGGCCGCGCTCGTCAATAAAAAATCGGCATAGCTTTAAATATCGCTCCTGCCCCGTTGCGCTATAAAGCTTCATTAAGGCAAGCTCTATTTCCTGATGTCCGGGATAGCCGCGCAGCTTGCCCTGCTCTTCGCCATACACCGAATCGATATGATCCGCCAGCTTGCAGGCGATATCCAGCAGCTTGCGCTTGCCCGTCGTCTCATAATAAGCAACAGCTGCTTCAATCAGATGGCCTGCGCAGTAGGTTTCATGATTATCGCGTTCATTCGTCCAGCGCTGCTCCTGATTTTGAATCGTAAAATAAGTATTAAGATAGCCGTCCGGCTGCTGGGCTTTCCCTAGCAACTCTATCGTTTCATCCGCAAGCTTTTCCAGCTCCGCATTTGGATCGGCTTGCAAGCTGTAAGCGACAGCCTCTAGCCATTTGGTTACATCGCTATCTTGAAAAACATAACCGTAAAACGCTCCTTCCGCTTCGCCAGCCGCTATGCGGTAATTTTGCAGCGCATGGCTGGGAGAAGCGCCCTCAACCCGGTCATTGATGGCCTCCCATTGATAGGGAATGACCTCATCACGAACGAGGCTTCTATAATGGGACCAAAAGGGATCATGAATTTTGACCGACTTATATGAAACCTTTCGCCATTTTTCTGTGTTTTCAGTTATTTTCAACATTGCCACAGCCTTTCGTCCACATTTTGTAGACTTGCTCTCTCGCCTTTGGAATGCCCGGATGAAATTGAATTAAAGCGGAAGCCCGCACTTGCTGAACCTTCTGCTTCGCCTCTGCTAGTTTGGTAGCGCTTTGCTCGCCAAGCAGCCCAACATCTCTGCAAATGGAAGTGGCTGCAAGCTGTCCCTGGGCCATCGCTACAAGCGCACTTTCGACACCGGTAATATTGCCGGCTACATACAGCCCTGCCATAGGCGTCTGCATCGCTTCGCTATGAAGCGGAATATGGCCGCCGAGCTCTTTCATATAAACAAATGGACAGCCGGCCACCGAAGCTAGCTCAGCTAATGGATATAATCCGCCCGCAAGAGCGACGAAATCAACCGCTTCCTCCCGCTCGCTTCCGGCAATCGTTTCACCGCATCCATTTACGTCGGCAAGCGTCACGGATTCCACCTGATCTTTGCCATTGATAGCTACAGCCGTTGTCCGCAGCTTTAAGGGAATATCCCACAGCTTGATCCCTCTTCGCGGAAAAAAATGGGATACTACCCCCGCCATTTTTAGCGAATGGGCAGCTCGGCCTCCCATTCTCATAAACGCGGACGGGGCTAAATGGGACAAGCTGAGCAGCTTTTCTACATTTTCTTTAGGCAAAGCGTCTGTTCCAGAAAGCGGGCTTTGCGAAGGCAGCACGATGGCTGCAATGGATACCCCGCTTATAGACAGCTCACGAGCGATTGCCATCGCTAGCACGTTAACCCCGATAATAAGGCCGCGACGTCCGGGTTTAACGAAATGTACGTTAGCCATAACCTGCGCCGCGCCAATGGACATGACGCCAGGCAGTGTCCACCCGGGAGACGGCTGCGGAATTTCGGCACCGCCCGTTGCCAGCAATACGTTAGCTGCCGTGATGGAACCGTCTGACGTTCTAATCACCCAATGCTGATCGTTTTTCCACATGCCGTGAACCGATACGCCGCAGCGGATATGAACACCTAATGCGCAGCACTGCTCGATGAGATGATGGGCAACCTGCTTCCCTATCCACCAGTGGCCCTTCTCTTCATGAAACTGGCCGAGCATGCGTCCGCCGGGTTCGGGAAATTCATCCAATATGGTGACGGCTAGGCCGTGTTCGGCAGCTACAACAGCTGCCGACAAGCCAGCTGGCCCAGCACCGACAATAATGAGATCAGGCTCTCTCTCCTTCGTCATAGCAGCTTCCTCCCTGTTATTTCGTTTGGAAGCTGCAGCCCTTCAGCTATACACATTCCTTCTTCAAGCGGAGTAAGACAGGAACGTACCATTCCTTTTCCTGCTACGCTCAGCCGGCATTCCATGCAATGGCCAATGGCACAATAAAGCCCGCGAGCATGCCCCGATTCCTCATGCCTGCGCAGCGTGCGAATATCTGCTGCGAGCAGTGCCGCCGCTATTGGCTCTCCCTTTAGCCCTGTCATTGGCTTCCCATTAAAGGAAAAGGCAACACGTTCACGCGGCGTCTGCCAACGGCCGAGTAACGGATGGTTCTCAATCCTTTCCATTACGCTTCATCCTTTGCTAGCTGGCCAAACGTTATAGGCCGAATAGGCGGACGGTACGATAATAATTCAGCGTCTCGAGGACCATCTGGATTTTTCACATGAATCCATGTTTCTACAAGGGCTCGGCAAACCCGTCCCTGGCAAGCGCCCATCGTAGCCCTTGTTTTCATCTTCAATTGACGTGAAGTGCAGCTTCCAGACGCATAAGCTTCTTCCAATTGCTCCATGGTCACTTCTTCACAGCGGCAAACGACTAAGGATGGATGCTTCATCGCAAAAGCCCCCCAAGCGTAAACGGCTTTCGACGTCCTCTGGCGGCAAAGCACCGTTTCGCGATGAAATATAGAGAAAGGATGACACTAGGATATCCTTTCCTATATTTCAAGGTGAAACGGCTGCCGCCTTCCTTTGGCGGCACAGCGCGTTTCAGTCCGAGAAATAGAAGAACAAGTATGGAAAAACTTATACTTTCTTATATTTTAAGGTGAAACGGCTACCGCCTTCCTCTGGCGGCGCAACGCGTTTCAGTCCGAGAAATATAGAGAAAGGATGGAGAAATCTCATATCTATCTATATTTTAAAAATAACGAATAGCACATGTTTTTAATTCGGTATAGAAATCCAAAGCCGCTTGCCCTTGCTCGCGCGAATGCGAGCTGGAAAGCTTCATTCCGCCGAATGGGGACTGATATTCCACACCCGCTGTTTCCTGATTCACGCGAACCATGCCCGCCTGCGCTTCGTCCAAAAACCGATGGGCGTAGGATAAATTTTGCGTAAACAGCGAAGCGCTCAACCCAAAAATCGATTGATTGCATAAAGCGATAGCTTCTTCAAAATCGGATGCCTGAAGCAGCGCTGCAACTGGCCCAAAAACCTCTTCCTGAATGAGAGGATGCCCCGCATCCAAGCCTGCGGCCACGATCGGCTGAATGTAATATCCCTCGTTTTGCTCAGCTGCAGCTACAGCTGGACCTTGGGCAACAATCTCCGCCTGCTGCTGGGCCATATGGACATAAGACATGACCGTTTCATACTGGCTTGCGGAAGCAACGGGGCCTAAATATGCGGCAGGATCGAGAGCAGGTGCCAGCTTAATTTGCGATACTGCCGTGCTGAGCGCTTTCGTAAACGAAGCATAAATGCCTGATTCGACGATAATTCGGCTCGTTGCTGTACATTTCTGCCCTGCCGAACGGAAGGCTCCGCTGACAATAAGCGGAATCGTCTTTTCAAGATCAGCGTCGTTTAAAACAACAGCGGCATTTTTCCCGCCCATTTCGGTCTGATATTTAATATTTCGCTTGGCACAAAGCTGGGCAATATGAGTGCCCGTTGATGTGGAGCCGGTAAAGCTTACCGCATCGAGCGAAATTTGCTCTAGTAATACGTCTCCGATTTTGCTGCCCTTGCCAATAACGAGATTAATGACGCCTGCAGGAAGTCCTGCCTCTGCAAAAATCTCAATAAGCTTCGTTGCCGTTAAGGAGGCAAATTCCGCAGGCTTCCATATAACGGTGTTGCCGCAAATAAGCGCAGGCGCGATTTTCCAAATAGGTATGGCAACCGGGAAATTCCATGGGGTAATAATGCCCACGACGCCCAAAGGAACCTTTTTCGTATGCTGCAAAACGTTTGGCTCGCTCGAAGGTATGACAACCCCATTGGCTCGTACCCCTTCCGCCGCGTAATAACGGAGCAGATTTACTCCACGCATCACTTCGCCGCGCATTTCCATAATTGGTTTGCCCATTTCCAAGCTTGCGAGATTCGCTACCTCAGCCAGCTTGGCTTCCAGTGCGGCAGCAAGCTTATACACATGCTCTGCTCGAGCAGCACCTGTTAAACGAGACCAAACTTCAAACGCTTTACGCGCTGCCTGCTCCGCCTGTATAACATGCGACTGATCAGATAGATGAAGAATGCCAACCTCCTCTTTAATGTTCGATGGATTAAGAACGATAGACTCGCCTGCAGCAGGCGTAATCCACTCGCCTCCGATCCAATTTCGACTGCTCTTCATTTTGCGATCCCTCCTGTTCGGACTAGGCTACTTTAAACTCATCATTCCGTTAATTTGCTGGCTGATTAGGTCTAACCGCGTATTCAAAAGCTTCTCTAATGAGCTGGTAATCTGCTTCTGGCAAAGGCAGGCGCGGCGGACGTGTAGGACCGACCGGGAATCCCGCCAACTCCATCATATATTTGATCGATTGAACGAGCTGAGGGCTGGCATCCATATGGAACAAAGGCAGCAGACGGCGATAAAGCGCGCTTGCCTCTTGCATTTTCCCTTGTCTGGCAAGGTTAAACAACTCTACGCCTTCCTTCGGCAGCGCATTGGGCACACCGGAAATCCAGCCTGTTGCGCCAAACAGCGGGCCTTCCATCGCCAAATCATCTACGCCGATCATAACTTCAAGATTGGTTTGGGCCAAAATATCATGCACGCGGCGGATGTCGCCAGAAAACTCTTTTACCGCAACGACATGATCAAATTTGGAAAGCTTCGCAAGAAACTGCGGCGTCAAATCTACTTTATAATCATGAGGATTGTTGTACGCTACAATGGGAAGTCCTACCTCATTCAGCGCTTCGTAATGAGCGACAACTTCATGCTCAAGCGGCTTGTAATTAATAGGAGGCAGCGCCATAACCCCTGCCGCACCTGAATCTTTGGCATGCTGAACCCATGCGACCGCCTGCTTCGTAGAAGGCGCGGCCGAACCAACAACGACAGGCACCCGCCCTGCTGCGGCTTCTATGACCGTCTCCACTACCTGTGCTCGTTCCTCATTGCTCATCGTTGCATATTCGCCAAGAGATCCAGTAGGAACAAGCCCGCTTATGCCATTTGCGATAAGCCAATCGCAATGCTCCGTCAATCGCTTATAGTCGACTTCATAGGAAGCAGTGAAAGGGGTAACGATTGCCACATAAACACCTTCAAATTTTGCCATTTCAAAATTGCTCCTCTCGAATGTTAATCGTTTAGATTTTTGACCTTCTAAACCCTATATGCAAAAAGCAGCTTCATGCTGCTCGTTTCAGGTGGATGCTCCCTGCACGAAGACACAAAGATAGACTTCGTGGACACAGCTTGGAGGACACAGCAGCCGTTATTTCAATCGAATCACTGGTTTTGGCATAGTCTGCGGACTCAGGTGCCGCTAATGCGCTGTCCATCGTCATTTTCAGAGGATTATGAAGGCAATAGCGGATCTCCTGTCCGCTTAAGGCCTAAAATGGGATTAAAATCCAGAATAGCGGAACCTCAGTCCGCGAAAAAAGGAATGAACTTCCAAAACGGCGTACTCTGAGCCGCATTGCTCTCTGCAACTATGTTCTCAGCCACAATCGCATACTGTGGTTCCTTAAGCCTTGAATTGTCAGAAGAAATTGGCATCGAATAGGCACAAAGCAAGGAGCAGCAGCAAGGGCCCCCTTTTTCATACACGTTCTAGTACAGTACGAATCCATCAGCCAGCGGATCGTTAGAATCGAGTACAAAATTCATAAAGCCCAGCACATAAGCACTTCCTGTTAGCTGTGGAATGACGGCTTTTTGCCCGAACGCACATATTTCCTCCTCCACGCTGCCAACTGCACGCGTTCCAGCGCTGCCTTCATAAACAACCTGCTGCCCGCGCTTCAGCAGCCCCTTATGGTTCAGAACCGTCATATGGGCGCAGGCCCCCGCTCCTCCGGGAGAGCGATCAAGCTGTTCGCCAGCAAATATGGACCAGCTGCGATAGACCGGATTAACCGAATCGCCCTCAGCCTTTTCATAAAAAAACACGCCATGAATGCCGCTAACCCCTTCCAGCACGAGATGCTTAACCTCCAGCTGCGCTTCAATGGCTTTGCGGATTAACCCTCCGCATGCTTGAAGCTCAGGGATCGACCGTCTACCGCCAAGCCCGGCAGCATCGACAACCGCATAAAACTCCCCGCTGAAAGCAATATCGACACGTAGTTCAATGTCTTGGATGGTCAATGCAAGAGACTCCGCATAGACGAAACTCGGAACATTGTGGAAGGATACCGTTCGTACTTCCTGCCCTTCGCAGCTAGCAATAGCTTTTACCTTTCCCGCTGGGCAGTCAATTAATATACCTTCGGCGGCAATAGCCGCATCCAGTTGCCCCGTCGCAACCCATGCCGTTACGACCGCGAAGATTCCATGCCCGCTTATAGCAGCAAATCCTCCCTGATTCAAAAACAACAAGCCGAACTGGGCTTCCTCCGATACGGGAGCTGTAACGATGGCACCTGTCATGCCGTAATGTCCTCGCGGTTCAGCCATAAGCAGTTTCCTTATGGAATCATAATGCTGCTTGAAAACTACCGACTTGGCTTGCTGTGAGGCGCCCGCCATTTGCGGCAAGCCGCCTGTCAGGATGCGAAGAGGCTCTCCCCCGGAATGCGTATCAATCGCTGCATACCATTTGTTAATTTCCATATCCAAGCCTCCATCAAACCAGCGTTAGAGCAAATTCAGAGTAGAATTAAAGCAAGAAAAAACCGCTATCCAGCTCATCCTGCTCGTGAAAAACAAACTGGTGAAAGCCTGTTACCCAGGCTGACCCTGATATTTGCGGGATGACGGCCGGCAAGCCGCCTACCGTTGTTTCCTCCAAAATTTTAGCCCGGAACACAGAGCCTACAATGCTTTCATGCACAAATTCCTGCTCCTTGGAAAGCTCGCCCTTGGCATGCAGCACAGCTACCTTCGCCGAGGTTCCCGTCCCGCATGGCGAACGGTCAATTCCTCCCGGAGGCACGACGACCGTATTGCGGCAATGGGCAGCAGGCGATACGGGATCGCTGTAAAACTCAATATGGGTCAGCCCGCGAATGACTGGAATTTCGGGATGCACTACTTCCATGCTTTCGTTAATCGCCTCCCGAATTTTGATCGCCAAGCGGACGATTTCCGAAGCCCGATTTGGCACTAAGGGCAGCTGCAGCAGACGCGCATCAACCAAGCCGTAAAAATTGCCGCCATACGCAATATCAACGGAAATTTCTCCAATTCCTTCAACTTGGAGCCGGACATCCTTTTTGTACAAAAAAGAAGCAATATTCGTGAACGTCACTTCTTTGACTTTTCCCTGCGCGATGTCAAGCTGGGCTTCCACAAGCCCCGCTGGCGTATCCAGCCGAATGACGTTTTTGCTTTCAGGGTAGATCCCGCCCTCAATCAGCGCCGTGCAAAGGCCAATCGTATCATGCCCGCACATCGGCAAATAGCCGCCCGTCTCAATAAAAACGACGCCGATATCGGCTGTTTTATCACACGGTGGAGTCAAAATACAGCCGGACATCACTTCATGGCCCCGGGGCTCAAACATCAACGCTTTGCGAAAATGGTCAAAATGCTCGGACATATAAACCATCTTCTCGGTCATCGTGCTTCCGATCAGCTCCGGCGCTCCGCTCGTAACGGTTCGGGTCGGATTGCCTCCCGTATGGGTATCGATGGTGGTCACCAGTTTGGAAAGCTTCATAGGACTACCTCCTGATTAACGTCGCCACGACGGAATCGGTCATAGCGCAGCGGCTGGGCCGGAATGCAGGTCTCGGCTTCGCTTAACATTTCACTGATGACCTTCCCCGTAACCGCGGCGAGGCTGATTCCATCCCCTTCATGACCGGCTGCTACATAAAAACCTGGTATTTCGTCGATTGGTGAAACGATAGGCAAATGATCGGCTGTCCATGGCCTTAGGCCAGCGTACGTTCGAAGCATCGGAATATGCTCCATGACCGGAAAGAAACGGATCGCTCTCTGCGCAATAAGCCGAATGACCTCCTGATCCACGCGGGTATCCATACCGGCAAATTGGCGGCTCGATCCGATTAAAAAGTTTTGGGAAGCGGTTGGTTCGAATACGAGGGCAATGCCATACGCTTCGAACTTGGGATCGACTTGCCGCTTCCCGCCAAACTTGCTAATCAAATAGCCGAATTCCATCACCTTCCGTTTCCCAATGTTGGCTGAGCGGGCAGCGACGAGGATATGGCCTTTTCGCGGCTCAATTGGAATATCGATACCTACCATTTGTCCAATAAGCTTCGACCATACGCCAGCCGCATTAATGACGATTTTCGCTTTAATCGTGCCTGCCGCTGTCTCTACTCCCCGAATTCTCCGCTTCTCATCGAGCAAAATCGCTGTCACCGCCGTATGCGTTCGAAAACGGGCACCATGACGGCGAGCGGTTGCAGCCAAGGAGTAGGTTAGCAATACGGGGTTAACCGTAGAATCCGTTGCACACTCTAAACCGCCTAATAAATCCTCGGCCATATAAGGCCATTCGTCTCTGAGGTCCTTCTGATCGAGCATCCGAAAGGGGAGTCCTGCCTGCTTTTGCCGGGAAACCCAGCGCTCAGCAGCGATCATCTCTTCCTCCGTCTCGCAGACGAGAATGCTTCCGGGTGCCCGATACTCGAACTCCTCATCAAGCTCCTGCACCAGTTCAGCGACTAATTGCTGGGATTTCAAGGACATTTGGCTGTCGAAGCCGGGGTCTTTATCAATGGCTAAAATATTGCCGTCGCATTTGGAGGAGGTTCCCCCCGCAATCTCCCCGCGCTCGACAACGAGAACGTCCATCCCTAATTTGGCCGTATAATAGGCGATGGCCATCCCAATGATGCCTCCGCCAATGATGACGACTTCCGCAGATTCAGCATGCATGGACGAGGCCACCTCCTTCTACATTACAAAACGATTAATTCCTTATTCGACTTCGTCAGCACTTCAATGCCTGTGTCTGTGATCAAAATATCATCCTCGATACGGACGCCTCCAAAATCAGGGATATAAATGCCAGGCTCGACTGTCAAAATCATCCCCGGCTGCAAAACATCATCCGACTTCTGGGAAAAGCCCATCCATTCATGGATTTCCAAGCCAAACGCATGACCGAGCCCATGGCCAAAATACTCCCCGTACCCGTAGCCAGCAATGCAGTCCCGTCCCAGCGAATCGCCTTCCTTGCCTGTCATGCCCGGCTTTAGTCCATTTAAGGTGGTCTCGTTCGCTTCCAATACAATCTTATAAATTTCTTTATGCCGCTCTTCCGGCTTGCCAATAAACACCGTCCTAGTCAAGTCGGAGCAATAGCCTTCATAGCTCGCTCCAAAATCAAGAGTAACGAATTCGTTCGTTCCCAGCAGCTTGTCGCTCGCGAGCCCATGCGGCAATGCCGAACGCAGGCCGGAGGCTACAATCGTAGCATAAGCCGAAGAGGTCGCCCCATTTTTACGCATAAAATATTCGAGCTCGGCAGATACGTCCCTCTCAGATAGGCCCGGCTTCATGACGCCTAAAATATGGTCAAACGCTTTTTCCGTAATGTCGATCGCCTTGCGAATATGCCCTTGCTCGCGCTCATCTTTAATGCCGCGCAGCTTTTCAACGATATTTTGGGTCGGGATAAGCTCTAGTCCGTTAAAAGATTCCTCGTAGGCTTCATAGCCTGCCAATGTCACATGAGTTTTCTCAAACCCGAGCTTGCGGGCTCCCGCCTCGTCCAGCTTTTCCCGAATAAGCTCAAATGGCTTGCCTGCATACTGGATAACCTCGTATTCAACCGCCTGCTGCGCCGCTTGACGCGTATAGCGAAAATCAGTGATAAGCAGTGCCTGATCCTTCGTAATTGCCACAAATCCCGCTGTACCCGTAAATCCGGTCAAATATCTGCGATTGTATGGACTTGCAATCAATATCCCGTCTAGCTGCTCGCGTTCCAGCTGTTCCCTAATCCTCTTGAGCCGCTGGGCTTCCATTTGCTTCACGCTCCCTCCAGTCCATTCTTTCATTCCGCTTCGCCTATTCACCATGCTTTTAAATAGAGTCGCTTTGCACGCCCAGCTGCTTATATTGCTCGCGATCCACTATCCGAAGGCCGAATACGCGGCGAATGCGTTTTCCTTCTTTGCCTTGGAATGTAACGGTTACCTTCTCGGCACCAGCAAGTGCTGCAGCCGGGAGCGGGAAGTTTACATTATAGAACTTATCCTCTTCCGTAAAACCTTCCTCCACCTCTGTCAGCAGCTCGCCATTCAAACAGACATCAAACTCGCAATTCGGCATCTCTTGTGCCGATGTATAAGTCACGACCAGCATCATTTCGCTTTCGGGCTTCACCTTCAAATCGAACGAGAACCACCCGCCTTGGCCCGCCATGCGGAATGCCCTGCGGTTCAACATGCCGACGCGAGTCGAGCTGTCGCCTTTAAAATCATGGTCACGCTCCGGCTGCATTTCTCCTGGCTGCGCATAATCAATTGTGCATTGCTCCAGCCTTTGCATCTTTTCCATCACTTTTCTGTAATCCGCTTCCGCTATTGCCCAGCCATCCGGCGTGAACAAGTCCCAATAAACGGTATAGGAACGGTCAACCATTTGGTAAAATGACGCAAGCTCCACATTGCGGGGGTAACCGACCAATTTGCTTTGGAAAGCCAAGCTTTTGCCAGGCACAGCTTCCAGCCATGTATCCAGCGGCTTCCCTTTTGCCAGCAAAACAGGCGCATAAAGATACTCGGAAGCATGGGGATCATCATGGCTCCCCAGATCACCCGCAAGCAGCACAGGTCCATAAAAAATCGCTGCGCGATCGGCATTGTCTGCCATAGCCTCCAGCCTTAGCGACATCGGAATAACAACCCGAATCAAATCCCCGTCGATCCATAAACGGTTGATCGCAATAAAGGAGCCAGGGGATTGGTCAACCGCTATCGGTTCACCATTAATTTCAATGGAAACCCCTTGCTCCGCCCAGCCCGGATAGCGAATGTTGAGACTGAACTGAACAGGCTTCGCGCACGATAGCTTGAGCCCTATCACATCGTCCAACGGATATTCCGTCTCCTGCAGCAGCGTGACGCCCTTTTCCGTCCACGCCAGCTCGGAATGGATAAACTGGTTCACAAACAGTTGGTCTTCCCCTTTAAAATAAATCGCGCTGCCATAGCTGGCCTGGCTTTCCATTCCTGTGCCGATGCAGCAGGTGAAATCGTCGAATTTGTCATCAAAAATTTTATGCCCGCCCATTGCCAGCGACAAAAAATACGTCATGCCGCCAGACTCCGGATGCTGGGACGCGAGTATATGATTAAACAGCGCCCGTTCATAATAGTCGGCTTCCACAGCTGATGCTTTCCACTCAAACAGATGCTTCGTCAGCTTCAGCATATTGTAGGTGTTGCACGTTTCCGTCGTTTGCGGCCCCAGCCTGTCATTAAACGAATCCGCATCGCCAAAATATTCGCCAAAGCTATTGCCGCCATTCGCATAGGAATGGTGATGAACGACGCTGTTCCAGAAAAACTCAGCCGTATCCCGGCGCTTCTCGTCGCTAGTCCATTCATATTCCTTCGCTAGGCCAATCAGCTTCGGAATTTGGGTATTCGCATGCTTTCCGGGCAGGCAGTCCACATGCTCAGCAAGCGGATCAAGGACAAGCTTATGCCAAAATTTCTCGGCTAACGTTAAATATTTGTATTCATTCGTATCGGCATATAGATCAGCTAAAACCTCGTTCATGCCGCCATACTCGCAAATCATCATTTCTTCCATTTGCTCTGTAGACAGCGGCGCGAGAATGCCTTCAACCCAGTCGGCAAGCTTCCTTTCCACAACGAGCGCTTTCTCATTGCCGGTTAGCCGGTAAGCATCCCTCAGTCCCGCAAACAACTTATGCAGCGTGTACAAGGGCGCCCAGGCCCCATTCAAGTCAAATCCCTTGGATTGAATATTTCCGGAAGCCACTTCATGGAAAACTTCCTTGCCGCGCGGAATGCCAGAAACATAACCATCCCCATGCTTATTTTGGCAAAGCTCAAGCTCATCCGTAATATAATCGACTCTTTCCTTGAATTCCGCCTCTGTCAAAGAGCTATACATCATCGAGCACGCGGATAAATAATGCCCTAACGTATGTCCCGACAAGCTCTCTGCTTCCCAGCCCCCATATTGCGGCGCTCGCGGCTCAAGTCCTGCATATTCTCTAAATCTAGCCAGCAGTCGGTCTGGCTCAAGCTCCAGAAGATAACGGCGATTCGTTTCCATCGCATGCTTAAATGGCCCCTCCAGCAGCTTAACCTCGCCTAATGCGAAAGCTTGTGCCGCTTGCTTAATTCTCATGCTTGCTTTCATTTGGTTATCACCCTTTCATACCGGTTAACGTAATGCCTTCAATAAAATAACGCTGCCCTATAAAAAACACGATGATGACAGGCATAATGACAAAGGTGGAAGCGGCCATTAGCAAATGCCACTGCGCACTGTGCAGCGACTGAAACATTTGGAGGCCAAGCGCCATCGTAAATTTGCTTTCCTCGTTCAAATAAACGAGCGGCCCCATAAAATCATTCCAGGAATTCATAAACGAAAACAGTCCAATGACGATTAAAGCCGGCTTAGACAAAGGGATAATGATGCGGTAAAAAATAGTCCAGGGGCCCGCTCCATCGACATACGCCGCTTCATCCAAATCTTTTGGAATGCTCGAATAAAACTGTCTAAGCAAAAAAATGTCAAACGCTGAGCCAAACCAGACCGGCATAATAAGCGGGAAATACGTATTAATGAGATCTACCAATCGCCAGCCAATAAAGGTAGGAATCAAGGTGACTGCGCTAGGCAGCATCATGCTGGCTAACAGCAAGGAGAAAAAAATATTTCTCCCCGGCCAGCTCAGCCTGGCATAGCTATACGCGCCAAGCGAGCTGCTGATCAGCGCTCCTGCCAAGCAGCTCACCGTAATGGTCAGCGTATTTCGGAAAAAGCGGAAGAAATCGATCGATGTCAGCGCCTCCACATAGTTTTGAAATTGAAACGGGGCAGGAATCCACTTGGGCGGCATTTCAAAAATTTGCAACGACGTCATGAGCGAGCTGCGTATAAGCCAGAACAGCGGCAGCAGGCAAAAAGCGGCTCCTAGGAGCAGGAAAAAATAGACGATTATTTGCGAAATTCGGCGACTTCTCAGCATATGGGCTACACCTCGCTTTCATAAAATACCCATGATTTCGAAGTCCGGAAAAAAATCGCCGTTACAATGAGGATGATAATAAAGAGAATCCAGGCAATCGCCGAAGCATGCCCCATTTCCCCAAATAAAAAGGCCTCCCGATAAATGTAATAGTTATAGAACAAGCTCGCATTGTTTGGTCCGCCCTGGGTCATAATGAGCGCTTCGGTGAACACCTGAAAGGCGCCAATCGACCCCATAATCAAATTAAAGAAAATAATCGGCGTCATCATCGGTATCGTAATGTGCAGAAATTTGCGCATGGCGCCTGCACCATCGACGATAGCCGCCTCGTACAACGATCTCGGTACACCTTGCAAGCCCGCCAGAAAAATGATGATCGTGCTCCCCATCCCCCAAAGGCTCATAAGAACAATAGAAGGAACGACCGTCTCCTCTGAATAAAGCCAGTTTAAAGTTGGGAGATTGAGCGCTTCCAGAAAGCTGTTGAATAGTCCCAAGTCAGGACTGAACAACCAAATCCAAATCATTGAAGAAGCGACAGCAGGGACAATCACGGGCAAATAAAAGATCGTTCGAAAAATCGACTTGCCGCGAATAAACTCCATATTAAGCAAAAAGGCGACGATAAATGAAAACATAAGCCCGAGAGGAACTCTTAAAATCACGTACTTAAAAGTAACCGCTAAAGAGTTGTAAAAATATTGATCCGTGCCATCAAAAAGCCTCGTATAATTGTCGAATCCGATAAATTTCGGCGTATTCACAATGCGATAATCCGTGAAGCTTAGCAATAAGCTTGATAGCATCGGCAAAATGGTGAAAGTGAGCAGGCCCAAAATGCTGGGCAAGGCAAACAGGATGCCAGCAAGCGCAATACGGCGTTTACGAGTGATAAAAAAACCTCCTCTCCGGGCGAATGGCTATCCCCCTGGCTACCTTCCGTAATAGCCCTGAATCAGCGGCTCCACTTTAGGTTCAACCCCTTTTAACGCTTGCTCGGCCGTTTCCTTGCCCGTCCATACCAAATCAAGGGCAGGCGTGACGAGCGCATTGATTTTAGCTAGATTTTTCACCTCAAAGCCTGGCGTCCGTATGCCGTTCTCCAGCGTTTGCTTCATAAAGGATTCCGTATAGCCCTCTGGATGTGCTTTGTTTCCTGAAGCCCATTTGCTGATCAGCTCTGGATCGGTATACCACGCTTTTTTGAGCGGCATCCACAATCCGCCTGCGATCAGCGGCAGCACCGATTCCGGATCAGCCATATATTTATAAAGCAGCCATGCTTCCGCAGGATGTTTGGTTGAGCTGAATATGACCGTCGGTGCGCCATCCAGCAGCGTATTGCTATCTTTTAATTTGGGAAGAACACCTACGCCTAGATTAAAGTCCTGTTCGGCGAATGCTTGCAGAGCCCAGTTTCCAGATACGGTCATGGCGACTTTTTTCGTCTGCAGCGCCATATCGGGAAGGCTTTTCGTTTGGAGCGGGGTAGGTGAAACATGGTGAACATACATTAAGTCCGCAAGCTTTTGAATCGCTTCGATCGCTTCCGGCTCCACTAGTCCAAAGCCCTTGCCGTCTTCCGTTAAGAAGTTGCCGCCATTGGACACAACCGCTGCCATCATGTTGTAAGGATCATATTGGAAGCCGTACTGTTTGATTTTATTTGGATTAAAGGCAGGGTCCAGCGCATTTTTTCCCGTGTCATCCAGCGTTAATTTTTTTGAATATTCGATAAACGTATCCCAGTCCCATGCCTTGCCTGCTTCTGTCGGAGGCAGCTCCACGCCCGCGTCCAGCAGCATATCCTTGTTGTACATGAGTCCGTAGCCTTCGACTGCCGTGCTCATTCCGATCGTCTTGCCAGGCGCGTAATCGTACCAAATTTGATCTAAATAATCTTCCTTCTTAAAATCGGGATCGCCTTCAATGAGCGGGGTGAGATTAAGCAGCTTTCCATCCTCTGCCCAGGTGAGCGCCGCGCCAGAAGACAAATAACCGAGATCGGGTGCCACATTTCCGGCTACCATCGTCGTCAGCTTCGTCAAATAATCCGATGGCACATGCATAGGCTCAACGATGATGCCCGTTTCTTGCTCAAAACGCTTAAGCGCATCCGTAACCGTCTTCTTCTCGATCGTATCGCCCCAAAAGGAAAATTTAAGCGTAACCTGCTCGCCGTCTTTCGGTGGTTTTACGCCGGATTGATTTTCAGGAGACCCTTCATCGCTGGAGCAGGCTGTCAGTAGGACTGTCATCGAAAAAACTGCCGACAAAGCTAATGCGGTTAAACGTTTAGCTTTTTTCATTGGCTCGCCCTCCATCATATTTACAAATGGTTTATAGTTTTATTGTAAATAAGAGCCGCTATAAAAAGAATTCGAACATTTTTGTATTGGTGGAGGATCTTCGCTTTTTCTATATAGGCAAATGAATTTTCACCACCGTGCCCTGTTGAGGCTGGGAATGAATGGTAACGCCATATAAATCTCCGTAGATAAGCTTTATTCGTTTGTCGACATTTTGAATGCCGATCGAGCTGCTTTCCGTTTCGGTCAAAGACGCAATTTGGCTCTCTGGAATGCCGATGCCGTTATCTTCGACCGTGAAGCAGCGCTGCTTGTCCTCCAGCCAGCCGCGAATGTGAATAAGCCCGCCGCGATGAATATGGGCAAAGCCATGCACGATCGCATTTTCAACAAAGGGCTGTAAAAAAAGCTTGGGCACCGTGTATGTATAAAGCTCGGGAGCAATGTCATAGGTAACGGCAAATTTCCCTTCAAAGCGTTGATCCGTGATAAAAATATAATGCTTGAGCCAATTTAAATCATCATTGAAATCGCCTATGTCCTGGCTATTTGCAGATGTGTATTGCAGCATCGCAGATAAGCTGACGATCATGCTGCTTAATTCCTTCTGATTATTTTCCAAAGCGGTCCAATTCATAATGTTTAAGGTGTTATACAAAAAATGAGGGTTAAGCTGTATATTCAGCGACATAATTTGCGTTTCTTTCTCCCTTAGCTTGACGATGTAATTTTCTTCGATTAATCGATTGATTTTCACATTCATTTGATTGTATTTGTGAATGAGATAACCCATCTCGTTATAGGACTCGACGGGGATTCTAGTATCAAATTCGCCCTCTCCTGTCTTTTTTATCGCTTTCAGCAGCTGATGAATAGGCTTCGTAATGGAGCTCGCGAATATATAAGCCAGCAGAAGCGATACGATAAGCAGAAATACAGCCAAGTACAGCGTATAGGATTTTATTTCCGGCAAAAAAGAGGCCATGAGCTTTCCTGGGGAAATCGTAATGCCCGATATCCAGCCCGTTACTTTAGACGTATCAAAGCAAACGATCAGCGGCTTTCCATCCTGCATAACGGTTATCGTGCCGCTTTTCATCGCTGCGATC
Source organism: Paenibacillus liaoningensis (assembly GCF_059609455.1). NCBI lineage: Bacteria > Bacillati > Bacillota > Bacilli > Caryophanales > Paenibacillaceae > Paenibacillus > Paenibacillus liaoningensis. The sequence goes on from NZ_JCAALU010000019.1 coordinate 59,123, forward strand.
TCATCGAGCCATGCGGGCTTGCCGAGGCGGGCTTCTTTAAACATATCCGTGCCAGATATGGGCTCGCCTTCCGCACTCATAATAAAATAAGAAGCGCCATCAGCAGGAAGTGCTCCCGACAAATGTGCGCCGTACATCTCAGGATTATAGGTCACGACCAGCACCGGCAGCTCAGCCTTCCCTTGCAGCTCGATCACTTCGCTATTATTAATCTGAAACAACTTGAGCAGGCGTACACCCGACAATAGATGGGCATATTCTGGCGGCCTCACTTGGCTCGTTTTCCGGTCAAACATCCGATCGAATGAAAACGTCGGCACCCATGCCATCCCCCCGTTTCCTGCCCATGCCCTTTGATATAAAGCGGTCTTATTAAAATCCTGATACGGAATAAAAGTAGACGTGCCGATATTCGCATAGCTCGTCATCAAATGAATCGAGTAGATTTGATTTAAATCGAGGAAATATTTGCTGATGACTTGATTCACTTTTTTCTCCATCGTAATCATGCTGTATTCGTCCTTTGGGTCCGCATGCAAGTATTGCTCATACAGCACCTGATCGGCGAACATGGCCAGACTGCTTTCTTCCACCCGCGAAAGCTCTTCATCAATGATTTCATTGTTCTGCTTCACGATCGAATAAAGGTTTTGCCGGGCAAAATCCGAAACAAATTCCCTGCTGGAATAAAAATATTTTGAGCTCAATATGACGAGCGGCAGCGTGACGATGAGCGCATAGGTGAGCAAAAGCTTAGACCGAAAGCTAAAATACTTTTGAAAGCGATGTAAAAAATAAGGCGTACGCAGCTAAACCCCCTCCTTTAACGAGAAGCAGATAAATGACGATATTCCTCTGGACTGCTGCCATATTCCTTGCGGAACAGCCGGATGAAATATTTTACATCCTTGTATCCGACGTTTTCGGCAATTTGGTACACCTTTTGCGAGGTTTGCAACAATTGTCCGGCGGCAGCCTTCATTCTCGTTTGCATAATATATTGGTTAATGGTCGTATGGGTATGCGTTTTGAATAACAAACAAAAGTAAGAAGCATTAAAATGAAATTTCGCAGCGATCGTACTGAGGGACAATTCTTCGTCATAGTGGTTTTCAATATAGGCTTTGCAGGCAACAATGATAGCTTCGCTGCGATAAGAGGTTCGATTATCCAAACAATCGGCCAACTCGAAAATCCATGCCTGAGCCGCATTTTTTAATTGCTCGACGGTATGGCATTGCAGCAGCGCTTCCTCCAATGCCGTGCTATTGAAAGAAAGCAGCCCTTTTTCCATTAAGCAGGAGGTTAAATGATGGATAGCAGCAGCGATGGCATATACTAGCTTTTCAGGCTGGGGGAAGCTGCTTGCGGTCGCTTGATTAATGATGGAATCCAAATACGAACGAATGCCGGGCTTATCGCCCGATACAACAGCGTCTGTCAAAAAACGCACCTCTAGCTTCAGCAGCGCCCGATGACTGCTGTCATTCATTTGCTCGGCTTCGAGCAGAACGCCTCCGCCCTTGTAAAATCGCGTTTGTAAGGCGAGATTAGCTTGTTTAAAAGATTCCCTGGCTTCATGCTCCCAACTGGTGAAGCTGCTCCCCAAGCCAAACGTTAATTCGGCTGCATGCTGGGCAGAGAAATGGCGGATGAGCATTCGCAGCCTGCCTTCCCATTCGGGGGTGACGATTGGTGCGTTTTCCCCGCTAATGATCATGGTGTGAAGCACCTTATCAGACTGGTAGAAAGCGAAGGAAAATCCTTGCGCCTTCAAGGCTGCTTCCAGCTTCGCTTTGAGCTCACTCAGCATCCATTTGCGATCGCCAGTCCCGATTTTCGAATTCAGCACTGCGGCCATAACCATACCCTGCTTAACAGCGGGAAAGGCTCTTTCAAGCCGCTGATAATCGTCCTTATCCGGCAATCCTTCAAACAATTCGGCAAGGGAAGCCTCCACGGAGGCGAGGCGTATAGCGTGCATTTTATTTTCGGTTTTCGCGAGCAGCTGGACGATTTTTTGTTCTTCAACCGGCTTCAGCAAATAATCGCTAGCTCCTAATTGCAGAGCACGCTGCGCGTATTCGAAGTCCGAATAAGCGCTCATTATAATAATGCATTCGCTTCCCCCGCGTTCGATGAGATGCTCCATAAATTCGAGGCCATCCATAATCGGCATCTGAATATCTGTGAACACCAAATCAATGGGATGCACGCTCATGCTTTGCAGCGCCTCCGCCCCATCCATCGCATCATAAATGGTATATTCCGGCCTTAAATGTTTAAGCATCCGGGATAACCCTCTTCTGTGCTTTGGTTCATCATCCACTACTAAAACGTTCAACATCTTCCATCCCCCTTCATTTCAATAGCTTTTCTATAGCAATATCAACGGGATGTTTCTAGCTGTTTTCATTTACACGTCCTATTCTATATACAATCTTAATAATTACAATAAAGATTCAGAAGCAATACTTTCATTTTTTCAACCAATTGCGTTTATAAGCGTTCCTTTGCCCGGTTATGCAAACAGCGGCAAGGCTGCGCACCTTATCCCATTTGCCGGGACGAAGATGCGGCTGCCTTGCCGCTGCTTTAGCTGATACAGTCGAACGATTCTCCATTTTGCCACTTTTTCACTCATACCTTCAGTTGTGAACCATTCCGAATCCCTTCGCGTTCGGCTACCACCTTATAACTTGAAGAACCCTCTAAATACACTCTAACTGCATTCCTTTTGAATTCTTCTGTACACGCCTGGAATGTTTGCCCTTTTTTCGCCATAAAAATATCCCCTCCAAGTGTCACTTAAACCCTCATCATATCATGAAGGTTTTTTTAAGTGTCTACTTAAAGGGGATAATACCAAAGTGAGCGCGGTTTTTTAACTCATAAATATGTTGATTAAATTTGATCCCTTTAGATTTTGAAACTAAAACCTTGTCGATTTAAGCATTATCTTTATAGTGCCCATCCAAGATCAAATCATAGTGATTAGGAATGTTCATACCATTCCATTCTTCTCCGTATTCTGTTCCAATTAAAATTAAACCCAGCAATCTCAATGGATCAGAAGCGATAAATGTATTACTCTCCTTTTTCGCTTCCCAATCAAACAATTCTTCGTGATCTAAAACAGAAATTGAAAAACCAAATTCTTTGATTATGTTTAAAGCATGATTATAAGTATTCATTGCATCTGCCATTTTCAACAAGATCACTCATGTTCATAAATTATTTATGAAACAAACACTGGTACTAATCAAAAATATAATCACATTTCCATGGTGTTACAAATCCTTCTGGATTCACATTCATTTCTTCACAACTTTCATATAAAGATAGTTCATTCTCTACTGGTCTTGAGAAGACTACCTTTAAATCTCTTTCATATAAGTCAGAATCCCAAGAGTTATTAAAGATTTCTATATACTCATTCGATATATCAATTATTATCATTAGATATTTGCTTCCCAATCCGTCCTTAATTAATTCTAATAAATCCTCTCTTTCTAAATTTTTCTCCATTATATAAACCGCAGCAAATCTCCTATAATTTTTTTCGCAACTCTCTAATTCTTGTGCTATAACATTATATGAATTGTGTACAAATACACCATACCAAAGCTTTTCTTCAAGTTTTCTCAACTCAAATCATCCTTTTTTACACGTATTAGGATTTTCAAAATCATCCCAAAAAACACGTTGAGTGCCCCCATCATGATTATGAAATTGAAGATGTGGATTTCTAGCGTGTTTATATAATTCTGGATTTTTACTAAAAGGATCATGGACATCAATAACATACTCTTTAAGTATGTTGTTAAATACCCACTTATCATCCCAATGGTAAAAATTCCTTTTCTCTATACTTGTGTTTTTCCAAAACCATGTCTTAGCTGAAGATGGATCAAATCCTGAAGAACTGGTATAACCTTTAAATAATTGCATTTGATACAGTATCAATTCTGCTTCCTTTCTAGATTTCACAGATATTTCAAGTCTTCCTTGTATTAAACTATTTATAGCATCATTCACTGATTTTGATTTCAAACCTAACGGATCGATCCAAACATTCGGATCTAACACATACCCATACAACCTAATCCCGCCCGCTAGTCCGATCGGATCTTGCTGCGTGTACATGCCCTCTTCCGGCGAATAATAGCGGAAGCGGTTGTAGTACAATCCCGTTTCCTCATCCTCATATTGTCCCGGGTAACGGAATGGACAAGCGTTTCTTTTTCCTTGCAGATTATACCAAGGAATTTGCCCATAGATATCCAACTCACACGACCACGTTTTCGTCCCGTTCTCATCATACATCTCCACGGGCGTCCCTAAATGATTCGTTATAATGCTATACGTGCCCTCAGACGTAATTTTCGCCGCTGGATGGAACGTCCCCTCATCAAAAATCCACGTTATCAATGACTCAGAGATCGCGCTCGCAACTTCTGCTTCCTCGACTTTTTCCTTTTTCCATTCATGCAGGATATGATTCCCATCCCACACATAACAGTTTACCATACCTGCAAATTGCTTTTCTATCCGTCTTCCTAGCGGATCGTACTTAAATGTTACTTCTTGCCCGTCTGGGCGTACGACCCTGCTCATCATTCCATTTCCATAATAATCGTATTGCCAGCGCTTTCCTCCCGCTTCGAGCTTTTCAACTAATTGCCCTTCCTCGTCGTAGCGATAGCGCGTCCCCTTCATGCTTAGTAAGCGACCACCTGAACCATATTCCCGATCGGGCTCAAATCGGTCTCCATACAAATTCCCAACCTCATCCGTATGCCGAAAAAGCCTACTGAAGTTCTCGCTGCTATCCGACCCGACCAGATCACCAAAATCATTGTAGCTATACGCCGCTCGCTTACCGTTCAGTTCATCCTTAATCCACTTTAACCGATTGTTGATGCCCCATTCATACGTACTCTTCCGGCTTTCGCTCCCTCCTGCTTTCACCTTGTGGCGCTCGGGACGACCAGCAGCATCGTATTGCCAGCTACTTATCATGCCTCCCGGCAGCAAACGCTCGATTTCTTGCCCCAACGCATTATATTTCATTCGGGCTTGCCATGAAGTATTTTCCCTCGTAGAAGAATTATTCCCTCGCTGCTCCTGATGCGCTTGCTGTGCTTCCATCCGCTTAACCTGACCTATCTCGTTTCGGTCAATCGTAAGCTGCGCGCCCAAACTGCTGCTCATGGCTATCCGGTTACCCTGCTTATCGTATTCGCTCGCGACCCAATTGTCGTCTTGCCATTCCTTCATCAGTTGTCCGGCTTCATTATACTCGAATTTCACAGTCGTGTGTGGATTCGTCGTTTCCAGCAAATGACCGATCCGGTTGTAGACGTATGTCTCCCTCCAACCATCGCTATATTCCGTTTGTGTAATCTGACCTTGCAGATTATGGCGGAAGGCTGTCCAGCGGTTGCCTGGTCGTGTAATCCGTTTCAACAATCCGCCTGGGCTGTGCGCATAGCTTCTGACCAGTCCATCAAAACCAATCTCCCTTACAATCTGACCGTTCGCATCACGCTCTAGCTCATAGAGCTCTTCGCGCTCATTTACAACGCCGACCAATTCCTCTTCCTGATTATAAAGAAGATCGACCCGTCTGTTCTTTTCCTCTCGCCAGCGCAGCTTGCCTAGTGGGGTATACCCGAATCGTACGCGCTGCTGATTATTTTCTGCTAGAATGACATCGTCATAGGCATTGTATTGCAGGTTCATCACATCGCCATCCGGCAAACTGATCTGCGTCACTCTTCCCAAGGCATCATACGCAAAAATTTGCTTAGCTCCCGCAGCATTGCTTTCTTTCAAACATGCCCCGTGATGATCATACGTCCAGCGGCTGATCGCTCCATTCGCAGAAATGGCTTCAATTAAATTGTATTGCTCGTCATAACCGAACTTCGCAGTCGCCCCGAGTGGACTTTTAACTTCGATTAAACGATGCTGCTCATCGTATTGAAAGGCAGTTGTTGCCCCATCCGTTCCGCAAATTCCCAACACATTCCCATTTGCATCATACTTCCAGCTTTGCATGCCGCCTTCTGGATCAATCACCTTCAGCAGTTGCCCCTTCTCCGTATAAGCGAAGCGCCATTCACTGCCATCCATCTCCATCTCCATCTGCTTCGTCAATTGACCTTGCTCATCGTATTCATACGCAGTCTGAATGCCATCTTCATCCGTTTCACTTATTAAATCGGCCTGGTCATTGTACGAATAGGCATAGATACCGCCAAGCGGATTCACCAACCGCGTACAAAAATAACGCTCATCATATTCAAACACCGTCCGGTGTCCTTGGCTGTTCTCTACCTCATTAAATCCGTTGTCATAACGGATTCTGCCTTCCAGCAAGCCATCATCACCATACGTATGGACGCATCTTGCCCCCGTCGTTGGACCGTCATAATGCCAGTGGAAACTGTAGCCGTTGCGATCCGTCTTGCGCACCATCAGATGCTGATCATAACGGATATGCGTGGTTTGACCGAGCGCATCCGTGATCGCGATCAAATCACCTGCTTCGTTATACGCGTAGCGCACCAGCAAGTCCCGCTTGCGGCTGTATCCTTTTCCATATACACGAGTCACAGCTGTCATGCGCCCCACTTGATCCGTCTCCACTTCCAGCTCCCGACCTACGCTGTCCATCACCTGTCGTATAAATCCACATTCGTCATAAGATAAGGCAATATGATGGCTAAATTCATTTTCCACTCGGTGCAGTCGATACAACGGCTCTTGTCCATCTCTCTGCTCCTCAGCAGCAAGTGCATTGGCTGATGTACCCGCAAACTCTACTTGCGGCTTCGCTGGCACAGGTCTAGTCAGCCGGTAGCCTTTCCCCGCAATAATCCCCTGCTAGGGCTGCTGCGAATTGATATCCAGATGTACCTTCGCTTTTTTCGGAGCAACCATAATGACCTTGCCTTCTACGGCAAGTCCGACCAAAAGCTGTGCTAGGAATTTCCGACATAAAAAGCATCTACCTATTCATCCAAAAAAACCTTGCAGTGGCTTAGACCTCTGCAAGGTTTTTTGGGTTCTACTGCTCCGCTATCACTTCGATTAACTCCGTATAATCACCGAACCAAAAGTTAAATGCTTCTTTATTAATTCCATCCTTCCCTTTCCACCAGTCCACGGGATATAGCCAATCGGAGCTATGTCTAAATCTTGGCGCAGTCCCTAAATAAGTGAATCCATTAAGAAATCCTTTATGATCTGGTGTCTCTAAAATACTGCATATGCCAAGCGTATCTAACAGGGCCTTTCTGCTTTCCCCAGTAGATTTAAATCCCTCTACTTTCTTTAATTTCTTTTCTATTTTGGAAGGCCCCTCATTAGGCTCCGCATTCAAAAGAATTTGCAATATGGACTTGAATATTTGAAAATCTGCTTCCGTGGGTTTTTGTCTAGTTAGTTTATTATGCTGCTCTAGTAGGAAAGGAAAATCGTAAATACTATCCGAAATAACCCCTCCTGCTTTATATCTAATTTGATTCACAAAAGTTAGATCGACAAGGCTATTAGCGGATTCAGAACAAACCTCACAATATCGACTATCCCCTTTAAATGGATGAACCGGGGAAACACGTACAATGGAAAATGCAGATAATCCAATCCGCCATTCTAGTCGGTTTGTGCTTAAACTAGCTAAAAACAAATCAGTTACATGTCTTTTATCACATTTTTCCGCTTCTTTAACTGCTTGTTCAATAACATAATCATGTGTCAGTTCCACTTTATCAAACATCAATCCTGCTTGTTTAGCATACTCATACTCTTCTTGTGATGTATCCTCTGGTTTCAAAGGATCGTAGGTCAAAAAAATATTTAAAGCTTTTTTGTCTACGTTCATTCATTCTCCCCCTCAAGACTACTTCTTACATTTAAACTCTTTATAGCTTAAATCATCTAGACTAGGTAGACCACTCACTTTTACCCCATTAAGAAAATCATCTGCTTTTAAAAGCCTTCTCTGACCAGTAGTCGTTTTTTGTTTTGTTTTAGCAATTCCATCAATCAAATTGCCTCTAACATTAACACTTTTCCTACCCAATAGTTTATTTTCCTCAACTCCTCTTTGCTCAACTCCTCTTACCATATCTATTTTGGAACCAAATTCAGTTACTCGCTCCATCTTATCTCCTTGGCCAAATCGATAGCCGTCAGAGCCTTTGTTTTTGGAATGTCTCCTTGCAACATCCCTCATTGTCTGTTTATCAGATGCACGACCAAAGTAATATGCGTGCCCTCCCTTGTTAACTAGACGGTAGTTCCAATCTAAGCCAAACGGATCAATAATGATATTTGGATCAGAAACATAGGCATACAAATTATAAACACCACTGTTTAACCCAATAGGATCTTGCGAAATATATATGCCTTCATGGGGCGAATAGTAGCGAAAACGATTATAATACAGCTTCGTTTCCTCATCCTCATACTGTCCTGGGTAACGGAATGGACATTCTTCACGTTTTCCTTTCACTCCTAGCGAAAGGATGCCACCATATATGTCCAATTCACATGACCAGATTCGTTCTCCCCTCTCATCGTACATCTCTACTGGCGTTCCTAGTTGATCCGTTATTATACTAAACGTGCCATTGCTAGTTATTTTCGCCGCTAGACGAAAGGTTCCTTCCTCAAATACCCAAGTGATCAAGTTTTCAGCAGAAGCTTCTTTACCTACAGAAGTAAAAGAAATCGAATCCAACGCCTCATTTGAAGGTATGCCCTCTCCTTGCTCTATGTTATTCTTCCATTCATGCAGGATATTATTCCCATCCCATACATAACCATGTGCCCTACCATTAAAACACTTCTCTATCCTTCGTCCCAAGCTGTCATACGTAAACGTAACTTCTTCCCCATCTGGACGTACCACTTTGCTAAGCAGCCCATTTCCATAATACGCATAGCTCCAATACGTCCCATCTGCATTCGTCTTCTGGCTCAAATTCCCTTCGTCATCATAGCTATAGGTGGCTCCGTTGCAGCTAAGCAATCTCCCTCCCGCACCATAGGTTCTATCCTGCCGGGAATGGTCACCGTATAGATTGTCGACTTGGTCTGTGACACGGAACAAACGATGCCAGTCATAGGGCTGATTAGATGATGATCGAATCAGATTTCCATAAGGATCATGCTGATAGGAAATTCGAATATTATCCAACTCATCATTCGTTGTCGTTAAGCGATCATTGGTCGCCCAATTGTAATTTCTTCTTCGACTCTCCCTTCCTCCTGTTTTCACGCTATGCCTGACAGGTCTCCCTGTTGTATCATATTGCCACTCGCTTATGACACCACCCGGCAGTAACCGTTCTATCTCTTGGCCTAATGCATTATACTTCATCCGGGATGTCCACTTAGACTCCTCTGTCTGAAGTTGCTGCTTAGTCACCATACCCTTAACCTGACCGACTTCATCACGCTCCAACTCAAGTTGTACGCCTAAGCTGCTGCTTAATTCCACGCGATTTCCTAAGGCATCATAGCGACTGTAAACCACATATTGGTCTCTCCATTCCTGAAGGATACGCCCCGCCTTATCCCGTTCAAAGCGCAAAGCCGCAAACGGATTTCGCGCCTCCAGCATCTCTCCTAAACGGTTATAACGGAAGGTTTCTTCCAGCCCATCACTGTACGTCGTTCGCACAATTTGTCCACTTGCATCATAGTCATACTCTGTCCATTTATTTCCTGGACGTTTCACTCTAACCACTTGTCCACTCGCATTACGCTCGTACTCTCTTTTCAGCCCATCGAAGCCCGTTTCACGCAAAATATTGCCGTTCCTGTCTCGCTCAAACGTGTAACGCTCACCGTTTTCATTTATAACCGCAGTCAACTCTGTTTCTGCGTTATAGCCAAAAGATATGCGCCGACCTTTTTCTTCTCGTGATGTCAGATCCCCCAGCGGCGTGTAAGTAAATACAACACAGTGGTCGTTATCTTCTACCTGTACAATTTCGTCGTAGGCATCATAAAACAATTTTATAATGTTGCCGTCTGGCAACTCACTATTCACTATGCGACCCAGCTTGTCGTAATAAAAGGTTTTCTTCGCCCCTAGCGGACTTCTCGATTGCGTACACTCACCGCGATGATTATATTGCCATTCTTCGCTGCTCCCATCCGGCAGCACGATCTGCGTTACATTACCATCCTCATCATAATGCATAGTGGTAGAGTCACCTTGCTCATTGCGAATCTCACTTAGCAGATGTTGGTCATTATAAAAGAATAATGACGTTCCGAGATCACTTCCACGCATTCGCTCAACATGTCCCTGTTGGTCGTATTGCCATATGCGAGAGCCACCCTCAGGATTGAGTATTTCCTTGATTCGTCCGGCTTCATCATAGCTTAAAGCCCATTCGCTTCCGTCAGGCTGTATGCTTTTCAGAAGTTGGCCTTTATCATCATAATCATTTTCTGTTACATTCCCTGCTTCATCTACAAACGCTAATAAATCACCCAAATCATTATAAGTGCTCGACACGGAATTTCCATAAGGATCTACTACACGCGTACAAAAATAACGCTCATCATACTCAAATACCGTCCGGTGTCCCTGACTATTCTCTACCTCATTAAATCCGTTGCCATAACGGATTCTGCCTTCCAGCAAGCCATCATCACCATACGTATGGACGCATCTTGCCCCCGTCGTTGGACCGTCATAATGCCAGTGGAAACTGTAGCCGTTGCGATCCGTCTTGCGCACCATCAGATGCTGATCATAACGGATATGCGTGGTTTGACCGAGCGCATCCGTGATCGCGATCAAATCACCTGCTTCGTTATACGCGTAGCGCACCAGCAAGTCCCGCTTGCGGCTGTATCCTTTTCCATATACACGAGTCACAGCTGTCATGCGCCCCACTTGATCCGTCTCCACTTCCAGCTCCCGACCTACGCTGTCCATCACCTGTCGTATAAATCCACATTCGTCATAAGATAAGGCAATATGATGGCTAAATTCATTTTCCACACGGTGTAGTCGGTACAACGGCTCTTGCCCATCTTTCTGCTCATCAATGGCAAGTGTATGAGCTGATTTGCCCGCATCTGGAGCGTCATCCCGCAATGGCTTAAAGGCGTTATCCTTACCCGTAAACTCTACTGGCAGCTTCGCTGAGACAGGTCTCGTCAGTCGTTAGCCTTTCCCCGCTATAATCTCCTGTTCAGGCTCCATTATGGTGCGTTGCGCAAGCCCTGAAGCGGACCCAAGCTTCCGTTTAGGCTGCGCCTGTTCCTTATTCCTCATCGTTTCAGTGATTACCGCTGGCTCAAAATAATACGTCAACCGACTCTCGTGGTCATACAGCGCATAATTCTTCCCCAGACGGCGCAGCGTCAGACGCTCCAATCGGTTAAACGTCTCGATCTTGCCGCGATGCAGCAGCTCGAACGAAGCGACGCGCCCATCTCCGAGTAGGACGCCGATTCCGTCCTCCATCACACTTAGGCGCATATCCAGAGCGTGATGCCCCCCGTGCCCAAGCCAGCCGTTATGACGGCTGTCGCTGATCCAGCGCCGTTCCCAGCTCAGCGGCAGCGGTCCTGGAAAAGCAAAATCCTCCGCTTCGCTCATCATCCGCCCTGTAATCAGATCGACCGGCTCAAAGCCCCATTTGCAGAACTTGTCCTTCAGCCCCTTCGTTCCACCGAACTTGGACAATACTTTATGATTCAAGGCGGTCAGCCCTTTATTCACCATCGTATTTTTCGCAGCTGCCGCAAGCAGCGACTTCGTCTGGTCCGCAAGCTGCTCCTGCATTTTTGCGATTTTGTCCGCGACCTGCTTTTGAAGATTGTCCGCTTGTCCCTTGACCTTCTTCGCAGCAGTCAGCACCTTGTCCATCTGGCTTTTCGCCAGCACCAGTGCCTTCTCACCGCCCTGCTTCAGCACGGCTTTGCCGACCTTTTTTGCTACTTTGCTCGCAATCTTCGCTGCGCCAAACGCATCCCCAACACCCGGAACCATACATAACAGCGAGTTACTTATGAACGCGATATATTTGCCGGAACTAAAATAAAACCCGTGCAGGCACGCCTAAGCAGGCTCTCGGCCACATCCAAATGTACAAAGCAGCAGCCTGCTGCAGTAAAGAGCTTACTGGTGGTTAAAGCAAGCTTGCCTGCATCCAGCACGATTTTCCGCCATATGCCCATCGCATCCCTCTCGCTTGCATGAGAGAGAAGATCACGCTCGGGCGGATCAATGCGCCAGTACAGCTCCTGCCGCTGTGCCTCCCGTGCATTCAAAATGACCGCGCTGCTGCGAAGATCCAGCTCATACAGCTCCAGCAGCCGCTTTACCCGGTCAGAAACGATTCGCTGCGGCTTATCGCTCCAATCTGTGAAAGCAAATGCTGCATGTTCCCTAACATATAAATTGCTGTGCTCCCTGCTGTCTCCTCCGCTTCTCGGTTCAATTTCCATCACCTGACGCATCTGCTCATCCTGCTTCAGCATAAAATAATGCATTTGCTCCTCGTAACCTCCCCGAATGTTGTAGGTGTCCTGATCGTTAGGCGTCAGCCGGGACAGGAACCCCGCTTTCATCCTCTACCATCCACCGAATATTTCGCTTCTGTTCTTCACTCAGCTGCCATTTATGTGCATCGCTGCTCATGACCAAAGCCCCGTTCATGCAAGCTCCGCTAAAGTCGGCGTTATAAAAGTCCGCATACAGCAGATCAGCTCCCTCTAAATCTGCATCCCTAAAGCTAATGCCTCTAAAACCAAGAACCATGCCATCCCGTACGACTTGTCTCCCGCCAGCCGCTTCCCGAAACGAAGCACCGCCGAGCTTGCAGCTGCTAAAGTCTGCGTCAAACAATAAGCTTTGACTGAGATTAGTACCGCTCAGCTTGCTACCGCTAAAGTCGGTTCCGATACAGGTAGAACGCTCCATTATGGCGTTGCTCCAATTCCCGCTTGTGCAGTGGCTGTGCCTGAGATCAATGTCGGCATAATTTCCGCCGCTCAAATCCAAGCTTCGCAAATCGCACGCGATATAGGCGGTAGGGTGCTTTTGCTCCAGCCACTCCTGCACAGCCTTGGCATCCTTGACTGCCAGATCCTCCATCCATAGCTGCTCGCTATAATCCTTGTATTCGCCTGTTCGAATTCGCAATATTTCAGCTCGCTTCACGGCTGCAAATTCCGGCAGCGCTAGCAGCTGCGGAAGCGCTCGGCGCAGCCACTCGCGTACATATTGATGCAGCGTCACGATTTCACGAAGCCTGACCGTTCGGGAATCGAACGCTGCGCCATGTTGCGTATACGGGCGTGCTGCCATAGCCCCCTCTTCCATGCGCTCCAAGTATGGATACAGCCAGTCGCATTCATAAAGCTCTATACATTCGCAGCGGTCCATATACCAAGTGTCGTCATAGGCTTCCAGTGCATATTTCAGCTCCCCCTGCATAAGCCATGACCGTAAATAGGAGAAATGAATGTAGCCAATTGGCCCCTTCTCCCCTCGCGTCTGCTGCTCGCTGATACGCAAGCATAAAGCACGAAAGACTGCTTTAAGCTCTTCGATATGCGCATCCATTCCACTGCGCCAGAGCTTGTCCAGCTGCGCCAGCATTTGAGCGCGCAGTGGTGCAAGCTCCTCCTCGCCAGCCTCGATCCCCTGTTTAAAAGCGTTCATGCTTCACCTCTTTCAAGCGGATTATGTGCGGTTTTCTATCTAGTTGTTGCGCACCTGATTGCCCTTCAGCACGATATCCTCCTCAATGAGCAGCGAGCTTCCCTTGCAGGTCATCTCTACTTTTTCACTGGCGGCGATAACTAGCGTTTTCGACTGGATCGTCACATTTTCCACAGCGGTCACTTTGACATCTTTGCTGCTCATAATCGTAATGCCGTCCGCATCGCTCAATACAATCGATACGCCTTCACCCGTTATCGTAATTTGATCGGGGGCGAGCACGATCATTTTCCCGTTTTTGGTTTTTATCGTTTTGATTTCCGGATTATCCATGGGATCGCCGCCCCCGGCCGCGCTGCCAGCTGCTCCAACTGAGCCTCCCCCAGCCCCGCCGACTGCAGCGCTTCCTGCCGCCGAACCTGAGCCGCCAGTTGCACCCGCTCCGTCGCCTGCTTCCGGTCCGGGCTTCGGCACTGAGCTCATAGCTAGTGCATCCTTCTCCTTATGGGTCGGAAAATAAATTCGAATATCGTCGCCTTGCTCCGGCATACAGTAAAAACCAGCATTATCCGCCGACGCGTAAATCGTGGAATAAGGAAACCAGCAAGCTGCTCCTTCATCCTGCTCCGAATCCATATTCAGATGAACCTTCAGCTGATCGCGGCTCACCGCAAGAACCGTTCCTTGAATGGAAGCCCCAACAATGTCGGTGTTGTACTGCTTGGGCAGCGACAAACCGCCTTTCGGAGCGAGGGTGTACCGCCTCAGCAGCACCGATTTTTCGAGGATAAGCACGACCTTGCTTACAACCAATTTTCTATTTTGGAACGCCACCTCATGCCCGATATCCAGTACCTGCTCGGACTGCGCCTCATAAAAAACAAAATCATGCTCCGTTACGTTCGGAATACGGCTGCGCATCGCTTGATGGTACAAATCCATTCGCTTATGCACGCGGTAATTATAAACGGACAATTCCCCTCTGCTGCCCAGCTCCGGTACTCCGATATAGCACAAAGCCCGCTCATCCATTGCAACGGGTACGAGGCCCGTGTGAAAATGGGACGCCAGCCGCTTGAGCAGCTGCCAATCCGTCTCCCGATACTGAAGCACCATATGGCCAATCGCCGCTCCGTCAGATGCAAAATCAACAACCTGCGCTCTGGCGTAATCGCCGGTCATTTGCTTGGCTAGCTGTTCATACAACAGCCCTTTGTTCTGGAATGACCTATCCTTCGGTGCCGCATCCCATAAATACGTGTGCGATACAGCCTCCGCCCGAATCGTATATACGCCATTCGCCTGCAAAATCTGCACACTCAGAACCATGCCATGAAATAGCGTCACTTGATTTCCCTGCTCATCGACATCTGTGACCTTAATCGAGGTTTGCGCATCGGCCATATGCACGTAGCTGTCCCTGCTGCTTTCAGGTACGATTCCTGAAAAAGTCAATCGCACATGCTCATTGATGGCTTTCACAATCTTCAACTCATGCAGCCGTTCCACCGCAAAAGGTGTAATTTTAATATGCGAGTTTACAGCCTCTCCTTCATTCATCTCCTAATCCTCCTTCCCTATCTGGCACGCAAACCCGAAGAGAGGCCATAATGCCATGGGCAATGGGACGCCAAAGCTTCATATGCTTCTCCGTGCAATTCACGCTGAAAAATAGTCCCTTCTCTTCATAAGCGATAAAGAAAGTCAGACTATAAATGCTGCTATCCATCGCAGGAGTGATGCACTCGTAAAACCCAATTTGCTTTTGCTCTTCTCCGATGACCTGTTTTTCATGATAAAAGTCCATACACTCTCCGAGCTTAAGCACACCTTGCCCCAGCCAAGAGGCATTCGGCTGCATCCGCCCGAGCATACCCATCAATTCCGTATGCATTTTCTTCATCTCATCGTTGTACATCCGGTTTTCTGTTGGATTCACATTGACATTGATGCATAAACTATCGTCGGTAAAAATAGACTTGGGACGCCGCGCTGCGGGATACTTAATAGCGACATATTCCTCAGGCATAGGAGAAAAGGACACAGGAATGCGCAAGCTTATTTTCCCATCCAACAACATCGTTTCCGTAAAATGCAGCTCTTCTGCTCCTAAAACAAGAAGGCCGGATTGTATCCCTGCAACGACATTCGGAGTGGACAGCTGCTCCTCCAGCGCCTGCCTTCGAGCATCCCGTTCCCGCTCTTGCTGCATCTCAAGAAAAGCCTCATCTATAAACTCAGACAAAGTCGCACCCACTTTCTTTGCTTAATAAGAGAAAAATACCCATAAAAGCAATATCCTATCTAGTACTATTGTCGGATATAATTACCATAAAATGAATATAAAACACTAAAAAATTACATGTAATGCTTGTGAAAATAAATGAAAAACTCCCCCTACGAAGTAGGAGGAGCGCGTATTTGGTGGTACGAGGAAACCCTTGTCTCATCTGCCTTGGCGAATGCCTTGAGGCTACAATATAAAGAACGTCATGTCGTGGAATGTTTTTTTCAACAAACTCAAACCATTCCGCGGGATCGCAACACGCTATGATAAGCTTTCCCGAAACTTTTTGAGCTTTGCCTTTCTGGCTTCTGTGATGATTTTGTTGAGGTAGCTCCATGAAGATGAGTTTTCAGACGCGCCCTAGCTGACTAACTGCCTGCCCTTACCCTTTAACCGAACCGAGCATAACGCCCTTGGCAAAATGCTTTTGCAAAAACGGATACACGAGCAAAATCGGAATCGTAGCAAATACGATGACCGCCATCCGAATCGTTTGCGGCTGAATCGCCGTCTCATCGAATCCGGTATCGCCGATCCGGCTTTGCGCCAAAATAACGATTTCCCGCAGCAGCACCTGTACCGGCCATTTATCGCTGTCATTAATATAAATGATGGCGCTGAAAAACTGGTTCCAATGCGATACCGCATAAAACATGCCAAAGGTCGCAATGGCAGGCATCGATAGTGGGATAACAATTCGGAACAGCACGCCGACATCCGTACAGCCGTCGATTCGCGCAGAATCCTCCAGCCCATCGGGAATTTGCTGAAAAAAGTTTTTCAGCACAATCAGATTAAACGCGCTTATGGCATTCGGGATCATCAGCGACCACAGCGTATTCGTCAGCCCCATGCCGCTTACGACAAAATAAGTCGGAATGAGCCCGCCGCTGAACAGCATCGTAAACAGCACCGCCATTAAAATCGGCTGCCGCCCGCGCAGCGTCTGCTTTGCAAGCGGATAGGCCATCAGGCAGGTCAACAGCAGATTGATGGCCGTGCCGAGCGTTGTCACATAAATCGAGACGAGCAGGCTGCGCATCAGCGTATCGGTCGAGAAAATATATTGATAAGCCGACAGCGAGAACGACTTCGGGAAAAGAATAAAGCCCCCTTTTGCCGCCTCCTCTGGACTCGTAAAAGATACAGCCAAAATATAAATGAACGGCAGTACCGTCACCAAAGCAATAATCGTCAGCACGATGAAATTGGCGCCGTCAAACAATTTGTTGCCCAGCGTATTGTCAACGCGAACATAAGACTGATCCTGGCTCATTGTCCTCTCCTCCTGCTCTCATAATGGCGCTAGTAAACCCCTTCCTGCCCAAACTTCTTGGCCATCCAGTTCGCTCCCAGCACCAGAATGAGGCCGATAAAGGATTTGAACAAGCCAACTGCCGCGCTGTAGCTGTACTGGGCCTGCGTCAAGCCTTTCACGTACACATACGTGTCGAATACTTCGCCTACATCGCGGTTCGTCGGAGCAAGCATGAGGAAAATATGCTCGAACCCGGAATCGAGAAACGTGCCGAGCCGCAAAATAAGCAAAATGACGATTGTGCTGCGAATAGCTGGCAGTGTAATATGCCACAACTGTCTTAGCCGATTGGCTCCGTCCATTCGCGCTGCTTCATACAGCTGCACATCAACACCCGACAGCGCTGCGAGAAAAATAATCGTGCCCCAGCCTACTTCCTTCCAGATCGACTGTGACATAATAATCGTTCGGAACCAGCTCGGCTCCAGCAAAAAGGCGATTTTATGCCCGGTTAGCGCAAACAGCATTTCATTGATAATGCCGCCTTCCGTCGTCAGTATAATGTAGAATACCCCTACGACGACGACCCAAGAGACGAAATGGGGAATATAGATCATCGTCTGCACAAACCGCTTGAAGCGCTCGACCCGTACTTCATTCAGCATTAAAGCAAGCACAATCGGCAGCGGAAAGAAGAAGACGATGTTGTAAACTGCCAGCAGCAGCGTATTGCGGAACAGCTGCCAAAACTGCGGCTCCGAGAAAAATCGTTCGAAATGCTTAAGTCCCGCCCAGCTGCTCCCCAGCACGCCCTGAAAGGGCTGATAATCCTGAAACGCGATAATGACGCCGTACATCGGGACGTATTTGAAAATGATGAAAAATAGTACGCCTGGAAGCAGCATCGCATACATCCATTTATCCTTGATCAGCTCCCGCAGCCACTCGCTGCGTCTGCTTACCCGCTCCTTGCCAAGCGTTGATCCGCCTGGCCTGCTACTGCTGCTGCCCGTCGTGCGGATTTGTGCGTTCATGCGCGTCCCTCCCTTGTTAGCCTCCAAGCTCTACGAAGGACGACTCATATTCCTTCACGACGGCATCGCCGCCAGCCTTCGCCCATTTGTCTACTTCCGCCTGAAAGCCTGCATCGTCAATTTGGCCCATAATATATTTCGTTTCCGCATCGCGAATAATGAGATCAAGCTCTACTCCACGTTCATTATACGTTGGCGAATTGAGCGTCAGCGCGGGATTCGGCACCGCATATTGAACGTTATCCCTCGCCATTTTTGTCCCTTTTAGAGCGATTGGCGTATCATCAATTTCCGGTACATTGTAGCCTTCAATGTTAAGCAGTCCGTCACGATATGGCTTGACCTCCCGCTGGAACAAAGCAAAATCTGTAAACTTCGTTTTAGTGCCATCCACAACCTCATAATGCTTGCCTTCAATGCCGCGCATTTGCAGCGTGGACATCGGCTCATCCATCAGCTTGTCGAGGAAGGTCAGCACGCGCTTCAGCTCCGCCTCATCCTTGACTGCCGATTTGGGAATCGCCAAAAATCCAAAGTTGCCCGGCTCGCCCGCGATGCGCGGACCATCTGGCCCAGCAAACGGGGCAATATCCCATTCTGCCGTCGGAATCGTATCCTTCATGGCGACAGAGTAGCTCTGTACATTTTGCGCCGACACATTCAACCGCATGCCGACCCTGCCGTCATACATCGCCTTATCCAGCTCCGTTACATCGTAGACGGCAAAATCCTGATTAATCAGCTTGTCAGCATACAGCTTGCGGAACAGCTGGAGCACATCCATATATGGCTGTGTCTTAAACTCCGGCGTGAATTTGCCATTGTCCTCTCCCCAGCGATTGACGCCGCCAATGCTGACCGCCAGCCTTGTAATGACGGGCTGCGTTCCAGCGTTGTAATTTTTGAACAGCATCGTGCCGTAAGAATCCTGCTTGCCATTGCCGTCTGGATCACTTTCAGAAAACGCTTTCATAACGTTATACCAATCATCCATCGTTGCGGGTAGTGTTAGCCCGGCTTTATCAAACCAATCTTTGCGGTAGACGACGGCTGCCCGGCCAATGTCGCGGTAGTTCGGGATGCCGAACAGCTTTCCGTCAATTTTTATATTGTCATAGTAGCGCTGATCCTGCGCCGCCAAATTCGGATAATCCTTCAAATACGGCCCCAGCTCCCAAAACAAGCCGTTGCGCGCGGCATTCATTACGTTTGGCACATAGTTGACCTTTAAAATTTGCGGCAGCTCATTGGAAGCAATCATGACGTTGATTTTATCATCGAATGCTGCTTGCGGAATCCACTGAATCGCAAGCTCCGTATTCGTATACTTTTCAATCGCCTGCTCCACCTCATTGCCCTTTGCTGGAATATCGCCCACCTGGCGCAACGCAATCGACAGCTTATATGGCTTGCCCACACCTGCATTTTCTCCGGAATTTTCCCCGCTGCTGCTGGCTTTCTCTCCTGTTCCCGCACAGCCCGCGGCGAGCCCCAGCGTCAATACGCCGGAGCAGATGAGGTTCACCCACCGCTTGCTGCTGCTGCTTGCTAAAGGCTGAATCGGCTTGCTTGTCATGAGTCGTCTCCCCTTTTAATTAGGAATGCTTGCCACAGCTTGCCTCTGCTGTTCTCTGCTGCTCTTTACAACCTTTTACTGCTTCGTTTGCGACGTGCGGTCCTGCAGCTGATGGACGGATACCGCTCCCCAGCTTAAATCCGGTACACGGTATTGCTCGATTTTATCTGGGTCCAGCTCCATCCCAAGCCCTGGCTTGTCAGCCCCTGGCACGATCAGGTAACCTTCCTCATAACGAACCGACTTCTTAACCACATCGCCGACATATAGCTCCGGTCCCGTCGGGTCCGATGTATAATTCAGATTGACGAGCGTGCTGCCGAGATGCGCCATGGCGGCTGTGCCGATCGACAGCTCCTGCGTCGTGCCTAGCAGGCAGCCTTTGCCAGCTACTTCCGCGGCTGCTGCCGCTTTCCGGGCAGAGGTCAGGCCGCCAATGAATATCGGCGAAATATTGAAAATATCTACGCTGTCCTGCCGCAGCATCTCATGCTGCTGGCGGAAGCTCCACACATGCTCGCTCACGGGATAATCCGATTTCATGCGAACTTGCCGCAGCCCTTCGAAATCATTTTGCGGAGCCGGGCTCTCGACCATTTCAAAGTCATAAGCAGATAAGCGGCGTATCGCCTTAAGCGATGCCTTCCAGTCCAGCAAATGGCTGAAATCGAGCGATTTAATTTTCACCCGTGAGCCGAACTCGCGCTGCACCCCGTCCAGAAACGCCTCATCCGCATCAAGGTTTTTGCCGACATACAGCCGGAATACGTCAAACCCCTGTGCCAGCCGCTCGCGGACGACAGCGATATTTTCCTCAACCTCCTCCATAAACCGGTGTCGGAAGATCGGAAAGCATACTTTAATTTTGTCCTGAATAGCCCCGCCCATAAATTCTGACACCGACATATTCAGTGCCTTCGCGCACAAATCATGCAGCGCCGCATCAATGCCATTGCGGATAAAATTACCTTTCTCGTAATAAAAGTTGGCTTCGGGAAAATGGCTTTTCAGCTCCATATTGATGCGCGACAGCTGGAAGGGATTTTGTCCGATCAGGATGCCCTTGAGAACTGTCGCCAGGTCATTCAAATCAATCGAATAATAAGGAAGATGGGAAAAATCCGACATTTCGCCGATGCCCGTCAAGCCTTCATCGGTCATTAGCTCCACTATGACATGCTTGCTGACAAAGCCGGTAGAACGCGGCACGCCAACGACGGTTAAGCGCAAATCAGACAGCTTCATGAATCGAAACACTCCCTTTTTTGTTAGGCTGTAGTCCTTCTTGAAGGGCAAGCAATGCCAAGCCTTGCGTAAACGGCGTAATTTCATACGGGATTTGGTTATAGGCTTCGGCATCCGCCTTCACCGGGGTACCTGATGAGCCGCCTGTTACATAACCTTCTTCATCAATGCTTGCCACTACTGCATCAAGCGCCCGCTCCGCCACCTCGCGGTATTGCTCCGAAATAAGGCCTAGCCTGATCCCTTTCAGCAAGCCATAAGCAATGCCCGCGGTAGCAGACGTTTCCGTATACGTGTCCTTCCGGTTCAGCACTGTTCTCCACAGCCCTGAAGCCTCTTGCAGCTCAGCTAGCCTCTTTACTTGCGCATGGAGCGTTTCCAAAATCGCCTCCCGCTCCGCAAACTCGGACGGCAGCAGCTCCAAAATATCAACGATGCCCGCCGTCATCCACGCATTGCCTCGGCCCCAATGAACACCGATCCACTTCCGCTGCTTATCGTTCCAGCCATGATAAAACAGCTTCTCTTCAGGGTCGAACAGCAGCTTGCAATGCAGAGCAAGCTGTCTTCCGGCTTCCAGCCTGAACCGCTCATCATGAAGGAGCGTTCCCCGCTGCGCCATATAAAGCAAGCTCATAAACAGCGTATCGGCCCACACCTGATCTGACCAGTCATTATCCAGCACCGTATGCTCCAGAGCTCCTGAATCGGTGCGCGGTCCGCTATTCAGCAAATAATCGTCAAATGTCTGAAAAAAACTCGCATATTGGCCCTCATCGTCCTGATCCCGCAAATGGAGCATCGTCAGCAGCAGCGAGTTGGAGTTTACGCATACTTTCTCAAAATGCGCTTTGATTCGCCCATCAATCCAGCCTTTCAGCATCAGGTCATAGGGTGCATCTCCCGCTGCCTCTCCTGCCTTCACTACCCCATAGAAGGCAACCCCGATGCTCCAATCCCAGCGCCGCCAGCGAATGCCTCCGGGTTCATCCGAAAAGGTATGGCTAAGCGCCAGCGTCCGCTCAGCGGTTCGACTTAGCAGCAATTGCAGTTCTGATCTGTTTTGCCCCGCCATTCAACTTCCTCCTTTTTGATTAAAATCCATTTAATGCGCTTACACAAGGTGAAACGGCTGTCTCCGTCTTTTGGCGGCGCGGCGCGTTTCATTCCGAGAAATATAGAGAGGAGATGGGAAAATCATATACTCCCTATATTTTATAAAAAGAATTGCCCTTATACGGGCTGCAGCAAGCCCCATTCCCTCAGCATGCCTGCTACCTCTTCACATTCCTTGCTCGTTAATGTGCTGATAGGCGGGCGCACCGCTCTCGTTGCTATCAGCCCCAGCTGGTACATCGCTTCCTTGACTACGCTTACATTATTGCCGTTTCGATGGCTTTCCCGCAGCTGCTCGAATGGAAGCACCTCGCGCCAAATTTCCATCGCCCGCTCATAGTTTCCTGCATTCAGCGCCTCCAGCATCGCAAACGATCTTTGGGTATCCACATTGACCATTCCCGACGTAAAGCCCTTCGCCCCGGCCGCATAAAACGTCGGTGCCCACATTTCAGCCGTTCCGCATATCCACACGATGTCGTCCTCCACAGCTTGTACTGCGCGGCTAAAGGATGGCGGATGATTAATCGCATATTTGATGCCCACGACATTCGGTATGGCAGCAGCCTGTACAATCGCCTCATGCGTAATTTGCTCGCTGCGGATATAAAGCACCATGGGCAGCGAGGTTGCGGCCGCGATTTGCTTGTAATAATCGACTACGCCCTGCGCCAGCAAATAGGGATGAACCGGCTGATGCACCATAATGCCGTCGGCGCCGCATTTTTCCGCATGAAGGGCTAGCTCGGAAGCTGTACTCGCATCATAGCCCACCCCGGCAATGACCAAACTTTCGTGGTTAACGGTGTCTGTCACAAACCGCGTAACCTCCTTAGCCTCCTCCACGCTCAGCGCATAAAACTCGCCTGTGTTACCGCATGGATAAATCGCTTGAATGCCTTGGTCAAGCAAATAGCGAATGTTGCCTTGCAGCGATGTCCAATCAATGCCGAGCTGTCCATCAAATGGTGTCACATTAATCGCATTGATGCCTCTTAGTTTAGCTTTAATGCCTTCATGCATCGTCACAGCATCTCCTTTCTCTTAATCTTCTATTGTTTGCTCCAGCGGTTTGCCTGCGGAATGAAGATCAGCCATCGTTTCATCCCGCCCGCTGCCGAAGCTGCTATTGCTTAGTGCCTGTCCCGTCTACTCCCAGCATGCTAGCTCTTCGCTTTCGCCGCCGCCTTGCTTTCCTTCACAAACTCAATCGTCCGGCGAATATGCCCGATCATCAGCTTCTCGGCTAGATCAGCATCTTTTGCCACAATCCCCTGATAGATGGCATAATGCTCCTGAAAGCCCCGCTCCAGCTCATCCTCATGCGACAGCGCCTTTTTGCGGAAGGAACGGTCAAAGGAATGAATCGCTTCAATCTGTTGAAAAATATAATTATTTTTCGCATACGTTCGGATCAATTTGTGAAAATGCCCATTAAGCGCAATGAGCTGCTCTGTATTTTTCGCTTCGGTATAAATGCGCATTTGCTCCGTTGTTTCCGTTAGCACGCTGGCTTCCTCGTCCGTTATTTTGAGCGCCGCGAGCCTTGCGGCTACACCCTCCAGAGCCGATCGCGCCCAGTTGATTTCCTCAACCGAGTTCATAATGTCGCTGGAGACGAACGTTCCCCGTCTGGCACTTGTCGTAACAAGCCCCTCCTGCTCCAGCCTTCTTAGCGCTTCCTTCAGCGGCGTTGTGCTGATGCCGAACTGCTTCGCCAGCTCCCGTTCCTTCAAATGATGGCCCGCCTTATATTGCTCGGACAAAATCGCTTCCTTCAGCTTCTCGTATATGACGTCGCGAATCGAGCGCGTCTGCAAAGCTATATCTACCTCTTGACCATGTATGCTCATCATTACCGCCCCCTAATTTTGCAGCAGGCCTCGCGCCTGTTTCTCAGGATTTAATAAATACGGTTTTGATAGAGGTGAAAAATTCTATCGCTGCCTGCCCTTGTTCCCGCGAATGAGAGCTGGACTGCTTCATGCCGCCAAACGGCGCTTGCAGCTCCACACCCGCACTCTCCGAATTGATTCGAATAAGGCCCGCATCCATGTCCTGAATAAAGGATAGCATATGAGCGATATTTTGCGTAAATATGGAAGCGCTTAAGCCAAATTCCGTGTCATTTGCAATCGCTAACGCTTCCTCTATCGTATCAAATCGCATAAGCGCCAGCACTGGGCCAAAAATTTCCTCCCGCGCAATCGCCATACCCGCATCTACCTGATCAAAAATCGCCGGCTCAATGTAATAGCCTTCCTGATCAAGCCCTTCCGGCTTCCCGCCGCCATGCAGCAGCACCGCACCTTCCTCTACGCCTTGGCGAATATAGGAAGCAACATTATTATATTGCTGCTCGCTGGCGCAAGGCCCCATCCATGTATCGGGCGCCAGCGCGCTACCGACTTTAAGCTCTTTCGTGCGGGCCAGCAGCTTCGCAACAAAAGGCTCGAAAATATCATTTGCGATAATAACCCGGCTCGTAGCCGTGCATTTCTGACCGGTTGAGCGGAAGCCGCCGTTTACAGCCGCTTCTACCGCTTGATCGAGATCAGCGTCAGCAGCGACGATTAGCGGATTTTTGCCGCCCATCTCCAGCTGATATTTCGCTCCCCGGGCGAGCGCCGCCATGCCAATCCGTTTTCCCGTCTGGTTCGAGCCGGTGAACGTAATTCCTTGGATGAATGGATGCTCAGCCATCGCTTGACCAACGACGGTGCCTTTACCCGTTACGAGATTGACCGTCCCGGCTGGAAAACCCGCTTCTGCCAAGCATTCCATCAGTTTGACAGCGGTTACAGCAGTTTCCGTAGCTGGCTTAAGCACAACCGTATTGCCATAAATAAGGGCAGGAGCCATCTTCCAAAGTGGAATAGCTATTGGAAAGTTCCACGGCGTAATGACGCCAACGACGCCAAGAGGAACACGGGTTGTCAGCATAAGCGCTTCGCTGTCCGTTGACGGAATGACATCGCCTGTCTTGCGCATGCCCTCGCCAGCGTAATACCGCAATATCGCCACGCCTCTTGCCGTCTCGCCCTTCGCCTCTGGCAGCGTCTTGCCCATCTCGCGTGCCATCGTTTCAGCAACTTCATCGAGCCTTCGCTCAAGCGCCGCTGCTGCCTTAAACAAATATTCGCCTCTTGCCGGAGCGGCCAGCTTGCGCCATATGGGCTGGGCTTCTTTCGCGGCCAGCACTGCTGCATTCAAATCATCGGTGCCGGAGCTTTGCACCCAGCCGACAATTTCGCCTTTGGCAGAAGGATTCAAGCTCGCTTCTACTTCGCCCGACGAGGAAGATATCCACTCTCCCCCAATGTAATTGAAAGCGGTATGCGTAGACATAGTTACCAATCGCCTCACCTCTGCAATTTTATATTTGATATCTGATATATCAGATATTATATTGAATCTCTTTAATCGTCAACCCCTTTCACGAAAAAAAACTCCCGCCAGCGAAATGGCAGGAGCTTCTTACGGCTATGCTTGAACAATTGCTATCCTTATTCAAATTCATGAATTCGATAGCCTGCACGCGCGGCGAGCGCTTGAAGCTTGCTAATCTCCTCGGTACGGACCGTAATCAGCACGTAGCTGTCACTATTAATATCCATACAGGCGAGCGTGATGGAATGCGCTTGAAGCAGCTTGAACATTTTCACTAAAAAATCGTAGGTTGGGATCATTTCTTCCACTTCATTCTCCCAATTCCACTCTTCTTCAGGCAGCAGCTGCTTTCTTGCAAGCAAATCTTCAATGACGCTAGCCACCTCATAGCTGTCCTCTTTCCAGTCGATTTCCCTTGCAAGACCTTCCGCTTGCAAGGAATCGACGAGCGCAAACCATGGAAGCTCAGGAATTGGGCAGCTAATTCCACGCTCATCCAGCCGATCAAACCACCGCACAAAATAGTCCTCTTCATGCAGCATAGCCTCAGTCACTTCGTCCACGATCTGCGACTGACCGAAGGCAAGCCGTCTGCTCAGCTCCAGCAGCGCTGAGTTGTGAAGCTGCGGGTCATCCTTTTCAGCCGGAGAGGCTTGCTCCAGCCTTTGCTGCTTCAATCCTTTTTTCCGCGCAAATCCGAATCCGAACCATCCCACGCTGCTCGCCCTCCCTATTACAAACGGATTATACGTCTAAAACGCAAATTGCCGACAATATCCTCGAAGTCTAGCTCAAACGCATTCGGATCGCGATAATAGACCGCTGCCGCTGGCAAATAACCGACAACCGGGCCTGTTCCGCCGCATACCAAGCTGCCCCCATCTCCGCCCTTTGGGAAAAACTCCGCATCCTTCAGCGTCATTTCATATTGATAAGGATCACCTGAGAAGCAAATGCCGAAAGCATTCGGCAGCTCCAAATCGTAAGGCCTGCTCTCGCCTTCGGCGAGCTCCTCAAAATGCCTGAGCTTCATCCCATAGTCAAAGCTGTCGCCCCATGGATACAACGTCCGGCAGCCGCCGCCGTAAAGATATTCCCACTCATCCTCCGTAGGCAGGCTAAAGCCGGATTGCTCGATTTGCTCAGCGACGCTATCCGCGTCCAACTCATCGTTAAACAAATAAGCGATAATTTCCTCTCCATCGCGTACGAAGCGGAAATTTTGGTGACGCTCATATTCTGAATAGGTGCTCAGCTTGAATTTTTTCAATTCCTCCTGAAAATCTTCATCCTCCGCCAAATCCTCGTCATCAAGCTCTACCTCGTACCAGCCTAGCGAATGCGTCTCGCATTCGACGAGCAAAGCGCCAATCTGCTCCTCGCGGACCGGCGACATTTGATCACGAATAAAGGTGTCCCGATCCTCAACACCAAACTCGTCCAGCGTCGCTTGAAAATCTTCAGCTGTTGCAGCATCCAAGCCTTGCTCCCAGCGCTCCCAGCCCAGTGTTGCTTTATCTCCTGGCACATAAACGAACTTATAGCCCGCATAATCATATACACCCGTTTCCGCCTTGCTGCCATAACGTTCGAACGTTTCCAATCCTTTATATTCAAAGCCTTCCGGAAGCTTTTCCAGCAGCATTTTCAAGACGATTTCCTTCTCCTGGCTCGGCAGTCCGTTCCAGACGGATCGATTTAATGTTTCCATTGTGCGCCCACCTTTTCCATTAAGTTAACGATTTACAATTATGAGCTCCCAAAAAAGCGGTTATTTGTTGCAAAAGCCGCTCCTGCCCCTCCTCATAGAAAACGGCAACCTCCAGCCTGTAAGCATAATTAAACCGAATATATCCGCCCAAACGCTGCAAAAACAAAGTGCACGTATAGGCATTTTCAATTTGAAAATCCGGCTGGAAGCTTTCCTTGCACTCACGTGCCAGCTCCGGCAGCTCATATCCGGCCTTATCCGGGGCAAAATGAAAAAATTGGTGCTTACGCGTTTGTGTCCATGGCTCAAAATAAGGCGGAGCCGCCGCTTCCTGAGCAAGCTTTTCGCTATAAATCTGATCCAGAAGCTCCGTATAGTCGGCATGCTCATTCGCAACCTCAGCATACAGCTCAATGATTTCCGAATGCCGCGGCAGCCAGAGAATGCCCTTTACATCGGAATGCACCGCGAGAAAATCGCCATCAATGGTCGTGCCAATCGACACGCATTCGGCAATTTGCTGCTGCGTAATCGCGGAAGCATCATTATGCTCCCAAAACTCCTCCTCGGCAAACGGCTCCAGCACGCCGGGATCGGGTACTTCAATATTAAACCAGCCGCGATAAGTGCCGGGCCCGTTAAGTGTCAAAAAGCGGACATAGGCTTCAGGCAGCTTCAACTGCCGCTCCTGTTCCAATTGATGCAGCTTCGCTGCCGATATAGGTGAACCATTAGGCGATACGATATACATGGGCAGGCCTCCTTTTATAAAAAACGCTTCATATAGCTCATTGCTCATTAATCATAGCTCATTTGCTCCCGCTCCTGCATGCGCTGCTCGCGTTGTATTAATAGGCGGCTTGCAGCAGCTGCTCCATAAGCGGCTGGCGCGTATCCTTCGTTTTGCGAGCTGCTGCTTTCAGCTTGTCGGTCCCGCCCCAGATCAAATAAATGAGATGCTCCACTTCATAATTTTGCAGCCCCGCCGCTTGCTCCAGCAGCAGCTCCAAATTGCCTTCTTCTTCAAAGGCCGGCTTGATTTTGAGCTTGAGCTCCTCCGTGCTATGCAGCATGCAAACAACGAGCGTTGCGATAGAATCGGCATTAACACCATAGCGGGCCGCGAACTCGGCGGTAAATTTATTTTGCACGGATTGATGCTCTACATCAACTAGCTTCATATACTGCTCGACTAGCGAAAAATACCGAGGATCGGCTAGGCCCAAGCCGAAAACAGCATAGCTACCCGGCATGCAGCTTTTCTCATCCTCCGCATCGCCATACCATTCGAACTCCTCCATTGCCTCGCGCGCATATTGCTCCAGCTGCGAATGCAGCTCATCAAAGGCGAGTGCATTTGCAAAGAAACGGTGCGTATCCGATTTGGCCAGCCCTTTCAGCGGCAAATAGTGCTTCTCGCTCGACTTAAGCTTGATCTTATAGCTTTTGGGGAAGCCCTGCTGCAGCAATCGAAGGATGAACGACACCGCTCGTCCGTAGCTCTGCTGCTCCTCCTGCTTGATGACGATCGTAATCGTTGAAAATACATCATTAGCTTTACAATGTACAAACGCATCACTATAATCGCTATCTTCCTTCGGATAGGCGCCGCTGCCTTCTTCAAGCAGCTGTGTTGCTTTGTCGCTTCCTAGTTGCCGAGCACAATCGATAAAGCTGAGCCCTCTTGACTTGCTATAGCTTGGCTCGAAGCGGAGAATAGCGACAGCCGCATAAAGCAGCAGCGTGATCAGCCCAGGCTGTACAGACTCGGCAGCAGCCTCTGGCTTCAATTTATAATGCTTCCGCCCATCCTCGCCCTCCTCTATGGCGAAATACGTAGGCAGCAGTTGGTTTTCCACCCAGGCTTTCAGCATCATAATGATGTAGCTGCGATGTTCTTGGAGCGCTTCTTTACGGGATTTATTGAGCTCTAAAATTTTCTCGAATTTGGCAATGATCCATTCGCCGTCCAGCTGCGGGAAAAGCTGCTCACTCAGCAGGTGCCGCACCAGAAAAAACGTATCCAGCGGCTTCGTCGGAAATTTGCCGGCATCCAGCTTTTGCGCCACATAAGTTTGAATATTTCCCAGCAGCTCCTGCTTTTTCGCCTCATTCACGTATTCTACGAGCGTGAGCTCGAAGACGCTTTCCACAGCCCGGAACTTCCCGCAAAAAGTAAAGCGGTAATCCGTAACAGGTGAAGCCGCCAGCAATTCCAAACGTTCCCCGATTGCTTCCGCCAGTTGAGGCTTAATGAGCGTCTGGATCTGCTCTATCGTAAACAGCGCATGCGGATCAGGCTGCTCATCCTTTTCATCCGGCCAACCAAATCCCAGATCGTGATCTACAATTTGTATAGGCTCCGCCGTACAGTCTATTAACGCGTAATCAGAGACGCCTACTTGCAGCTTCGTACGTTTAACAGTATCCGCTGCATCCTGCTTCTCCAATTGGTCGAACCATTGGTGAATCTCTCGTTTCATCTCATCTATTGCCGCTCGTTGTGCTGCTTCCATCCAACTGTTCACCTTCCACTTTCCATATTTAAAGTTAAAGCAATAACCGTTATGTATCCCATCCATTAAATACCCGATTTCATTAAACCTGAACAGCCCGCTTTTAAAAAAATGAAAGGGCACCCGCTGCGGGTACCCGGCTTTTAAGCACAGCTATGATCATCTTCAGGGGCATGCTTCCAGCGTCAACTGCAAACGAAGCTTGTCCTCTTATTTTATCTGCGGCAGATGCCGGGAACAATAAGTCTTATGGACGGTTTTCCCCTAATTGCTGGTAAAGAAGCCCTCAGCTTAGCTGCACAGATTCCAAGTTTGAACATGCTCGGTTTAATGATACAATAGGAGCGTAATTGACCAAGCTTAACCCCAACTCAAACCTACGAAGGAGTGACGTAAGTGGCTGTTCAGGCGTATTTGAATTTTAATGGCAACTGTCGTGAAGCGGTATTGTTTTATGCAGAGGTTTTCGGAACGGACAAGCCTGAAATTATGACATTCGGGGATTCTCCTCCAAATCCGGAGTATGAGATGCCGGAAGCAGTAAAACCTTTGGTTATGCATACGCGGCTGAAAATAATGGGCAGCACAATTATGTTTTCTGATGTATTTCCAGACTCTCCTTACGTTGAAGGCACAAACATCAGCCTCTCCGTCGTCAGCAAGGACCTTGAAGAACTGCAGTCAGTCTTCAACAAGCTCAAAGAAGGCGGCACTGTAGAGATGGAGTTACAGCAAACCTTCTGGTCTAAAGGCTACGGCAGCCTGAAGGATAAATTTGGCATTCAATGGCTCATCAACCAATCCGACGAAGAGCTTTAATCAAGCCTCATTCATAAGGCTTTGCATATAAATACCCGCCTGCCCTGTTTGGAGTTCGTCCAAGCAGCGGCAGGCGGGTATTTTTCTGACATTTACTTGAACGTTTGTGGTCTTGCGCAGTGAGCAGAATATCGTATAGCCTCATTCCTGTTTCAAGGGAACGCTGAATTTAGCGTGATTTATCAAAAGTCGGTTTCAAGCTTTCGCCGACATCTTCAAGAAATGTGTCCATATGCCACTTCAGCCTCGTGCCGAGCTGCCTTCCATAAGGCGTTTCTGGCGGAAGAGCGCAGGGCCTCAGTCGATTTTAACCTTCCGCACTCTCGATTTTGCCGATGACACCTGTGAGCGATTCAATGTGCTCGGCGTTTGTCCAACCGGAGAGACCTCTTCTCCATACCATGAGCATCTGCCAGTCGACCTGCCGCGTTTCTATCGCCCAAAGCAGCTCGTTCGTCCGCATCGGCGTTAGCGGCATGCCGTTCTCTGCCGGTATCCAAAGTGTATCGTCCGAATTGGAGACGATCGGCATTGCTCGAACGTTGGAATAGGATGCGTCGTAGGCGTAACGGATCGGGCAGTCATCCGCCTCCAAAGCCTCCAAATACAGCCTGATATCGTCCAGTAATTTCTTTGCGGTTGATACATATTCCACAGGACCCTCCAGCAGCGGCGCTCCTCCCGCAGTAATGCTGCGGTCCGTCATTTCAAGCTCCGCATTTCTCAGCGCCGACCAGCTCCAATTCACTGGCGGGTAATCGTCCTTTTTCCACTGCACGCCGCGCGATTCGACAACCATACCGTAACGCCCCGACTTGAAATTGCGAGGATACACGATCCCATGGACCAAACTGGTATGGCCGATTGAATAATGGCTCCGTATTTTGTCCAGCTTTTTCGGCGACAGCGAAGCGCCCGCCGAAAAATGAGGGGTCCACTGATGCCGCGAGCAAAGCTCGCGCAAATACAGCTCGTCAACCCTGGCGTCGAGGCTGGACGGTTCCAACAACAGTGAACCGCCGTTAACGCCGAGATCGATTATTTCGCCGCTATCGTCTCCTTCAAGAACAATCATTTCCTCGACAAGCGGTACCTTCACCGCTTTAATCTTATCCACGCGTTGAACGGCTAGCTTCTGTATTTCCCGCAGCATTTCCTCCAGCAGATATGCCGACATTCCTTCCCTCGTATTGACGCTTTCGTATTTCGAGAAATAGACGGTTTTTTCGTTACGGGCCTTTATATCCAAATGAACATAAGCCTCCCAGGAACAACGATAACGAAACCACAATATTTTTTCATACAATGCCGTATCGGTTACGACAAGACTGTCTTTTGCACTGTTCATTAAGGATTGATCCAATACAGCGACGATGGTTTCGCTAGAGGGAATGCGATGCGCTCGCCGTATAGCCGGCTCCTTATTCGCCGGAATCTTACTCCAGTAATGCTTGTAGCCTTGCATATAACGGTCGAAAACCGCTCTCAGCTCGTTCTGCCATTCCATGCTTGTTTCGTCCACGATCCCCCCTCCTTTCGAACACTATACGGATAAAGAATTTTTACGATCGGCGCGTTTCTGACTCAGGTTTTGGAAATACGTGATAGAAAATGCGATAGCGATAGGAATGCTAATAAGCATAATCCACAACGTCATTCCTATCGCAATAATCGTAAAGCTTCTGGCCGAGCGAAGCGGGTTGGCAATCCAATAGCGGTAACGCACCTCGCCAGGTGTAAGATTCGATACTTGCTGAACCCACGCTTCAACTTGCGGGTGACCAGGATGCCGTTCCGAGCATTGCTTGAAATGCGCAATCGCTTGTTGGTAAAACTTACCCTTATACAGTATATTTCCGTAATGCAGGCTCATTTCCAAATCATTGGGATGCTTCTTCAAGTATTCCTTCAACAACGTATTCGGACTAATTTTCTTCTCTAATTGTGCGATCCTGATGCCCCGTAACAGTATTGCCGGATCGTTGTCGTTCAGTTTGGCGAGCACAAAGGTTTCGCTGAATAGACTGCGTAAATAATGGATATATCGTTCTTGGTTTTTGCGAACGCTATCGTGCGTGCCAACGACGAACTTGTTGAACGGATCGAGCTCCACAGCCGACTCTACCACCTGTACAGCCTCCTCAAGCCTGCCCAAATTTTGCAGCACGACTGCATGCTCCGCCAAAAATTCGGCGTTTTGCGGTTCAAGCTGAAGTGCGGTTACAATGAGCTTCTCCGATTCTTCCATCCTTCCTACTATCCGAAGCACATAGGAGAGGTAGGCATACGACCAACTGTATTCTGGATCGAGACGAATGCTCGTCCGCAGCAGCTTGCATGACTCGTCCAGCCGTTCCTTCAATCTTTTTTTCCAACTGACACGAAACCAAACTCTCTGGTATGGCTTTCTGCCGTAACGATATACTGCCTGTTCGCAGAATGTAACGGCCAAATGATAGTTGGATGGCGCATCGTTCGGGTCCAGCTCCAGGCTGCGCGTCAACGACTCTACCGATTCTTCGAATCTTGTAAGCTTTCTATAAATAAAGCCAAACAATCGATGCACATACAAATCGTCGGGCTGCTGCTTGATTAACAGTCTGCCAAACTCCAATGCCTCGCCGTATCTTGCTAGCTCGTAACAATTCCATCCGCAGGTGTACAAGGCGTCGTAATGCTCAGGATCGATTCGCAGCGCTTCGGCTGCTTGCTCCAACGCGGCCTCATGCTTGTTCATGTCCCAATAGTTTCTCGCAAGCTCCATTATCTTATCGATTTGACGTTCCTGATTTGTCATATGCTTATCTTGCCTTTCTGTTCCGTTAGTAAAATATCTAGTCCGTACGCGGCTTCCATTAAATCAATCTCCCGAATTGCCGCAGATAATGCTCCACCTCGTTGTAGATACCGCTCTGATTGGAATATTTGACGTAGTTTTTCGCCGTGCGTAGCCATTCCAGCGTCGTCGGACGAATTTCTCCGAGCGCCTGCTCCATATCCTTTATTCCGATCGGCCGCTCGACGCCCGTCTCGAGAATATGCTCCAGCACGATTTCCGTCGCTCTTTCGACGACGTTGTCGATATCGGCGCCCGAATAAAACTCCGTGGACGCGGCCAGCTTTGCGATATCCATTTGCTTGACGTAACGGCCATGCAGCTTCATTTCGAACGTACGTTTTCTCGCTTCCACATCAGGCGGTGCCACAAATACCATCCGATCGAACCGGCCCGGCCGCTTCAGCGCGCCGTCCACATCCCACGGCAAATTCGTCGCTCCAAGAATAAGCACTTGATCTGTGTTCGTATCGATTCCCTCCATCTCCGTAAGGAAGGTGTCGATCACGCCTCGCATCGAGCTGCTTGAAGATTTGGAACGATTGTATCCTAACGTATCGATTTCATCGAAAAACATAATGCTGGGCTTTTGAGAACGGGCCTTATCGAACATGTCTTTTAAGTTTCGTTCGCTGACGCCTATGTAAGGATCCAAAATATCCGTAATATGGACGGGAATGAAGGACGCCCGGCACTCTCCCGCCGTCGCTCTCGCGATATATGTTTTGCCACAGCCGGGCGGGCCATACAGCAGTACGCCTCCGCCGATTTTTTTACGAAACTTGGAAAAGAGCCCTTGATTGTAAAACGGACTAATAATGCGGATATGAATCGACTTCTTGAGCTCGGTCAAGCCCGCGACATCCTCGAACGTAATTTTGGGCACGCTGACCGCTTCCTGCTTCGGGTCCACTTGTCCACCGTCAATCACCTTCAATCCGATATGTCCCTTTGTTAAAAAAGACCTGCCGTCCGCTCCCGGCTGTTCGGCGATACCACGATCTTCGTCGTTTTCACCATCTTGTCCATCTTCCTCGAACTCTTCTTCATCGTCGCTTGCTACAATACTATCGGATTTGTCCGTCCATCCGCTTGCCGAATTCTGATTCTGTTCGCTCTTCGCTTCGCTAGCGGCAGCAGCTAGCGCCACCGCGCCACCTTGTAGGCGCATCGACGCATGAGTAAGCTCCTGCAGCAGTTGAGCGCGAAGCTCTTCTTGCCCCGTACAGCATGAAAGCCCTGCGGAATAGGCGCCAATTGCTTCCACGTACTGTCCGTCTGCGGCATATTCCATCCCCAGCCAATAATGGGTTTGAGGGTCTTCCGGTCTTTCGGACGCCATCTGGCGCAGCCAATCGATTTTGTTCATCTGTGTATGCTCCCCACTCCTGAAAAATAGTCTCTCTATATATGTCGTATACTTTCTGTCCAATTTCAATAGATGCACAAAAATGTACCTTAATTTCCACCTGAACTCCATCATCATTCAAAAGGATACAATAGCGTTTCATTCATGATTTCTGATTTTTTATACTTTCTATCTCAACTTAAACAGCATGAAATCGGTAAACAAGCCTTGATATAGCTATCCTGAAAATGTGTTCACGTTTACCATAAGTAGAGCGCAAGTTTTTTCCTATTATTCGATCCATCTAATATTTATATCAACCTTTCGTATGAAGGTATAAGTAATATCGGTAAAATATGGATGTATTATTATATTAAATGACGAAGATGAGCGCAATACGGGGAAATCCTTCTTTTAGCTTCATTCAGGCCTCAAAACAAAGAGAAACCCAAGCGTCTTGAGACAAGACGTAGGGTTTCTCTACAATTTGACAAGAAAAGCCGTCAAAACGGCGACTTTTTTTGTTAGCACTATTACAGTACACTCGCTTCCAGATTCTGCTCTACAGCCTGTTGCTCCTCTTCTAATAAGCTGACTAACACATCCGATAGCATTTCAATCGTGTTGCCGCTGAGAAGATCGCCCACCATTGGCGCACAGCCAAATTCGCTAGTAATGCGATTACGGAGTTTAATAGCCATCATAGAGTCGAGGCCAAGCTCCGGAAGGCTGCGTGTCGTTTCAAGAAATTCCTGATCGTAGCGAAGCAGCTCCGCGATAATTGCCGTGAGCTGTGCCAATACAGCAGCCGCTCTTCCTGCTGGCTCTAATGCTGCCAATTTCTCTGACCAGTTAATGGTTTCCTCAATCTGCTGCCCCTCGCTGCGCGCCTTTTGTTCTAGCAGATTAAGCAGCGGCGTGTCCGGGTACAGCATGCGGACGGAATTCCATTCTGCGGAAAGCACAGCCACCTGAGCAATCGGTTGACCGAGCAAATGCTCCAGCAGTCGCTCCCCTTCTCCATCGAGAATGCAGTCTATTCCATTTTCCTGAAAATGGGCTGCTAAGTTCAGTCTGGTGACCATACCAGACAGCCATGGCCCCCAGTTAATGCTCATAGCTGGCAGCCCTTGACTAAGACGATAATGGGCCAATCCATCCATGAATGCATTGCCTGCGGCATAATTCCCCTGTCCCGCTGGCGGAAGCAGCGCGGCAATGGAGGAGAACATCACGAAAAATTCCAGCGGCTCGGAGCGTGTTGCTTCATGCAGATTCCAAGCCCCTTTCACCTTCGGTTCATAGGCTTCATCGAAAATATGTGCCGGCATTTGTCTCAGCAGCATATCTTGGACGGTGCCTGCACTATGAATGACGCCTCGAACTGGTGGGTGGCCACTGCTGATATAATTCTCCATAAAAGCTTTTAGGCTCTGCTGATCTGTAATGTCGATGCAAAGGGTCTGCACATAAACACCAGCAGCTTCCAGCTCGAGTACGAAAGCGATTCGCTCCGCTTGCACAGCCTTTGTCGGATCATCGGCAAGGTTCGCCAAATAGCCTTTCCATTCATGCCTTTCCGGCAGCGGGCTCCGACCGAGTAAAATCAACCTTCTAGCCCCCCGCTTGACAAGCAAGCGCGCAGCATTCTGGCCGAGCGAGCCGAAGGCGCCAGTAATGAGATATGCGCCGTCCTCACGGCAGCGCAGCGGAAGTGACGTTCCCGGAATGCGAGTTGCCTGATTGAGGCGAAGCACATGGCGCCCACCATCCCGGAAGGCCAGCTGATCCTCGCGTCCCGCTTCTTCACTGACCAGCTCCCGAACAAGCAGCTGCGCCGCTTCTGCAGCGGCCGCATTCGGATCGATATCGCAAATGCCGCCCCAATAATCACGAAACTCTTGTGCGATCGATCGTCCAAGCCCCCATGCTGCGGACTGGAAGACTGCTGGCGGCTTTGTAACGGCGAGTTCATCCAAGCGATGGACGAGCTGTGCACCGCGCGTCAGCGTCCAGAGACGTACCCTCGCATGATGACTGGCTATGCTCTGCACCGTATAAAGCATGGAATAAAGGGATAGCGCTTTATGCGGTGTAAAGCTCTCATTCCCTTCCATCCATGGACTGCTCCAGCACCTGCTGCCCTGCTCAGCTTCCGCTTCAAGAGCATGCAAATGCATGCTCACCGGTTCAGGAATATCCAAATTCCAGGCATGAACAATGCCGCGAAGACGGCTTCCAAATGCCTGTAGTGCATCCTTCACCATGCTGTCGTAATGCTGCTTCGTGCCAGGGTGTATTTTACTCCCATTCAAAGCAGGCACAAAATGATATTCTCCTTCAACAGCGGGCCATACAATAACCGCCTCAAAATTCTGCTGTCGCAGTATTGTGCTTGCTGCCTCCGCCACACCGCTGTCATCGGCGAGAAACAGCCAGACATCCTTCTTTGTCACGCGCAGCGGCGAGTCGCTCAGCTCAGGAGCAGGCTGCCACTGCGGCTCATAGAACCAGCGCTTTAATTGTGCACTCCTGATCTTTCCTACTCCCGCATCCACCGCCTGTTTGACGAAGCCGAGAAACTCGGCTACCAGGCGTCCATCTTCGTCATAGACGCGCAGGTCTCCCTTTGTTATCTTATCGTTGCGCTCCGTCAATCGGCTGTGAGCCCATAGTTTCCCTTCTACCTTTCGATAAAAGCGAATTTCCCCAATTCGCACGGGCAGACGAAACTCATCTCTCGTTTCCTTTGGCGCCTCGCCTTCAAGCGGGAATTCAGCAGCCAGCATCGCCTGAAAACAGGAGTCCATTATCTGAGGATGGAAGATGTAACCCTCTGTCTCCGCTGCCGCTAGGTCCATTTTAATTTCTGCCCAGGCCTCATCCATTCCAATATAAGCTTGTTGCAAGCCTTGGAACATGGCTCCGTAATCAAAACCCATACGGTTTAAAATCTGGTAGGCCTGATCGCGCCCTACGGTACGGCGCATCGTTTGACTCGCAAGCTTCGGATTCTGCTGTGCCGCTGGCGCGACCGGCTGGAGCTGCCTTACCCGACCGGAGGCATGTAGCGTATATGGACTTCCTGACGTATCTGCCGCCGAATAAATTTGGAACGTGCCGTTCTCCACGTCGAGATAGTGCTGGGTAAGCATGACCGTGGAGAGCTGAGGTAGCGTAAGACTGCGGTGCAGTTCGATCTGCTCAAGCGCATACCCGCTTCCGCCCAAGGTGTGCTGAACCGCCGCCATTGACGCTTCAATATATGCTGCCGCCGGGAAAACCGTCTGATCCAGTACCCGGTGGTCACGCAAATAGGGAAAACGAATGAGCGAGACCTCACCCTCCCAAGCTGCCGCTGCGCCAAGCAATGGCCTGCCAAGCAGCGGATGATCACGCAATCCTAGACGAATTAGCCGGATGACCTCCGGCTCATGCCAGTAGGCCTCCTTCCGCCATGGATAGGCCGGAAGCTTCGTCCACTGCGCTTGCGGATAAAGGGCGGTCCAGTTCGGCTCAAATCCCCAAGCATAAAGCTCAGCAAGCGACAGCAGCATTGCTTCATGCTCGTCCTCCTTGCGGCGGATGGAGGCAACAGCCAAGGCCCGGCGGGCACCAAAGCATTCATTCAGCGCTCCAGTAAGAACAGGATGCGCTCCGATTTCCACAAAAACCGTATAGCCACTCTGCAGCATTTGTTCAATGGCCGGTGCGAAGCGCACCGGTTCACGAACATTGCGCCACCAATAATGAGCATCTACAGACGCGCCGTCAACAAGCTCAGCAGTGACGCTCGAAAAAAGCGGGACGGACGCTGACTGTGACGGAATCCCCTGCAGGCTGTCCAGCAGCTCCTCCTCAATCTCCTTCATGAAATGGCTGTGAAAAGGGGCTCGCACCTTCAATTTTCGGTTGAATAATTTCTGCTCTGCCGCCAAGGCCAAAACATTGTCCAATGACTGAATTGTTCCTGCAAGCGTGACCGATGAAGGGCTGTTAATCGCAGCAATGCTCACCGTTTCTTCAAAGTCCTCCACTAGCTTCTTCGCTTCCTCCTCGCTGGCGCCGACAGCCGCCATGCCGCCTCTTCCACTTAAGCGCTGAAGAAGTCGGCTGCGGTGGTAAACGATCTGAAGCGCATGCTTTAAGGGATAAACGCCCGCCGCATAAAATGCAGCAACCTCGCCTGCACTATGGCCTACGATGGACTCCGGCACGATTCCCCATGAGCGCCAAAGCTCTGCCAATGCGATCTGGAGAGCACAGCTGATCGGCATTGAAATTTCGGTTTCGTCCATCAGACTGTCCGCTTCATCCTTCTCGAGCTCAGCCAGCATCGACCAGCCGGCAATTTCTTCAAACAAGCGGTCACACTGCTCCATCGTCTCTCGGAACACAGGTTCAAGCTTCAGCAGCTGCCTTCCCATGCCGTACCACTGCGGGCCCATACCTGAGAAAACCCAAGCAAGCCGCGGCTTGTCGCTTGGCCTATTCATGCCGGTGATGACGCCCTGTGCCGCTTTTCCTTCGCCAGCTGCAGCCAAAAGCTCTGCCAGCACATCACTGTCTTTCGCAATACTCGCTTGACGGTGAGCGTGATGCTCGCGGCGCTCGCCAGCGCTCCAGCACAGGTCTTCCAGCGCTAAGCCGGGACTGCTAAGCCGATGCAAGTAGCTTTTGCTGAGCAACTGCAGTCCTTCCGCTCGCCTTGCCGAGAACGGCAGCAAATACGAGCGCTGTGCAGCAAATCCTTTTTGCTCCACAACGGCTGATGGACCTGCTGCTGCCCTTGTGTCAACATCTGCCGCTGCCTGCCGCTCGCCATCACGGCGATAGCCAGCTTGAACGGCTATCAAGGACGCCTCTTCTTGCGGCAAAATATCCTTTTCGCTCACAGATGGCTCCCGGACGATCACATGCGCATTTGTGCCGCCATAACCGAATGAATTGACTGCCGCAATGGCTTCACCGTCATGCGAAGGCCACGGCTCAAGCTTGACGGGCACGCGGATGCCCCATTCATCAAATCGAATGGCCGGGTTCGGATTATGAAAATGCAGGTTCGGCGGAATTTGCTTATGCTGGAGGCAAAGCACCGTTTTTATTAGACCAGCTACACCGGCCGCTGCTTCGGTATGGCCTATATTCGTTTTACAGGAGCCAATGAACAGCTTTTCCGATTCCGTCCGCCCTTCTCCATAGGCTGCGGCAATGGCCCGCGCCTCGATTGGATCTCCGACCGGCGTGCCTGTTCCGTGCGCTTCAACATATTGCACGTCCGCTGCAGAAATGCCCGCCTTGCCCAGCGTTTTTCGAATCAGCCGCTCCTGCGCCTCGGAGCTGGGAACGGTAATGCTAGCCGTATGTCCATCCTGGTTGACACTGCTTGCCATAATAACCGCCTGAATCGGATCGCCATCTGCTAGAGCATCCTCCAATCGTTTCAGCACGAGCATACCAACGCCTTCGCCCCGGACATAGCCGTCCGCAGAGTTGTCAAAAGTTTTGCACCGGCCTTCCGGCGACAGAAATCCGCCTCTGCTTTCTACCAGCGTGTATTGCGGGGTGAAAATCAGCACAACGCCACCAGCAACCGCAAGCTCACTCTCGCCCTTACGCAGGCTTTCGCAAGCCAAATGCAGCGAAACAAGTGAAGACGAGCAGGCTGTATCAATGGTCATGGACGGGCCGCAAAAATCATAAATATATGAAATCCGGTTTGAAATCATCGTGGTCATACTGCTTGCGGCGGTATACGGCCCGGCGTCCCGCTGGAATGGATCGCCGAATTGCAGCGCGTGATAATCGAGCGCGAATGCCCCTACGAACACACCTACCTCCCGGCCGCGAAGAAGGGCGGGGCGCTGCCCGCCGTCCTCCAGCGCTTCCCATGTAACCTCAAGCAAATGCCGCTGCTGTGGGTCCATATGATGCGCTTCATGCGGCGATATGCCGAAGAACTCTGGGTCAAACCGGTCGATGCCGTCAATAAAACCGCCGTGCCTAGTTACCATTTTACCCGGTTTGTCACGATCGGGATGATAGAAATCCGTGTTCTTCCATCGCTCTGGCGGAACCTCCACGATCGCGTCTGTACCATTTTTGAGCAGCTCCCAGAATTGTTCCGGATTGTTCACCCCGCCGGGAAAACGACATCCCATGCCGATAATCGCAATGGCCTCCTCATTAGTGTGAGTCTGCTCCTTCGCGAACTGCTGATGCTTTTGCTTATACATCGTGATAGCCTTCCTTTCCAACCTCAAGTCGTTATCGGCGTCCATACCCGAATGGCAGGACTTGTATCTCCCTGCGGCCCTTGCATTAGGCTGTAGTCGAGCGCATATAAATTCCGCCATTCATCTACGGCAATTTTCGCTGCATTTACGCCCTCCGTTGAAGAAAGAAGCGCTCCCTGCCAGCTGTACACGTCAAGCAAATACTGACTTGCCTGATTTCCGCCGCCGGAATAAGACAGCACATACATATTGCCGTCCACATCGATATCTAGATCAATGTACGATATACCAGACGTCTGGCGAAGCTGCAGCACAGGGGACATAGCGAAATAATTCTGGCTGTTGCCGAACACGTCGAAGGCCTGCAGCCGCTTGTTCCCTGCCTCCAGTACGATAAGGGTACCGTCAGGTGCAGCTGCAACTGCTACGGGCTGCTGCATAAGCCCGGGCCGTGTCCCCACTCCACCGACCGAATAAGGTCCCGGAGCTGCGCTGTCCGCCACCGGCTGCGCGCTTAGCTGCACAATTTGCAGCATGCTTGCGGCTGTGCTGACTGCAGCCGCAAATCCAGCTGGATGAGCGGTCAAATCATCCACTGTACTAAGCGTTAAATACCCTCGGCACGTTCCCGTAGGGAACTGAAAAACGCCAGCATCTCCGAGCGCGATGTTCCTGAGCGCATATGGCTCCGTACGTGTATCGAAGAACAGATTATTATCACAGTTGTGGCCAGCTGCAATGGTCGTCATCGTATAGAAGCCGCATGATGCGGGCTTAAGCGAATGGGCAGGCGATGACGAAACCGAAATGGCTTGGAGCCTGTACATTTGCGCCCCTGCCCCGCCGCCGCTGCATGGCGCACACGTCTGGCCCGATGCCCTCCAGCCATACACAAGCGCCGAAGCAGCAGCATTAAATGAAATGCCAGTAAGTTGACATAGATTGGTTCCGACATTGCTGCAGTCCAAACTTGCAATCGTCGAGGGGTCTGCCTCAGTTGCCGGCTGCCAATTGAAACCCGCCTCAGGGCTAAAGGCCAGCGCCATCGTTTGCCGATAGCCCTTTGCTGCTGCAGCTGGGGCATTTTCTTGAATCACGATGCTGAGAGTGGAGGATGCTCCTCCACTTGCTTCACCCTGCCCAACTAAAGCTCCAGAAGCGTCGTAGATGAACGCCTGCGCGGACACGGCAGCATTATGTGGAACATTAGCAAACGACGACTTTAACAGCGGATCACTCCAAATGCCGTTCATCAATCCGCTCTCTGTTTGCACATCGCCATTTCCTGTCCATTTAACTGTATATGAAGCAGCTGAAAGCGGCCATGTGCCATGGGCTGGGTCAGGATATACCTCAACCGTTGAAACCACGATCATATTCATGCTATAAACCTGCGCGAAAGTTGCAGGAACAGACAGTGTCTCTACCACACCGCTTACTGCGCCGCTCTGCAGAGAAGATAACAAGCCCGCTAGCGGCCAATATGTGCTTTGCGCTGCCTGAATAAGCGCATCGTCTTTATATTTGAGACGCAGCGCGGCGAGCAGCTTAGGCAACGAGCCGCCGAACAACAGCTTGCCTATCTGCGCACAGAGCAGATTGATGGCATCCAATGTTGAGACCGCAGATGACAAAATCCCTGCTGTCTTTTCCAATTCCATTACAATTCCGCTGTCGCTAAACAGCTCGTAATACCATGCCGCTGTCGCCGAAGTATACTCGCCGGCGGACTTCATGATCCAAGGGACAGCGTAGCCGAGCACGGCCGAGAAAAAAAATGGCAGCGGATTGGCAACGCTGTTCCATCCAAGCGCACCCAATGTTCCGAAGGTAAGCCGGACAGATACCGCTGCACTCGGGATTTGAAATGACTGCGTCGTCTGCTGGGCAACGGCAGGCATACCTGCTATCCCGAGTGTTGGCGGCACCAGTCCTATGAATTTCAACGTTGCTGTTTCAAAGGGCGAGCCTGATTGGAGTCTTGATGTCCATTCCCCAGCTTCAAGCGTAATGAGCGCACCGGAAGCATCGAGAAATTCCGCGTATAGACTGTAGAAAGCCGGAAAACTATTTTGCAGAACAATTTGGAACTGCTTCGATTGAGGGTCGGCGCTGACTGATTGCACCATAATGCCGCATTGCGGCTGGAAATTATCCGCCGTCCACTGAAAACCAGCAGCT
The DNA here is from genome assembly GCF_059609455.1 of Paenibacillus liaoningensis. Lineage (NCBI taxonomy): Bacteria > Bacillati > Bacillota > Bacilli > Caryophanales > Paenibacillaceae > Paenibacillus > Paenibacillus liaoningensis. Next base: position 102,384 of record NZ_JCAALU010000019.1, read on the forward strand.
GGCGGAATAACCGGCTGATAAGCACCGGTGACGCCCTGCTGAACAGACCATAGCCTATTTAGCAAATTGTCGTCCTGTTTGACGAGTACAAGCGTTCCTTCAATAAGCGGGCCAGCTGCCGAGGTGATTGCAGAAGACAGCGTATATTGATAAACGGCATTCGTGCCGAGCTTCCCGATCTGCTCTATTGTGGCCCAGCCTCCGCTAGACGAAGCCGGCCCCTGTTTGCTGATCGCTGTCGCGAGTCCATAGAGCAGATTGGTCTGGCTGTTGATCAAGCTGTTGACCTCGGTTTGAATAACCGGATCCGGCGAAGACAGCTCCGGATGCGCCCCCGCAAGCAGAACCGCGTAATCCATCGGTGCTGGGATGACCTGGCTTGCCATTTTATAGACCTCCTTATAGGTTTATATGCACCAATGAAACGGGTCCGGCACACATGCAGGCGGCTTCGGCGGCGCAGCAGCCGTCATCATCTGCTCCCATGTAATATGCTGCGGAGGCAGCTGGTTCAAATACTGCTTCAGCTTTTGCCCATTCGGACAAGTCGTCGTGCCGTCCATGACATCCTGAGTCATCTGTGTCGTAGCCAGCACGATTCGGACCTGTTCCAGCGTATGGGTATCATCGGGACGAATGACCATCAGCACCGAGCCGTATATATGAAGCGTTTGATCTTCGTTTGCAATAATATAAAATTCCACATAGCCCTGCTGTAATTGTGAAGTATCCGTGCTGATATTACTTAAATGCCATTTGCTGCCCGGGATGATGACTTGGTCGATGCTTGCAGAGGATACGAGCGGATATCCCGCGCTGCTGAAAGCGTTTTGAATGTCAGAGGCCAAATTTTTCGCATCAAGCTCCTTGCTCATGGACTGAGGCAAATTAAACAGATGAACGCCAATCGGGCCGCCGGATACGTATAACTGCGTACCTATTTTGACTATGGAATAGATCGGATAAATGGGATTAGAAGCGTTTTTAATCGTCCAATAGCTGCCCAGCGTTACAACTGTCACAGTCGCCCCCGGGTCCAGCGGAAAATGGTTGGTTTGGAACTGGCTGCGCAGCGCTGCTGATATCGTCTGATTGTCCAGATCGACGGCATACGATGACGCCAGTGTAAAAAAAGGCCCTTCGTTCAGCGATACCGCTGCATTCGTTAATACAGCATTCTGCAGCTGCGCCTGCTGGAAGACTGCACCTTGAATATTGGCAAAAGCAAGCGAAGCCTGCTTCTTGTTAATCGATGGCGTCAAATACGTGCCGTTCAACGTCGCTGCGATCAGATTGGCTGAATCCAAATTGCAGCCGTACATCCGGGCCTGCGAGAAATCCATGCTGCCAAGATTGGCATTGGCGAGATCAGCTTCCTCCAGATCGGCGTTATCCGCTTTTGCCGAGCTTCCGTACCAGTTGACGCCCGACATATTGACCGCATACAGGTTCGCATCGGTGAAAATGGCATTAGGCATATAAGCCCCCGCTAGAACGGCAGCATCATTGCTTGATACATAAAGCCATACGTTCAGGACATCCCCGCCGTTCGTAATGGTATATACCGTGTTGTTATCGGTGATGATCCAGTTCTGGCTCGGAATGCGGACCGTAATGGTCGCGGCTTTCGAAAGCGGATACCCTGCATTCTGAAAAGCCTGACTGATCGCAGACGTGACGGCGCCGCCGTTCAAATCGGAGATGAGCGAGGTGCTAAGCGTAAATGCTTCCTGCTTGGCTCCAAGCTGCGCACCCGTCAAGTTTGCGCCTGTCAGCGTCGCATTGGACAATGAAGCGCTGAACAGGGCGACCCCGTTTTGCAGGGAAGCATTGGTCAGTGTCGCGAAGCTGAGATCAGCGCCGGTCAGATTGCTGCCGTCCAGCAGTGCGCCGGTCAAATCCGCATGCGTGAAGGTTACGTTCTTTAACGAACATTTGTTGAGACGAACCTTTTGCATGCTAGCCCCCGTAAAGTTCGTTTGGGCATCGATGATGGCTGTCGTCAAATCCTGGTTGTTTAGTGTCGAATTAGTCAACGTAGCCCCCGGAATTTGAATGCTGTCCAGATTCGCCAGCAGCAGATTCGCACCGGTCAGGTCGGCTTTCGTCAGGTTAGAATGAATCAGCACCGTACCATAAAGGTTTGCACTTGCCAGGGATGCTCCTGTCAGGTCGACACCGTCTACAGAAGCGCTAGACAGGTCGGCAGATGTAAAATCACAGCCAGCCAGGCTCGCATCGGAAAGCGATACAAATTTCATAGTGGCGTTGCTGAAATCAACGTTCACAGCCGTACATTTATCCAGAATAGCGTAGCCCATCGACGCGCTTGCAAAGCTCGAATAAGAAATAATCGTATCCGGTCCTTGGAATGTCGCTTCAAACAAGTTGCAGGAGTCTAAATTTGCACCGCTAAGATTGGAGCCAGAAAAATCAATTTGGCTGAGATCCGCTCCAGCTAAGTAAGCCCACGACAAATCGGCCGAATGAATAACCGAGGCCTGCTGAATTTGCACCAGACCAGGTGTGATTGACTGCTGATGGAATAAAGCCGTCGCTGGCGGATTGTTCGATGCTATTCTGCTAATCGTGCCTCCGCTCATATTAACGTCATACTGTGTGCCCGATACTTGCTCGACGAGCAAGACGGCAGCGCCGCTTGAAACCAGTGTAAATATAGCAGGAGCCCCGCTCGGATCCTCTGTTGCCGCATAGCCGCTTCCAGCATAGACAACATATTTGCCATTATTGGCCTGCAGCCAAAAACCGGTACCCATATCCCCATAAGCATTGAATCGCTGGTCAGGAGAGGCGGCGGTAGCCTGGACAGCCACCAACTGAGAGGTAGATCCATCCAGGCTCATATACGTGCTTTCAGCTGTATCGCTGAATATCCATTTTCCAATAAATGTCATCATGGTCGAGGACATTCGGATTCCCCCCGCCGATTATTAATTAAGTTTGACTGCCTTCCTTGATTGAGACTTTACCGTTTGCGCCCGAATTACCGTTCACGCCAGGTAATCCGTTCGTTCCAGAGGTGCCATTATCGGCATTGGACGGATTTTGCCCCGGTGCCGTGCCATTCGCGCCGCCTACCCCGCCTACGCCTGCAAAGCCCGCACTGCCTCCTTGCCCGCCAATAGCACCGTGTGATTGGGCAATAACCGGGACGGTAAGCGATGCGCTCACATAACGGACGGTAATATCGCCGCCGTTGCCGCCATTTCCGCCATACCCCCCGTTTCCACCGTTGCTGCCATTTCCGCCATTGCCTCCTGTAGCTGGGGGTATGGAGCTGGAGCATTTGGAATTTTGCTGGCCTGCGCTGCCGCCGTTGCTGCCATTGCCGCCGTTTCCTCCATTACCGCCATTTCCGCCGCTGCCTCCTGCGCTGTAGATGGTAATGGGACTCTGAGCTACAATGGATTGACACTTGAAAATGAAATCGGAGGCTGAGGCGCCTGCGCTGCCTTGCTCGCCATTTTGACCCGAGGTTACCGCATTCTGTCCCTGCTGACCGTTCGTAGCACTGATACAATGCGGTGTATCCAATTTGTTATACGTCCCATTCGTGCCGTTGCTGCCGCTTGTGGCCGCACTCTCACCTTGCGTGCCATCCGCCCCATTGGTTCCGCTTGCCCCTTGAATGACAATATCGTAGCTTGCGCTCATGATCTGCTGGCCTCCTTATATATAAATAACGATTATTGCTGAGGGACGTTGTTAATATAAACCGTTCCATTCGTGCCGTTTTTGCCGTTTGCCCCTGGCGATCCCGCCGTGCCGCCGCCGCCGTTTGGATTTCCTTGACCGCCGTTGCCGCCGTTTCCTGCCGCTCCTCCTTGGCCGCCTTGTCCTTTCGTCGGAACGCCGAGTGAAATGGAGCCGTTCGGTCCAAGCGATTGATACGTACAATAAATATTTTGGCCATTGCCAGAATCACCGCCACTGCCGCCGTCCGCACCGTTGCCGCCTTGACCTCCTTTGCCTTGCGCGCCTGCCGAACAATGAGAGGTCGAGCTGCCACCCGTGCCGCCTACACCGCCAGCTCCGGCATTGCCGCCTACGCCGCCAGCCCCGCCATTCCCGCCGCAGGACATTAGCGATATCGGCCCTTGCACAACAGTTAGAGTAGCTTTGACCACTTGAGAGTCAGAGCCGCGAGAGCCGTTGCCACCTTGCGTACCCGGATTGCCCGTTCCCCCCGTGCCGCCTTGTCCCGCTTGCGTATCGCAGGAATTTTTACCGTCAGAGCCTGCGCTGCCCTGGCTGCCCGGATTGCCGTTGCCGCCGTTGCCGCCTGCCGCCCCGCTTTGCCCGTCAGCTCCGATGCTTACAAAGCTGTTGGTCGGCTGCGTGTCCCCCAACTGGGTACCGCCCTCTTCTTGAATAAGCGTATCCACAAGCAATGTGGCATTAGCCTGGCTAATGATTTGACCGCCCGGCTGAATCGTAATGGTATTAAAGCTGTAGGTGATCGGATTATCGCCATCGCCAGCCAGAATTAGCGGATTGCCTGGCGTGACAACGACATCTTGCCCTGCACAGACGGCAAGCTGCGCCGGAAAGAAATGCTTCTGCAGCACAGCCTTATAAGATTTGACTTTGCTCGAGTTGCCGTAGATATAGGTCTGATAGGCGCTGCAGACAGCCGATTTCTCAAGTACGGACAGCTCCGAGTAAGCCTTTTCATTCTTGCTTGCATCCCATTCTGCGAGCGCTTCATGATGCTCTTGAAGCGTATTGTTCGCGTAATGCTCGTCGGAATTCCCGCCAAATGCCTTGAAATCGTCAATAGATTCTACCGTTACATAGAACGGCTTAATAGCAGTGTCATGATTGGGATTGGCCGAGATGTACGTGCCGCCTCCGCTCGTTGTTAGCGTTCCTTGTTGTATAATCTCCTCGGTCAAATTGAATTTCGCCATAAAACGGTTGCGGATATCTTGTGCAGTCAGCATTTTTTAGTTCCTCCTAAGTTATCGGGCGTGCCCGCTAGTTTTTGATAAACGTATTGCAGGTCAGAATAACCGGTGCTTCGCAGATGATTTGGCCGCCTTGCTCCAGCGTCAGCGTATTGCATGTGACCGACACTGGATCATGCCCTTGAGGGGATATAATAAGCGGGCTGCCTGCCGAAACGACTATGTCTTGAGTAGTGAAAACGCTTAAGCTCATTGGAAAATACCGTGCGTTCAAAATATCAGCGTAGCTCTGCACCTCGTTTTGCCGACCAGCCAGGCAGGCACGAAGCGCGTCATAGAGCTGCCGCTCATCCAACTCGGTCAGATCCTGAGTCTTCATGCCAGATTTGCTTGCCGGCCACGGCTTAGGAATATCAAGCTCCCCGCCGTTCGAATCGTTTGTCCCGATAATCGACTGCAACTGTTCCAAACTTTTCACAATAATCCTCTTGGCGGACAAGGCGGATTCATATTCCGGCCGCGTGGATAGATAGTTTGGCCCTGGCTTATCCCCTGTTCTAAGTGTGCCTTTGCTTACATCCGCTTCGGTCAAACCGAGTAGTTGCAGCGTTTGGCTAAATAAATCCCCCATGTTCATTCCTCCCGTTCCTCTGCCCATTAGTCTTGCAGACTGGCGCCATACAGCTATAGTATAAAAAGCTGTATGGCGCTCAAGCTGCATCACATGCTCTTGCAATACTTCAATAGCTGCTATTAAAGCGAAGATTGCTCTTAGGTTACTGGAATGGAATAGACCTCAAGATTCGATCCGCTGCGGATGACATCATACGTCTGCGTCGAATCGGATACTTTCCAGTAGTCACTTGGATTTATCGTTTGGATCGTAGTCGGATTCGCCAGCGTAATGCCGTTTGCTGAGAAATCAGCCTGAACTGCCGCAACATTGGCATTATTGAAATCCGACTGGTCGCTGAGCGGCAAATCGAACAGCGGCGGAGTCGGAATCCAATGACTGATCGACGGCTCCGTCGTATTGTTCGGGCCGATAATAGGCTCGTAGTTCAGCGTATAGACATTGCGCCATACGTCAACGACAAGCTTCGCTGCGCTGATAAACTGCGGTCTCGTCGGCTGTAATTGCGAATCCGGTGTACGGACAAGGAACGTGCCGTCTGGGTTATAGATATCCAAAAAGTAGTCACTTGGCTCCTTGCCGCCGGCTACATAAGAAAGCACGTAGAGATAGCCTTTCGCTTCAACAGCTACATCCAAATACGTAATGTCGGTGCGGTTCTCAGGGTTGTAAAGCAGCATGAAGGACAAATAGCGATTGACGTTAAGAGTCTGGCTGTCCGCTGCATCGGTGGAGATGTAATACGATTGCGCGCCGTTCCAATCCTCTACCACCCAGCTGCTGCCCTTCGCGCGGACATCAACGGTCACATTGTTCAGCACATCAAATACGTTGAGAACCAGGTCGTTTTTCTTAATATTGTAAACTGCATTCTTGTTCGGGTCGGTAATCGTCCATGCCGCTCCAGAAGTTACGACCGTGACGTACGTACTGACCTCATGATTGCTCATTTGATCGCTTTCGTAGGTCAGGAACACACCTTGGAAAGCGAAGGCATTGATGATATTGTCCGAGAGTTGGCCTTGATTCAAACTCGCGACAAGAGATTCATCCAGATCAAAAATATGTGTAAGGCCATTTTCCTGGAACTGGAGCTGCAGCGCATCCGAGAATATGCCATTATCCAGGTCTGATGAATAGACCGAAGCCTCAAGCGTGAACAGCTTATCACCCAGGAAGCTGGAAACCGGATTGCCTTTCGTATCGAAAGCTTGAATCCGCTTATTAAGCGTTTCCAGAATAAGCACGCGACCGTCTGGTGTTACGGAGATGGATTTTGGCCCTTGCAGGAGCCCTTGGCGAACACCAAGCCCGGATACCATCTGAGCGTCAGGCGCATGCGCATCGTCGGTCGGCGAATCTGGAATTTGAAGAATTTCCATCTTGCTGTCTTTCCAGCTGACTGCAATGACCGCTCCATCCGGATGAACGACCATCGCGTCGATATTGGACAGATTGAACCGTCCCCAGCTCTTCAAATTCGGATCATTCAAACCGAATCCGCTTTCGCCGTCCATCAGGTTAACCTGGCGCAAATTCATTTGGCTATTGCGGGTATCTAGAATGAAATTGTTCAGGCTGACAGTCTCCTGTCCACTTCCATCTGGCTCAAGACCAAATTGGTCATAGGCGATATAAGGCTGCACCGTGAGTTGAACCTCGGACGACTTGTAGCGTGACTGCGGATCAGCCAGCACCGAGACGTTCTGGGCCATATAATTCTGACCTGAGGCGCTCCATACATAGCCAATCTGGTAAGCTTGGTCATTCAGCGTAATATCGACCGGCTTGCAAATGTAATGGCCGCCGCTGCTGCAGTCCAGACTGGATAGGGTGGCCGTTGGCAGATCACCGGCATGCCACACATGCTTGTCCGAGTTTTGGTCGTATATGATTTTCTCTTTGTAGTTGTACTGTGTATCCTGGGTAAGCGGCACTAGAATTTCGGTAATATCCGCACTCAGCGAAAGGGAAGAGGATCCACTGCTCGGGAAGGCGTCCATCCATTCACTCTGGTATTTGCCACAGAGCCAGCCGTTGGCCGAATAGATGCCGGCTGTGATTTGAATGCTCCCGCCGACAGGCAGATCCGCGAAGGTCAGCTGCAGCGGCGTGTTCGAGGTTGTGGCAGGCATGTTGCCGCTAAGAACGAAGTTCGTGCCGCCCTTGTATTGCACCGTCACTTGGTAATGGTCAGACACGGCGGGCCATACGGCTGTCTCGGGATGCCCGGGCTCGCCATGGGTCGGATCCGGATGAAGCGTGAAATTCAAATTCATCGAACGGCAGATGTCAATGGAAAGAGTAGCCGGCGAGGACAGAATTTCTCCAGTCGTAACGGCCATTTCCGCAAAGTTGATCGCCATGTTGGCCGCACGAAGCGCCCAGCCGACAAACGGAACTTCATCCTCCAGCTCCGCAACCGTGATCTGGCCCGTTATATAAAGCGCCAGTTTCTCAAGCCCCTTAGCAAGCAGAATGCCGGCCATAGCGTCCGCAAAGCTGAATAGCACGGATTTTGCATTGGTTAAGGCTGCTGCTGTTGCAACGCCCCCGCCGACAATTGGGAAAGCAACCGCAAGGGCAGCTACGACATTTTCAGTGTCAGACACAAACTCATTAAACCATTTGGAGCTCGTAATCGCTGCCCCAGCAATTAGAAACACCGAAGGAATTCCGTATTGGAAAATACCTGTCAGTATTGCGCCTGAAGGGTCGACGTCTCCATCCCATTTTGAAGTGCCGAGACACCCGAAGAGCAGCTTAAGCTGAGTTGCTTCCTCCGGAAAGACGAACGAGAGCGTCTTCGGATCGGTCGGCATCGGAATGCCAAGAATCGTATTGACGGCGGATACGCTTGAGATATACTTCTTCTTGTCCGTCTCGAACCAGCTGGAAATCGAGGATGGCAGTTGATCCACCCAGCCTGACGGGTTGGAGATCGCATCCCCGTTCTCATTGAAAAATTCCGCATAAGCAGTCAATGTGCGCAAATACGTATTTTTCACCTGTATCGAAAACTTGCCGTCGTCGCTAAAGGAAATCGTATCGGCATAAACGCCTAAGCCGTGATGCGGGGTCTCTTCTTTTACCGTCCATTTGAACGTCTGATCTCCCACCGCTGCGAGTTTTGCACGGGACGCCGAGAACGATTTTTCAACCGAGCCCGTTGTGGATCCTCCATCCTGCTGGTAGGCCGTCTTGCCCTGATTGACCGTCCATGTCTGATTTTGAAGGGAATTGTCGTTGCTTGCACTTTGCATGGCGCCAGTCATTGGTGAGGTTGCATTTTGTACGGTTAAATCTGACCAGCTGTAAATGAGGATTGGATCCCCCGCTTTATGCGTACCCATGTCATAGCCATAAGTAAGCGGAGTGCCGTTCTGGTCAACCGAATTTGTAATTTTAGCCCAGCCGCCTGTGGAGGATGCAGGACCCTGTTTGCTGATGATTGTCGCTAGATTGTACACTTGGTTATACTGGGCCGGATTAACATTTTGAGGTGGTGCGATGTGATCGTTCATCACGATATTCGCTGTATAAGGCTTATTAGAGGATAACTCTGGGTAGTGGAACAGAATCGCTGTTGCAATATCCCATGGGCTTAACAGATCTTCGGCATCAAGATTGACCTGAAGGGCATCAAAGGTGTTAAGCTGGGCGACACCAAGACTTGTTAGTTTGGGATGTAAATGCAGCGAGTTTGCGGCAAGCTTGCTCTTTATGTGATTGACTCGGTGTACTTTCGGAATGTGAAAGGAAACATGATGCAGCTTGGGGAGGTATACATTCGGATCGTGATCAGGAGAGGTTACACGGATGCGGGTTAGACGATCACTTTGGAACAGGGACTCGGAAATTTCAACAAAATGCGTGAATCTCTGTCTCTGCTGTTCAGGTATTAGTGCGAGAGCACTATTGGTCCGTGTCGAATCGAGCAGCGTCTGCGGCGTGTGATTGTGCAGCGCATACTTGTACTGCCCGATATGCAAGGTGAGCGGTACCTCCGTAGAATGAGATACGAGCTCAAAATGCAAGGTTTTGTTCATGGCTTCAGTCTCCTCTGAAAAATTAGTTATTTCCAAAAAAACTAGCATTTTCTGACTGCGCCATGCTGTTATGAAATTGGGGTGCGAATACTGACATCCGCCTTCTTCGTGGAAGAGTATTGCAGGTACTAGGAATGAAAGTCTCTTGCCCATTCGCAAGGAATATTATATCAAATTATATCGAATTTTGGAATAAAATATAAAAATATCCTTGTAAATTTTTTGCTATAATTCAACCCATACTCAGAAAGGCGCACAAAAAGACAGCTCTAAATACTTGCCGCTCTAGGAGCGTTTATTTTTGCATTGCATCCAATACCCGAAGCATCAGCCTATAGGACAAACTCGGAGTGGAAACCTGATTGACCGTACCTGTCAAATACAAATCCTTCTCTGGACAATAATACGCGAATGCTCCCGATAAACCGGAATGTCCGATTAGCTCTGGAATGGATCGCAGCGGCGAGAAAAACCTAGGAAGCTTGAATTTCGCGATTCCAATGCCGTACTGTAACGGAAAAAAGATTTTATTCCAAACATAAAGCTCGCTCAAATCGTGTTTAGGAAATAATTCACCTTCAAAAAAAGCCCTCAGAAAGCGCATCAGCTCGTCTGCAGTGGAGACAATCCCTCCATCCGGTCCGAAGGAGGCCATGGCCTCTGGTACATGCAAGGAAGATTTTTTATAGTAAAGAGGCTTAGGAGTTTGATCATGGTTGTTTGTATAGATGTAGGTTTTGGATAAAGCCAAGGGCTCGTAAATGAACAACTTGAAAACATCTTCTAATTTATTATTCATTACGTTCTCGATAATCTTGCCAAGCAATTGATAGTTGGTATCGGAATATAATGCCTTGCCTTTCTTACCAGGCGGGAAGTGTGAATTCATTTGCTTCACATCCTCCATCACCTTGTCGAACGACCATGCAGTATCGTATCCGGCAAGGAGTTCAACCTTTAGACTCTTACTGTTTTGTCTTACTTGCTCAAAGTAATCCGGCAGACCCGAAGTATGGGCCATCAATTGTCGAATCGTAATGTCGTAGGAATATTCGGTTCCTTGGTAGCGATGGATTCCCGAGAGAATCTCAGTGTCTAGGTAACGGCTTATTTTGTCAGTCAACTGGATTTTTTTCAGCTCTCTTAGCTTTAACATGGTTGCGGTTACAAAAAGTTTGGTCGTGCTCGCGATAAAAAACTGATTATTTTGATTCATATCGCCAGCCGCTCCGGTCCATATCAACTGTTTATTTCCCGATTCCATTCTCAGAACCGTCCCAAATATGTTTTTATGATCTACAGAAGAGACAAGAATCTCCTCAAGCTGTTGATGCAATCGTTTCTTTATTGAAACCAACTCCTTCCCCTGCTAATTTATAACGTGTACTGGTTAAGCTTATGTTATAGATAGAAGCAAAATACTGGATAGTAGGGCAACCATTTATTTTGTCATCCCTTATGATACTGTTTATCGCTCATGCTCTTAAACTTTCACTTAAACTTTCTTTTAAATGTCAGAAAAATACCCGCATGCCCTGATTAGAATTCGTCCAAGCAGTGGCAGGCGGGTATTTTTAATATGTATAAGAGTGAAAATATAAGTATAAAATGAAAGTCAATTGTTCTCCATTGTTATGCAATCCCCATCAACTCTTAGACGAGCTGGATGTATATTTTATTTTGTCAGGGAGCGCAAATCGGATTGCGGGACGTCTAAGAGCGGACTGTCAGTTGCTAGTTCAAAGGTATTATTCATCTTTCGTCCATTCAGTAAAGCCAAATGCTTCTTTGGCTTCTGGAATTTCAAGTTTATTGCCGTCAATAGTAAACTTGAACACATGACTTGTAGTATCCTCTCGAGTATTTTTATAGGTTCCAACGTGTATAGTCCATTTCTCATACTGGAGCTTCAAACGTGAGTTATCGCTAAATGAGTACGTTCCCGAAAATTCATTGTAATCGTTTTTAGCTTCATAAGTTCCTTTTGTAAATGTGCCATCCCGAAAAAACTCAAAGTATGCCTTCGGATTATCCTCAACTGTCCATCTACCAATAATGAGAATACTTGGATCCTCGGTTGAATGAACACTCGGCGCTTGTTCTACTAAAGTAGGTTCCGGAGAAGACTTCGGCGTTTCTTGTGCCTCAGTAGGTTCTGGAGATGGCGTCGTCGTTTCTTGTACCGCAGTAGGCTCTGGAGATGGTATCGACGATTGCATAGCTGTCGGTAGCGAAGGATTGGATTGATTAGGCGATGGTGATAATTCTAATGGTTCCTGATTAACAGTGACATCCACATCATTAGAATTTTCTAGAGAAGATGCCGTTGTATGCAGCCCGTCATTCGCCTTTAATTTATCCGGCTTGCTTACTACGATGTAAACGACTGCTACTGTAAATAACAATGCGAATATGGATAGAGTGATACTAAAAACTTTCAAGAATTTCATACGAAACCTCCGCTGATGTAAATTCATACCAATATGAAACCAAATTAAACATTATCACTATAGCCTTGAATGTTCCTCCAGCTCTCCGTCTTTTTCCCTGAGCGGATCAGTCAGCACCTACGTTAACTTTTGCTTCAATGAGAGTCTACACAAAATTTTTGACAAACCCAGTCGTTACACTTACCGTCGTTGCCGCTACTCTATGGCTGCATTCAGCAATCAATTTCTTCCCTATAAGGAACCGAAATTCGTCAGTGCAGTATTTGTTTTGCTCATTATCGCGGCAGTTGTATCACGCTTTGTGAATTATAAAGGACTTTAAAGATGAATTCTCCATAACGGAGGTGAGCATGAAACTATTTAAGGCTGAAAGGACCTTGTGCTTTCCAACGTTCGCATAAAAGCCTCTATATTGTCTTTAATAAACCCCGTATTATCAAAACCGGCATTGGCAGTGATGTCCTTGATATCTTTGACGAACGCAGTCAAGCTGGCAGTAGAGGCCTTCTCGAATCTGTTCTCACCGGCAATGTCCCCGATCGGTTTGGCAGCTTCCTCTCTGTATGCCTTCAGCCAATCCGTATTTGTCGATGCTTTCTTAGCAAAGGTTTGCAAGATGCTGTTCCAGTCTTTTCCGTTCACAATTGCATCTTGCAGCTTGTCCAGCGTATTCGGCTCGAATTTCTTCATCATATAGTTCAAATCAATATAATCGTCTGGAGCCCCAATAGGCCTTTGCGGCGGGGTTTCGTAATGGAATTCATTCGTTTCAGGGTCTACCGTTCTCGTTTGGGAGATGGCGCCGATTTGACGAATCGTATTCATAAATTCCGCCGCTTCATCATCCTTCATATAGTTGTCCGCGATATACTTAGCTTGGGTAAGTCCCAATTCTAATAAGGCTGCTCTTTTCTCTTCTCCAGCTACATCTGTAATGATATTGGATTGAATGATGCCATAAACAGCTTCCCTCACCTCCGCGGGCTGATCTGTGAGAAGGCGGTTCAGCGAATCATTGATTTGCACAGTTCCAAAGTATTTAGCAGAATGATTCACAATATCAGATTGCGCCAACTGTCTGGCAGCCGGGCTGATCTCCACTGTATCGGTATCATGCGAAAGCCCGGGTATCGTGCCTGTAACCAAGGCCGGTTTATCGGCCTGCTGTTTCGAATTGGTGTATAAATTCAAGTCGTACTGGGTTGAGCTATAAATCCTCATCCTTAACGCACCCCTATTCCATTCATTTATTTCGGTTATTCACTTCTATTTATAGTATCGGAATATTCTTTTGTATTTTTTATATTAATTTACAAAAAAGGAGGTGAATAATTGGTAGATCGTAGATTCAATTTGTTAAAATGTGATAATATAAGTGGAGTCAATATTGGGTGGTGAGAAGAAAGAAATGGACAAATTAAAAAATAGCGGCTTTTATAAGCTTAAATTTTTCATAACACCGGAAGAGTTTAAAAGCATTTTGATGCTTTTTGAGCATAAGCAAGTGCAGTTCCATCGTACCGATTATGCCCAAACGAAGCATGATTACGATCTGGTGTATGCCGCTTATGAAGCTTTTTATAAATATTTTACGGCAGAGGAACAAAGAATGGATTATCACCCCTTCTTTGTTTATTCCATTTCTGTTAAGTCTGATCATGAAAGCACCGGTTTTTTTGCGAGAAATGAAGGTATCTCATTTCCCTACTACGGACAATGGTCGGAGGATGAGCTGCCTTGCATCATGCTTTCCTTTCCTAAAGGCTTTCAAATTAATATGGCGGATGAGCAAGGAAATTATTATTTTTATGAGGATATTCGGGAGCATCAGCCGTTAGCATATGCTTTTTTTAATGAAATCACAAAAGATATTAAAAAAATGACAAAACCGCTTCGTTTTTCGGTACATGCAGCAACAGCAGATGTTTCGCAAGAGCAAAAACCACCTGCGCGCATAAGCAAACATGCAATGACTGACTTGGTTAACTCTTGGATTTTCAAGAAATATAAGCTTATGATGATTGGCAAATAGGCTGCAACCGCTTAAAGCGGCTGCAGCCAGTGTTTATTTTTTACTATTTAAAGCCGCTCCGCTAAAATGCGAACCACTTTTTCCAAATGGTTGATCCAATCCGGATCTCCATCCCACAGTTCATACAGCTCGCGTTCCCCGCCCTTATTATCCAACACCTGCTGAACCAATTGCTTTAGCTCAAGCAGATCTTCCTTATTCCAGACGATCTCCGCCAAACCACTCAGTTCTTCGTACTGCGTCCTGCCGTTTTCGATATAGACGCACACAATTTCTGCTAGAGCAATCGCTGTATTATCGTAAAGGAAATCCACCTCTTCCGGATCTTCCGCAAGGAATCCGAGCTCTCTATAATGAGCTAGAAGCTCTTTCAATTTAATAGACTGGCGGTCCACTGCATATTTGCCTAAAGCATCAAGAACATCAAGACCTTCATCGCTTTCCAGCGCTGCTGTTCCCCAAGATCCCATCGTATTTCTCACCTTTCTATTCGTAATTCTACCATTTTAACATGGATTGGAATTGGAATTAATCACCCTTAAGCAACAATAATATGTTTGAATATGAGCAATTAGGCATACATATATCTACCAAAAGGTGGATAAGACGAGCGTTTATCATCTATTTTGCACTTAGGCGGTTGCTTCTGAGTTCCAGCAGCAGGAATCGTTTGCATAAAGGTATCAGACTGCCGCTATCTGTTAGCTCAGTGATGAATTACAGAACTCATATGTTTCAATTGAATGATTAGTAGTAAGTCGATTTGCAGGCTAAACGATGGCTTCAAAAGGGTTTACACAGTTGTATCCATAGATCTGCATGGGGTCTGAAAATTTGCCTTGCCCTCTAACACATCAGCTAAAAATGTTTTTGATGTTTGCAATTTTGCTTCTAGCTCCTGGATCTGTTGAATTTTTTCCATCACCAATACTTTCTTTTCTATATAGAAATTTTCGTTTTCGTTTATGAGCAGGATTAATTCCTGAATAGTAAAACTTACGGTGAGCAAAGTTTTCACATCCTCCAGAAAACCAATCACACCCTCATGATATACGCGATAATTATTTTCATCTCTTGATACAAACTGCTCCGGAATCAACTGTTTGCGTTCATAGAATCGCAAGGTGGATACTGGCAGCCCTGTCAACTTGGACACTTCACTCGCTTTCATAGCCTATTCCCTTCTGAACACTAGAATAATTTATATTTGCTATAAACCAAGGTTCATAGTTCATAATAAAAACATGATAACCAGTGACATCACTTATGTCAAAAAAACTGGTCACATCAAAAGGAGAGATTACATGCTGGAACATATCCAAAATAACGATTTTGTCAACATTATTACTGGCCGGCGTTCCGTACGCCATTATGATGAGCAGGTCAAGATTTCAAAGGAAGAATTGCATGATATCATTAATGAAGCAAGTTTAGCGCCTTCTTCTGCAAATATACAACCATGGCGTGTTATCGTAGTTCATACCCCTGAAGGGAAAAACAAGCTTCGGCCACTTGTACAATTCAATACGCAACAAAATGATACATCAGCCGCTATGCTAATTATTTTGGGCGATACTCAGAGTGAACGGTATGTAGAAGAGATTTATAATGCAGCTGTGGAACAAGGGAAAATGCCGAAGGAGGTGCGCGACAAGCAGGTAACACAAATATTAAGTATGTTTCCTCTACTACCTCGAGAAGTAAAGATTGAGGTGGCCAAAATCGATGCAAGTTTATTTGCCATGCAACTTATGCTGGTAGCCCGCGCGCATGGGTATGACACCAATCCTATGGCAGGTTTTGAACGTGATAAGGTTGTTAACACATTTGATCTGGACGACGAACGGTATGTTCCGGTCATGATCCTTTCAATCGGCAAGGCTCAAGAAGAAGGACATGAATCGGTGCGTTTGCCTAGTGAGAAAATTACCTTTTGGCGCTGATATCCATTTATTTTGGGAATTCTATGATAGATATATTCCTTAGCCCATTGATGTCGATATGTTGACTGATATGCAGCCGTAGGTATTAGGAACATTGCAAATCCTTATGGTTACAGGTATTTAAAACGGCTTCGACATTCAAAAGAACATAACAATACAAGGTATGTCCGGATATGACTTCATAGTCACCTTCGGCATAGGGGCGTCTGGGCGGGCTCGTTCACATTGCCCGCCTAGACGCCCTCTTTCATACACGCTATCCTTGCCTGTTAGCTTAACGAGCATACTTTGAACGCTAAGCCGTTGTTTTGGCAAATACGATAAAGAACAGCACAAGCTCCAGAAGCACGACCGTCGGCGGCACTACAACGAGCAAGTTCACGCTGAATAAAACAAGCAGCAGCAGCAACAGCAGCGAAATATGCTTCACGGTCGGGCGCAAATGCTCAAAGCGGTAGCTGTATAACACGCACATAACCGACAGAAAATAAATGAACACAGAGCCAAAAACAAATCCGAGCATAAAACCATATTCCAGTTTGTTCAAAAATACCAGCTGAATCGAAGCAGCGATCATGCAAAGCGATAAATAGATAAACAAGTGGCCGTAAATAATCGTCTGCCCTGCCGTTCGCTTCGTTTTATCCACATTTTTCTCCATGTTCTCGAAATATTGCCACCAAATCGCAATGACGAGAATAAAAGAGAGTGCAACGAAAGCAATAGAAGTAAAACTCATATCTCCGGCATCCAAAATCGAAAGCAGGCTAACAACCGATTCCCCCAGCAAAATCAGCGTAAACAGCGAAAAACGCTCCAGTAAATGCGGGGTATGGATCGGCGTGACAACGAGATGCTTGCGGCCAATTAACGGAACGATGATGTCCAAAATAATGCCCGCATACAAAATGGCGTAACGCAGCCACGAGTCAAAAAACAAGGAACACGACGATATTGCTATCCCCAGCCAAAAATAGGTACCGAAAAATCGTGCGGTTTGCAGTTTATGCAGCACCTCTGAACGCGCCGTCAGCAAATATTGCACGGTCGTTATAATCCGAAGCCCTATATATCCAATAAAAAAGGGCACATAATACGCGTCAAAATCAACATTCAAGCTTGCTGTCATAATAAGGACGAAAAACATTTGCACCACGATAAATAATCGGTGCTTCAGCGTATCCTGGCCAAAACGATTGTTGTACATCGTCTGTCCAACCCATGCCCACCAAATCGGCACAAAAATCAAGATGAATTTGGACAAATGCTCCCAAGTAATGCTGCTATGCTCCACATGAAGCAGCACATGAGTAGCCTTGGAAACGGCCGCGACAAACAATAAATCATAAAACAGCTCCAGCCACGTTACTTTTTTCTCTGGCATCATCGCTATGATGTGCTCCTCTCTTGGCATTCGTTCAATTTCACTCTCTATCTCTACTTCGACTCAATTATTATAAACATCCAGCCGCTCATTAGGCAATAAGCGAAATAAGGCCTGGAGCAAATGCCCCAGACCTTATATTCCTGTTTATCGTTTTGAGAAAAAGCAAGCGCCTTTAATCGTGGAAATTGAGCCCTGACGTCGTCGCCTTCACATAGCCATTGCGAATGACGAAATCGCCGAAATGCTCGCCCTGCTCGCGCTCTTTCGCGAAGCGGTTAATAATAGGCGTCAGCGTGCTGATGATTTCCGTTTCATCAATGTTTTCTTTGTACATCTTATTCAAACGGTCGCCGTTGAAGCTTGCTCCCATGTACATATTGTATTTGCCCGGCGATTTTCCAATAAATGAAATTTCCCCAAGCGCAGGACGTCCGCAGCCATTCGGGCAGCCCGTCATCCGAATAACGATGGACTCGTCGCGAAGACCCGCTTCATCCATAACGACATCGAGCTTGTCGATCAAAGTCGGCAAGTACCGTTCCGCTTCCGCCATGGCAAGGCCACAGGTCGGCAGCGCTACGCAGGAAATCGAGCTGCGGCGCAAAGCCGAATAATGCAAGCCATCCGTCAGCTTGTATTGCTCGATCAGCTCCAGGATTTTGCGTTTTTTCTGCGTCGTAATATTGGCAATAACAAGATTCTGGTTCGGCGAAAGGCGGAAGTCTCCCGTATGGATCTTCGCAATTTCACGCAGGCCCGTCATCAGCTTATAGTCGCCATCATCTTGAATCCGTCCGCTTTGAATGTAAAGCGTCAGATTCCATTTACCGTTGGTGCCTTTAATCCAGCCATAACGGTCACCATTGCTGTCGAAGTGGAATTCGCGCGGCGCTTCCAGCTTCCAGCCCATTCTTTTATGCAGCTCGTTAACAAACCAGTCCAGACCGTGGCGGTCAATCGTGTATTTGAAACGGGCATTTTTACGAACGGAGCGATTGCCGTAATCGCGTTGAATCATAACGGTCTTCTCGGCAATGTCAATCGTTTGCTCAGGCGTACAGAAGCCAATGACGCGGCCAAGCTGCGGGTAAGTCGCCGTATCACCATGCGTCATGCCCATACCGCCACCGACGGTTACGTTAAAGCCGACAAGCTTGCCATTTTCCAAAATCGCAATATAACCAAGATCCTGGGAATAAACATCTACATCATTGGACGGCGGAACCGCCATCCCGATTTTGAATTTACGCGGCAAGTAAACCGGTCCATAAATCGGTTCCACTTCGCCAGCAGCTTCCGAGCTTTCTACCTTCTCGCCATCCAGCCAAATTTCATGATACGCAGGCGTGCGTGGCGCGAGGTGATTGTTAATGCGTCTCGCCCATTCATTCACCTGTTCATGTGCTTCGGACAGATGCGGATTCGGATTGCTCATCACGTTGCGGTTAACGTCGCCGCAAGCAGCAAGCGTCGTCAACAGCTTGTCGTTGATCGTACGGATCGTCTTTTTCAAATTCCATTTCAGCACGCCGTGCATTTGGAAAGCCTGGCGCGTCGTCAGACGCAGCGTCCCATTGCCGTACTTGTGCGCCAATTCATCCATAACCAGCCATTGCTCTGGTGTGGCTACGCCGCCGGGCGCAACTACACGAAGCATGAACTGATAGGCAGCCTCAAGCTTTTGCTTCTCACGTTCATTACGCAAATCCCGGTCGTCCTGCATGTAGCTGCCGTGGAATTTCATCAACCGGTTTTCGTCTTCTGGCAGGCTGCCCGTAATTGGATTGCGCAAATTCTCTACGAGCGCTCCCCGCAAGTAATTGCTCTCAATTTTGATAATTTCAACGTCGCTCGGCGGGCCGCCGATCGGCTTTACGATTTGATCATTTGCCATTGCTGCTTTCTCCTCTCGCACTCGCTTCGATCCGTTTAGTACACATCGCGCTGGTAGCGCTGCTGCTGCTGCATATCGGCAAGATAAGCTTCCGCTTGCTCGCGGCTGATGCCGCCTTCCTGCTCAATAACTGTAATTAGCGCAGAATGCACATCATGTGCCATATGCTTCTCGTCGCCGCACACATAAACATGGGCGCCGGCTTGCAGCCACTCATACAGCTCCTTGCTTTGCTCCAAAATACGGTGCTGTACGTACACCTTCTCTTCCGAGTCGCGTGAGAATGCAACATCCAGCTTCGTCAGAACGCCGTCCTTCAGCATGCGCTGCCAGTCCGTTTGATACAGGAAGTCCGTCACGAAATGGCGGTCACCGTAAAACAACCACGATTTACCTTCCGCTCCCGTTTCCTCGCGCTCCTCCATGAATGCCCGGAAAGGGGCTACGCCTGTGCCTGGACCGATCATAACAATCGGCGTTTCGGCGCTTGCCGGCAGCTTGAAATTTGGATTGTTTTGAATATAGATCGGCACCGTATCACCTGGCTCCAGGCGCTCTGCCGTATGAATCGAGCATACGCCGTAACGCTCACGGCCATTTGCCTCGTAACGCACAGCGCGAATCGTCAAATGCACCTCGTCCGGATTAGCCTGGAAGCTGCTGGCAATGGAATAAAGACGTGCTGGCAGCTTGCGCAAAATACCGACGAATGCAGCAGGCGTAAAGTTCCAAGGCGCAAAATCCTGCACCAGATCAAGCAAATCGCGGCCGTTGATATATTCCTTCAGCTCTTTCTCTTTGCCTGGCGCTGCAAGCTCCTGCAGTCCGCTGTTAGCCGAAAGCTTCGCAGCCTGCTCCAGCAGCGGCTTCGTCAATACTGTAATTTCATAATGCTTCAGAAGTGCTTCGCGCAGCGAGCCTTCTTCGCCTTTTTTATTAAATGGAACCTTCTCGTCCGCACTCCAGCCTAATGCCTGAATGAGCTCATCGACAAGCTTCGGATGATTTTCCGGGAAAAGACCGAGGCAATCGCCGGGCTCATATTGCAAGCTTGATCCGTCAAGCGAAAGCTCCAGATGGCGCGTCTCGCGATCTGAACCGCGTCCATTCAAGTTAATGTTCGCGAGCACTTCCGCTTGAAACGGATTCGTACGCGAATATTCGGATTCAGCCATGCCAATCGAGGCGGTTGTGGATACAGCTGCTGGCTGAGCAGATGCCGAGCCATTCACACGCTCGCTTAACGCAGCGGCAACCTGATTGAACCACTCAGCTGCCAGCTCATCATAATCAAGATCGCAGTCCACACGCGGCGTCAGGCGCTTGCCGCCCAGTTCTTCAAGACGAACGTCGAATTCTTTACCCGTCTGGCAAAAGAATTCATACGACGTATCGCCGAGCGACAGAACGGAGAAATACAATTCATCCAGCTTCGGCGCTCTTTTGCTATATAGGAACTCATGGAACGATATTGCATTATCCGGCGGTTCGCCTTCTCCATGGGTACTTGCAATAATCAATAAATTTTCAACCTTCTTCAAGCCATTTGGCTTGAATTTGTTCATGGCGGACAAGGTCACCTGAAAGCCGTTTGCCTCTAGCTTGCTTGCAAGCTTGCCAGACAGACGCTGGCTGTTGCCTGTCTGTGATCCGAATAAAATCGTCACTTCGCGCGAGCCTGCCGGCTGGGCGGGTGCTGACAGCGCTTCCTCTGCTACAGCAAGCGCCGCGCTTAATTGCGGCTCTGCACTAATAGGGGAAAAAGCTGCTGTGCTCTGAACTGCGGACAAATATCCGCATAACCATATATGCTGCGATTCCGTCAAAGTTGGCAGAAGGCGGTTAAGAAGCTCAACCTGCTCCTGATTAAAAGGACTGTTCGTCACCTGAAGTTGCAACAAAATCCACCTCTCATAAACATGAAATCATACTGTTTTTAAAATATAGGAAAGGATATGATTTTCTCATCCTTTCTCTATATTTCTCGGACTGAAACGCGCCGCACCGCCAAAGGACGGCTTTCGGCCGTTTCACCTTGTAATCTGCGTTTACACACTTTAGTCCATCATTAATATTCAAACTAACATATTAAGTGCAATCGGGCAATGCACACATGATGACCTAATTTTTACCAATTCATCGTTTCGGAAGCAAAATACAGCTAAATCCGAGTAAAATGGGGGTAATTCACCCTGTTTTAGCTGTATAAATTAAGAATTATGATGATTTCTATTAGAAAAAGTGATAGACGATTATGATGTTTTTTTGCAAGGTGAAACGGCTGCCGCCATCCTTTGGTGGCACGGGGCGTTTCATTCCGAGAAATATAGAGAAAGGATTACATTAGGATATCCTTTCCTATATTTCAAGCGTAAACGGCTGTTGCCGTCCTGTAGAGGCAAAGCCACCGTTTCGCGATGAAATATAAGCCCATTATATGGGGTAACTTATACATGCTTATATTTCAAAAAAAACCACGCTTCTGGAGGAAGCGTGGTTGGATGGCCTAGGCCGGGTACTTTATGAAATCAGCCGCCGATATGGGACATCTCGATTTTAGCTGGCGACTGGGTACGGGTAGCCCGTTCCTCCGAATAACGATCATTGCGATTTGTCCAAATGCGGGCGATGGATTCACGAACCGACTCATCCGTTTCATCAGCTCGCAGCAGCTCCATTAAATCGTAGCCCTTCGAGGCAAACAGGCAGGTGTACAGCTTGCCCTCAGCGGATATGCGCGCCCGTGTGCAGGTGCTGCAAAAAGCGTCGCTTACGGAGGAAATAAAACCGATCTCACCCGATCCATCCTGATAGCGATAGCGGGAAGCAACCTCGCCGGCATAATGGGCTTCCACTGGCACAAGCGGCAGGTGTTCTTCTAGAAGCTGCAAAATCTGCTTGCTAGAAAAAACGTGATCCCACTTCCAGCCATTTGAATTGCCGACATCCATATATTCAATAAACCGCAAAATATGCCCCTTCTCGCGAAAATAAGCAGCCATCGGCCATATGTCCTGATCATTGGCACCCTTCTGGACAACCATATTGATTTTGACTGGCATCCCTGCCGCAGCTGCCGCATCAATACCAGCCAGCACGGCCTGCACGCCGCTGCGGTTTCCGTTCATTAATCGGAACCGCTCGTCATTTAGCGAATCCAGACTGACCGTTACCCGACGCAATCCAGCTTCCGCAAGCGCAGCAGCCGATTTGGGCAGCAGAACCCCATTGGTCGTCAGTGCAATATCTTCAACACCAGCGATTGCATTCAAACGCTTGATCAGCGTCGGCAAATCTTTTCTAAGCAGCGGCTCTCCGCCGGTAATTCTAAGCTTCTTGACGCCCAATGATACAAATATCTTTACGAGCCGTTCTATCTCATTAAAGCTAAGCACCTTGTCTTCAGCCAAAAAGGGATAGTCCTTGCCAAAAATTTCGGCCGGCATGCAATAACGGCAGCGGAAATTACAACGGTCGGTAACAGATAGGCGCAGGTCCCGCAAACCACGGTTCAATTGATCCTTTATTGAATGCTCCAAGCTCCTCACCTCAGGTTATGCAAAAGAGAATGTTGTTAAATGATAGCTTCATACTTTACACTATGGTAAATAGCGAACAAGTTCCTTACATTATGAACAGAGGTCAAGTGTTTGTCAATGTTCCTGACATCAATGATTATGGAAAGCAAGGTGACGAAGGATGAACCTGGAAGCTATCGTGCTTGCCGGAGGAGAAAGCCGCCGTATGCAGCAGCGTAAAGAGTTGCTCCTTATTAATGGCAAGCCCGTTATTCAAATGATAACCGAGCAGCTTGCTGTTCTAACAGACCGCATTTCTATCATTACGAATGAGCCTGAATTATATCCCTTCCTTGCTCCCTCTATTACGATTAAACCCGATATTTTTCCTAGCCTTGGCCCGATTGCCGGTCTGCATGCCGGAATGAGCGACCAAGAACCGGACACGATTTACATAGTGGCAGCCTGTGACTATCCGCTGCTTACCGCTTTGCCTTTTATTGAAATGCTGGCCCTGCTTGGCAGTCATCCGACCAAAGATGCTGTCGTCCCGATTATCGACGAGCGAAGCCACCCTTTGTTTGCCGTCTTTCATGGACGAACGCTGGGCAAATGGGCAGCCGCGCTCTACAGCCGAAATCTGAAGGTCATGGATGTGCTTCCTCAATTGTCCATCATTCATTACCTGCCCAATAATCCGGCGATTGCTGAGCAATTCATTAATATGAATACGCCGGAGGATTACCAGGCCATTCTAATGAAAAAACAGCTTTCGCCGTAATGGCTACACCGTGCTGTATTGCGCTTGATGCAGTTTGCTGTAAATGCCGCCGGCCGCAACCAGCTCTTGATGTCTTCCTTGCTCAGCAATGCCGCTCTCGTCGACGACAATGATGCGATCCGCATTTTTGATCGTCGTCAGGCGGTGGGCAATGACCAGCGTCGTTCTGCCGACGGACAGGTCGGACAGCGATTTCTGAATCGCGACTTCCGTCTCCGTATCCAGTGCCGACGTCGCTTCATCGAGGATGAGGATCGGCGGGTTTTTCAAAAACATGCGAGCAATCGACAGGCGCTGCTTCTGGCCGCCCGACAGTTTGACTCCGCGCTCTCCAATAATCGTATCCAGCCCTTCGGGCATTTTTTTGATCAAATCTTCAAGCGATGCCCGGCGCGCCGCTTCCCAAATTTCTTCCTCCGTCGCCAACAAATTGCCATAAGCGATGTTTTCGCGAATGGAGCCCGAAAACAGGAACACGTCCTGCTGCACGATTCCAATATTTTTGCGCAGCGATTCCAGCTTAATATCCCGAATATCTTTGCCGTCCACCGTAATGCTGCCTGCGAGCACATCATAAAACCTTGGCAACAGGCTGCAAATTGTCGTTTTCCCCGCTCCAGATGGGCCTACGAATGCCACAGTCTCTCCAGCATTAATATCCAAATTAATTTTCTGCAAAATCATATTGTTTGTTTCATAACCAAAGCTCACGTCATGAAAACGAACATTGCCGACGACTTTTTTGAGTTCCGTTGCATTTGGCCGATCTTCAATGTCAGGCTCTGTATCAATGATCTCCGTGTAACGTCTGAAGCCGGCGATGCCTTTTGGATAGCTTTCGATAACTGCGTTGATTTTCTCAATCGGGCGGAAGAAAATGTTCGAAAGCAAAATGAACGCCATAAATTCACCCATATCCAGCTTGCCCTGAATAAAGAAATAAGCGCCGCAAATCATCACAAAAATCGTAACGAGCCGCATCATCATATAGCTGACGGAAATGCTTTTCGCCATCGTTTTGTAAGCGAGCAGCTTCGTCAGGCGGAAGTTTTGGTTGTCTACGGAAAACAGTTTTTTCTCATGCTCTTCGTTTGCGAACGATTGAACGACACGAATGCCGCCGACGTTGTCTTCAATACGGGCATTAAAGTTGCCGACATCGCCGAACAAACGACGGTACGTTTTGCTCATTTTGCCGCCGAAGACGATAATAAGCCAAGCCATAACCGGAATAATGATGAAGGTTATAAGAGCAAGCTCCAAGTTAATGTAGGCCATTAGCGAGAAGGAGCCGATAAGCGTCATAACCGCAATAAATACATCCTCCGGCCCATGATGCGCTACTTCGCCAATATCGTTCAGGTCATTCGTAATACGGCCGATCAAATGCCCCGTCTTGTGATTGTCGAAGAAGCGGAAGCTAAGCTTCTGGATATGGTCGAACATTTTGCGCCGCATATCCGTCTCGATGTTAATGCCTAGCATATGCCCCCAGTAGGTTACCCCGTATCATGCAAAAGGTATGTGTTAAATAGAGGGGCAAGCATTATAGCAAGCCCTTTTCCTTTGCAAATTTAGCGCCGATCATTAACTTTCGCATTGCCTCACCCTCGTATTTTGCCACGGAAGAGTTTTTATACACTTCGGACACCCTCTTTGCAATACCTTCTGGCGTCTCCTCTCCATTATAACCTAGATCATAGAGTATTGGAGTGAGCCACATCACTTTAGATTTTGCTGCGGTTCCCCACTTTGGATCATCAAACTTGGATGCTAGGTCTGCCATTCGGCTCGCAAATGCATAGGCCGTTGCCCGGTCAGATGTTCCTGATTTAAGATACTCCAAACGCTCAGCGTAGTCGGCTAGTGTCATGGTCTCCGCAATGGCGAGTTCGGCGTACAGGCGCGCCCACGGGAAATTGCGGCCGGGGCATGCTGGCTTGCCGATGCTGTCGATTTGATAATGGCCTAGCACCTGATGTGAGTTAAGCGGTATTTTTACGCCGTACATCGCCAGTATCGCCTCTTGGATGTGTTTGTGCAGCCAACAGGTGGCATAGAATTGCTCGTCCGTCAGGTTGCCGTCTACACCGTTGCCAGCATAGCCCTCGTGCTCAATAGACACTCCATACGTATTCGGGTTTCCTAACAATTGCTTAACAATCTGTGCTGTAGGCGCCTGTATACGCCCCTGCGTCCATGCCGCGCGGTCTAGCGATACATATTGCACAATGCTGCCGTCGCGCCCCACGCCAAAATGTGAGCTCGCCTGATTGGCTGCATTGTTGAAAGTGTTGTACATGGATCGCATGGTGCCAACGGATATATGATTGACGATTATGACCGGCTTAGAGTTCTTTCGGCTGCCGTGATTCACTACCGGCTTCTGTTCAATATTCATAGTCTCCTCCTAATGGTACTGTTCTTCCGCGCTGGTGTCTTCTTCTGCAATTGCTACTTGTTTTTTCGGATGGATAAATAGGCCGGCAAACATAACCCCATACAGCACGATATTAGCAGCCATATCAATCCATTCGTCAGGCACTGTGTAACCAAAAGCTTCTTTGATAAAAAGCGCAATTGCCGACAGCAGCGGGATTAAAATGTTTTTATTGAGTTTCATGTTTCTCGACCTCCAATTTGTGAACTGTTTTACAAGCCGGGCAGGATAAATAACCATCAACCGCCGCCAGAACGACGGCTCTTTTTTCGGCGCTGAATCCCTTAAATTTGTCTGTGACATATCGGCAGTACATGGTATACCCATCCTTTCCATCATTAGTTTTTGATTTTGCATGATTACACGTTGATTTTGCACGTATTCCCTCACAGGAGATTCATCGTCGATAAGCCATGGTATATAACGGCGCAACCGTTTCTTGACGGCCCGCATTTTTAACAGCGCGAATAGCGCCATGACGACCGCGGTAGGACTTAAACCGTAGCGGAAGAACGCCTCTGACGCTTGTATTATCCAGTCGTACAAATTTATCACCGCCATGCAGCAGCTTGTCGTATATTTCTGGTGGCAAAAACAAACGGATGGTGCGCATGGCACCATCCGTCAAGGAAGTGTTGAAATATTCACTCTCATCAAAGACAATCATGCGCATCACTCCAATAAAAAAAGCCGCAGGGATGACCTCCCATACGACTTCTCTAGTATTATATTCTCTCATCTATCTATTGTAAAGATGTGGTATAATATTCGGGTACAGCACGATTTGTGGTGGTCATGGTATCCCTCCAGAAAGGGGGTATGCCTATGAACTTTTCGTTAGTAGAAGTAATCATGCTTGGAACTTTCTTCCTTGCTTTGCTTACCTACCTCAAACGAAAATAACCCGCCACAGGTTGAGGCCTGACGGGTTATTTCTCTCACTCAACATCCGGAGGAACTAGCCACCCGAACTTGTTGTACAATGAGAGCGTTGGCCGCGCTCTCTTTTTCATTGTACTCATAATCTAGCTGTATTATAACACAGTTGTAATCTAATTACACAACATTACTATCTAATGCCCATCCTACTCATCATCTCTTTCTTGGATTTATCAGATGCCTTGTCTAGAACAGTGTCGATTCTTTTTATTTTGTTTTCATCACTATAATTAGGATTGTTCAGATAATCCAGAGAACTTTGAAGAGCCTCTGTTACATTGTTGCCAACAATAACTTGATACTCACGGTACTGCTCTGGTGTGAATCCGTAAGTTTGCTTATTGTAGGTAAAGGATTTCTGTGGTCGGTTTGGCGCCAGCCTTGTCTCTCCAGTTCGCTCAATTAAATCCAAAACAGCTTTTGCCTCAGGACTTGGATTATATTGAGCGATAATTGAAGGATTGACAAAAGAATTTAGTATTCTAGCGCCAGTTCCGTAATCGCTCTGTTTCGTATCTCCGAATGTATCAACTTTTTCAGGTAATAGTTGTGACAATCCTGGTACACGGTTCATTGTTTGTCCTATTGCCTGACCAAAGAAGCTGCTTAAGTCATTCTTTCCACTGACCTTCACATCTCTCTGTTTCGGATCAACAACATTCCTGAGCTGTCCTAATAAAGAAGGAACGAAAGCAGACGCTGTATTAGCTGCAAGCTTTCCTGCCTTCTCGCTAGCTGAAGAATAGTCACTACCTACCAAGTCCTTGATATTACGATAAGCAGACATATTTCCGAAACTCTCCATTGCCGCATCCAGAGATTGTACTGCTGCACCTGCTGCGTTTACACCTTTTTTAAAGCGCGTGGACGTGCCTGCTTGACCATATGCAGCTCCTACAGATAAAGGAATAGCCAAAGGTTGGAACCAGTCTATAGAGGCGTATAGGTCGCCCTTCTGAGGTTTCGCTGCTGACTCATCCCCAAAACTTTTTACATACCTCATTAGAGCCCCGATGTTAAGACTGTTAGGTATTTGCCCGGCCTTACGCTCTAATTCAGACATTCCAATATCTTTACTAGGCAGGATATTCAAAATGCCTAATTGAGATAGATACATGCCGATCCCAGCTATCCCCGTGCCGGCAAGCGCGCGAGTGAAAGTATTAATTACATCTTTTTTAGCAACATCTTTTTTAAATGCCACCTTCCCCATTTGGCCCATGAACTTAAGGAATCCTAGAGGGCTGTAATCAATGGCTCGCATGAATATGTTTGCGGGCGTTTTAGGATAGTTAATGACGATGTTACCTAATCCGAAATCCTTACCTGCGTTCAAAACCTTATCCCTAAGTGCCACGGCGGCATCTGATAGAAAGTTTTTATCCTGAAACGTCATGTATTCCCCATACTTTCTTGCCTGATCGGTCATAGTTTCGTCCGCAGTATGGAAATATTCCTCTGCTTTATGCGCCAAGTCTTTACCTCTATAACCTTCCGCGTACGCCTTTGTCTTTGATAACTGCGACAATTCATTGCTTATTGCCCTGTTTGATGCTGCGTAGTCGCCTGCTTTAAGGAAAGCTCCGACGTTCCTTTCTAAGAACGAACCAAGTTGATCGGTTATTTTGGTTGATGCAGGGTTGAACGCAAGGTTTCCTAAATCATATTGAGATTGAAGTCCTCCCGGATTCAGACCTTTTTTACCTTGTTTGTATGCTGAGCCCCAATCCGTAAAATACTGTTTCCAAGATTGTGGGCCGCTTTTGAAAAATATTTCTCTGTCCTTTCCTGTTATTTTGCTCGCAACAACGTCTATAGGCGTTGCTACGAATTTCCTTCTGACATCATCGAGCAAATAAAAGGCATTATTCGAGACTTCATTTCGGAGAATCGTCCTTGCATTCCCCAATTGAAACGATCTCAAGACGGCTGCTGCTTTTTTTCCTGTCGTTCCTTCTCTTAGCGTATTAAATGCCATTTGCAATTCCGCCATCGCTTCTTTCTTTGCAGTACCTTCTAACTGGCTTAACTCAATAGCCATTTTTCTTAAAGCGCTGGCATCAGCTTTGCTGAAATCGCTTGTACCTATAGCGCGATTCACCATCTTTTCGAAGTCACTGGCAGGCATTTTGTTAGCCCTTCTATACTTGCCCCACGATTTTAAATAAACATCATCCAGGACGTCATCGAATTTGCTGCCGAACTCTGTCTTCATTTTCCCAGCAAAATCAGCAAACTTTACCGCGCCGGTCATCATATGATCGAATCCGATAATAGCTAAATCTACTATAGGGTTACCATTTCCTTGTGCTGCAAAACCAATGTTTCTGCTGTTGCTCAAACGTTGCCTAGCTGCTGCAGCCTGTCTTGAGGATGCCTTTTTAATGGCGTCCACACCTCTAGTTTTAGGGGGTGCTGCTGTCTTATTTTCTGCAGGAAGCAAACGTTTTGCCTCGGATTGAAACTTTCGCAAGATTGAAATTTCGCTTTCTGTCAACTTCTCGCCTAACCTTGCCTTTTCAATTATAGAGATTGCATCTTTAGCTACCTGTTGATTACCAGAGGCCTTCTGCATTGCCTTTGCAGAATCTAAAATAGCGTTTGTTGTTTCATTGCTCAATGCCTTCTGAGCGCTAACTTCTTTTACGCCTTCGTTATAAATACGCGATGCTACCTTTAAAATACCCTCAGGTGTGAGTCTGTTGTAAATTGAGTGAATCTGGATAGATTGACCACCCTTCGTACCTGCTTGTGCGAGTTTCAGGGCTACCTGTGAAGCATTTTCATAGTCTCCTATTGCATTGTACTCATCAATCATTCTGTATCCTAATGCGATATCCTCAGGTGAGAAATATTCCTTATCCACATTTTTATTAAGTAGATAACCTTTATTCTCAGCTAAACCCTTAGATTCCAAACGAGCATTAGCAGATTCAAGCGTCTCAGCGTTATTGATTGGATCGTGGTTCGCTTCATTGCTTCGTGTGATAGCATTCTTCGTGTCGTCGCTCAGCTTATCTGAGTTTTTTAAATTCGATACTACGCCCCTTTCTCTTGATGAACCGGACGATCTTGTATTTGTTGGCGTAACATCACCTGATCGCACAGGCGCCTGCTCTGTATTATTAATTTGCGGGCGCGGTGTATCTTGCGCTGATCTTACACTTTCGTCGATCGTATTGCCATTCGCTTTTGGTACCGACCGTCTCACATTACCTGGTGGAACATCGACAGCACCAGCTACGCGGCCCATACGCAATCGTTCGGCTGCATCTTTGAGGCTTGGCACTTGGTTATTCAGAATATTATCCAGGTCATATCCGCGAGACTTAGCCACCTGACGGGCTACATCGTACATGCTCATGTTTTTCTTGATCTCGTCCGACAGTTGCACCATATCGTCATATGAGAGCCTACGCACTTCGTTTAAAGAAACTTCATCACCCAAATTAGCTTTGATCCATTTAGCGAGTTCGTTAGGGTTTTCAAGCGGCGGTGTCATGCGCTGGTTAACCTCTGGCTTGATATCAGTCATAACACGATTAATGTAACTTTCTAATGGAGCTGAGCGCAGCTTACCAGCAACGGTCAAGTCGGTTGAAGTAGGTTGGTTTATAGCGTTAATTACTGCTTGTTCCGTTTCTGGCGTTATGGCCGCTCGACGATTAGCCATGCCTTTTAAGGCGTTTCCGATGGATTTAAACCCTTCACCAAGAAACTTGAAGGCAATGCCGCCGCCAACACCATAACCCGCGCCTTCCAGTGCTCCCAGAGCCAATTCATCAGCATCGGTTTGACCACGAACGCCCGTTAAAACGGTATTTTGATAAGCTCCTGCAAGACCGTCCACCACCGCGCGCTGTGCAAGGTTACCTGTTAGGTTTGAACCGAGGTTAATTCCTGATTGATTGAGCAGTGGGTTTACCTTATTCACGCCTTTGTTTATGGCGTTCTGCGCGGAATTTATTAATCCCGTCGCTTTTTTGCCATAAGTAAGACCCTCCGCTAAACGCAAAGGGCCTGTGACTAGATTTTGTTCAATAGCTGCTGGGTTTGTAAATGCGCCAGCAACATTACCTGTAAATCGCGCTACTGCATTAAGTGCGTCCGGTCCCGTTACAGGAGCTGGGGTATCGAGTTGCACGCCCAGTACATCACCTGCTCCGCGTTGAAAAGATGATACGCCAGGCAATACTGATTGAGCATAGTCAATCATTGCCGGTATCGGCTCCCATATCCTTCCTAGCACACGACCAATTCCCGACTCAGGAAGAAGTCTTTCGCGGTTCCATCTTTGTTCGTCGCGCCATTGTTCAGCTGATTGATTGGCCGGAGCCGACACACCCGTAGCCGGGCTGAGATCACGATTGAAAAGCGTGCCTGGAACTTGTTGTGCTGGCGTAGATGCAGGAGCGTTTGCTGCCGCTGCTATCCGATCCCACAACAAAGGTTCTGCCGAAGTGCTCGCCTGTGGTTGTACAGTCGGCGTAGCCTGCGCAGGAGGCGTTGCAGCAGCAGACAATCTATCGCCAATACCTTGCATTTGCTGCACTGGATTAAATAGATCTGGCGCTAGCGACCTCACGCCGCCCTGTGTGCCGTCTACATCGGAGTAGTTAAGCAACTCCTGCTTTCGCTGCTGTCTCCAGCTTAAGCCACTAGTTGGCATGGAGACTTGTCCCGCTAGCTCTTTACGCCTCTCATCTCTCCACGACATGCTATCCCCTCCAGTAGCCAATTACTTTGGTCACATAATTTTGCGTTTCCTTCGGCGCATGGCTAGCGATAGCTGACCAGTTAGCCCCATATTGCTTGATGGCCTTGTCCAAATTCCCCGGTCCCCAATTGTATGCGGCGAGCGCCAATTGAGGATCGTTGTTATACTTGCTCATCATTTGGCTGATGTACTTCGTGCCGCCGTTTACGTTCTGGGACGCGTCATTGACGTCCTTAACGCCCAATCCACTCGCGGTACCCGGCATTAACTGCATGAGCCCGCCAGCTCCGGCAGACGATTTAGCAGTAGCATTCCAGCTTGACTCCTGTTGGATGATTGCCGCTATTAAGCCCGGATCAATCCCATACTGCTGCGCCGCCGATGATACAATGCCCTGATAATTCGACGGTATGCTTACATTACCAGAGCCTGTTACTTTCCCGCAGTGCTGGACGTTTGAGTCGGCACCGGGCCATTCCACTTGAGGCCGTACCTCAAATACATCTGATAGGCGTCATAGTCGGATAGATTGCTGTTGATAATGGCATTTTCCAAGTCTGTGCCGTTGGTCAATTTACCATCACCATCAAACTGCCGCATTGTGTCAAAATACGTCCGCATATCTGTTGCCGTTGGATTCTGTGCTGCGGAAGCTGCGCCAGCACTGTAAGGCGTTCCTGGCGTCACACCCGGAATTCCCTGTGGCGCAACGCCCGTAGCCTCCCAAATAGCCATTGCTTGGCCAAATGCTTGGTTATTAGCGCTGCTGTTAAACTGCTGTTGGTTAAGGTTTTGGTTGGCCCATGCTAGGGCATTAGCCAAACCGTTTTGCTGCACCTGTTGATTAAATTGATCCATCCACTGTTGATCGGCCACCGCGTCACGCCCCGCTGTATACGTAAATGTTTGATCACGGTACGCATTATCCTTTGCCCGCTGATCCTCACTAGATGCAAACTGTTGCCCTGCAAGGTTGCTTGGTGTGTCCGCGCTGCCTGCTTGTCTGTATAACCCAGTCCAATCATCCTGAGGCGTAACCGACTTGCCTGTCTGCGCTCCAACGTTGAGAGCTGCGTCGAGGTTGGCCTGTTGCTGCTGTAAATCGACCTGTTGACCTTGCAGCGTCCTTGTGCCTGATCCGGTTGCCGATACGTTTTTAGAGTTAACGTCCGCTCCCAGTTTGCTAATGTCCACGCCCATAGCCGCCAATTGCGACCTAATTCCGTCGGCCTGACCGCTCAACTGGCCCCGTGCCTCTGCTGTGATGCCCCGCGCCTCTGCTTGCTGCTTGAGTCCAATAAGCTGCGAAACAAGATTACGAGCCTCGGGCGATGCATAGGTGCCCAGTAATTCACCCTCTGTAACTGCCTCATTAAACTGGTCACCCCGTAGCGCTCTGGATGTGTTAAGTAGGTTGCCTGCTGCTGCTAGCCTGTCCTGATACTGTCCGTATGCTTGTTGTCTGTATTCAGGGATATAAGCCGCTGCTTCCTGCTCCGCTCGCTGCTGAATTTGCCCAAGCTGCGAAACCGTCGTGCTGCTGTTGAGCAATCCTTTTTCGTTGGCTGACTCCATGGCATTTCGCGAGGCGTCTCCCGCCCGCAGCTGCGCTAATTCACGCTGCGCCTGATAACCGACATCCGTATTGGGATCATAGCTAAATGGCGTCTGCGTAAGGCTTTCCAGCGCTGCGTAATTATCATTGGTCTTGCTCTGCCAATCCTGATAAGCCGGCGTCGTAAATGTTGACGTCGGCGCGGGCGTTGTCGGAGCTGGCACCGTTGATTTAGGTGTGATTGGCGTAAATGCCTGCGCGCTTGGGCTTTTAACCGCTGGTGCCGGAGTCTGCGCCTTGAGTTGGGGGTCGGGTGCCTTTGTACCTCGTGGTAATGGCGCTGGATTTGCTGTTGCCTTAGGCTGCGCTGTTGCAGGATTAGGCACCTTAGCCAGCTCCGCTTTAGCCCATGCCTGCTGACCAGAGTTCGCGGCCGCCCCTGTCGCCGTCTTACCCGCTGCCATGTTGCTCAGATATTTGTTTTGGTTTGTAGATGTGGTAGCCATGGTTACGCTCCTCTCTAAAAGAAAAGAGCCTACCTATTTGGTAGACTCTAGTTCTGCTAATTTTTCTTTTAATTCAACAAGCTTCGCTTCATCTGCTGCTATGTCTTTTTCCACTTGAGCGATGCCGCTCTTGATATCATCAATCCATTTCTGTGTCCGCTCGTTACCTTCGCCTCTATCGATAATCCCTTGGTAGTAGTCGATTCTTTTTTCTTGTTCTACTATTAATTTTTTCTTGGCAGCAATAGCAATTTCTGTATCGGAAATTGCCGTTTTAACATTTTCTATTTTTTGTTCCGTGGTTAACACGTTCGGCGTTTTTGTGCCAGTCTGCATATTAACTACACCATCCTTGAAGGACACACTAAGCCCAGCAGCGCTTGTCACATCTCTAACAGGAGCATAACTCTTACCATCTATAATCACTCCACTGCCCACGCTTTTTCCGTTCATTGTAATCCTCACCTCTGATCCTACCGTCTTGCCTACTAAGCCGCTAGCCCAAGCTGTCCCTACCATTGATAAGGATAATCCCAAAATAAATCCTATCACTAACTTTTTCATGCCAATCACCTCTGTTGGTTTTTGAATCCATTGTACCAACAAAAGTCTAATAGTGGAATGATTATCCTCCTAAAGCCGTAATTCTAGCAGATAGACTATTCAACTCTTGCTGTAGAGTTTTGTCTGTAGCTACATTTCGAAATTTTGACCAGCTATACACCAATGCTCCCGGACTGCTTAAACCGCCTAAAACGACATAATTGTTTTCAGATACTAAATGCATTGATCCATCAGACCTGATATAAAATATTTCTTCTCCGATATTTATTTGCGCCGTTTGTGTAGGGCTCTTAAATTCCAGACCCGGAGCTGCTGCATCTGGTAAATCTGGGTTAAACGCTGCATATTCATTGGCGCTCTTGTAAGCAACAAATAAGTTACCTGTTGATGACATCTCGCATCTTGGGAACGTACCATTCGCCGTAGCGATATACGAACCGAATATCTGTACAGACTCAATCAAACCCGCCATGATATGCCCCAGGTTAGCTGTAATAGCCGAAATCTCATCTACGTCCATCTTATCAGCTGTAATGCTGTTTGCCTTGATTTCATCCGCTGTGAGCGAACCGACCTCAATGTTTTCGGCCTTGATGCTTCTTGCACGAATATTCTCGAAATCAAGTTGCCCGTTTAGCAAATAATTTAGCGCCTTCTGCGTTTTGGCTAGAGCTTCGTATGCTTCTGCTAGCGTGCCGACCTGCTGAACGACGTGAATATTTTGCGTTGGCATGACATCATCTCCTCATAGGCAGCTGACGCAACTGCCTCGTAATCTCATGTATAGTAACAACCCCCGTCGCAACGAGCTTAAGCCTTACGGCGTTAGCAGCAGCAATGCTGTTGGTGGGGATGAGTATCTCTTTGTATTGGACGCCTGAGACGCTTGTAATAGGCGCTAGGGCCGTCCAATCCTCACCGCTCGCTTTACCGCTAACATAGATTTGCAGCGTGCTACCAGCCGTCAGTGATGCGACAACCCATATCCTAAACCAATGCTGCTTACGGGCGATGGCGTCCGCCGTGAAAGGTTTGGTGATTGCAGTTGCTATGATAGGCGCAAGGCCGTCCGTTGTACCTCCCAGCCGCAGCACACGGCCGTCTGCGGTGCCGACAAATAGGTAATCACCCATACGCACCATCTGAGTGACTGCGATCCCATCCCATGTGTACCAGGCTTGGTGTGTCGGATCGTATTGCAGGATGCGATTGTTTTCGGCAGACGCTCCGAGCGCCAAGCCGAAGTACATATACTGCCCGTCGCTGGCTGAGACACCTTTAGCCGTTTGGCTTTTGTTGGCACCATTGATAAACTGCTGTACCGGTACTGAGTAGTCCTTAGCCGGGCGCATGCCTCCACTGTAGCTATAGATGCCATCGCGCGATATAAACGGTAGCGTCTCATCATAAACAGTCACGGCCTTGTTGCTGACCGCTCCAATATCTGAGGCAATCATGTCCATGCTGTAGCTTTGTGGGCCTTTGCCGTATAACTCATGTGTGCTTGACGGCTTAAACACCGTCAGGTGCCCATTACCCGCGCTCAGGCCGCAGATTGTCTCACCGTTAGGGGTATCGACTACAATCTCGCCAGCATCGTCTACGGTTGTCCAATCGTTGTACTCATTGAGCGCTGAGTAATGCACGGAGTTATTAACGGCACAATAAAGCCTGTTGCTATGTGATGTGATGTAGTTGGCGCCACTTGGCACCTCGCTTATGTTAACGGCGCTACCGGATCCGGAATATCGCACTGTCGCAAAACGTCCGTTATTGCCTAGTAGGTTGATAACGGGCAAGTTACCTTTGAAATTGCAGAACGACCAGTCCGTATTCATTGCGCTAGGGTCAGTGCTGTCAAAGTTATAAATTTCAGTCCAAGAAACTCCGTTCCAAGCACGCCATTTGCCATCATTAAATACAGCAACAAGCGTCTGGCCTCGCAGTACCGCCAATCCCGTTACCCGCGTACCGTACTGCCCTATGACCGTGTAGCCAGGGCGCGTAGTAAGCGATGGATACTTATCAGGACAAAAGTTAATTAACTCCGTGAATAGGTCATCCGGCAGGTTAAATCCCTCGTCATCAGGCTTGTACACGCCATTAAAAGCCCGTATCGGCACCGGATCGGATACGCCTCTTATTGCACCCCAGTAGGACACCGAACCCCCTCCTTTATCCTCATAAAGTAACTGGACCTACTACATGATATTGCAGAGTACCGCTGTTAGGTATCAACATTGGAATGACTGTACTAGCAGCTACCAAAACAACGCTATTAGTTGTATTAAACAGTGACGACACGTTGCCAAGTATATTAAATTGACTTGTTCCAGATGCATTCGACTCTCTTAACCCACTAATACCATTGCCTGTCGAGCGAATAGAATTAAAGATTGTACGTTGACACCCGTTAATAACTAAACCGTTACCCGTATTGTACTGTACATTGACCGTTCCGATGTTAACATCCGTACATAATGTCATTATAAACCCATCCTGATTGCTTTCCGCTCCCAGTTGACCTAGTGCTCCGTTTACAAATGCGACAGCTCCAGTGACAAACTGACAAGTGTCTAGAGCAAAACCGCCCCTGTTACAAAGGGATGATACAGCATCGTTAATATATACATACTGACTGTTGCTTATTTTATAGCCGGTGCCTCCCAACGTATCTGCCATGGTCCGGTTAAGCCAGATCGCGGCACAGTTGTTGAACACAAACCCATCCCCGCCAGATGAGGCGGTGCCTCCAATTACATCTACGTCTTGCAAGATAATTCCCTGTATGTTGTTTACGATTATACCAGGAAACGTTACGTTAATCCCATGCCGCACATTAGACGCAGTATAGTCCACGATAAATTTGGTAAGGTATACAAAACCCAAAAAATCATTCATTGTCACGGCATTTCCTTTGCCTGCGTAACAATTAACATCCTCGAAATAAACATTTGCAATAAGATTTGTTGGGTGATTTGCGTCTTTAATCACGGTATAAGCGTTCTCTACTTTGCAACCCTTAATGCGTATGTCTTGCAGACTTGGGATGGATGAATCAAAAAAGTAAACGACAGATGTGTTAGATGCACTGTCCATATCGATGAGTAGATTCTCCACATGGACGTATACACCTTGGATATTGAACATTTTGTCTGTTGTTTCCAATGCCTTAATACGGGTGCGATGTCTACCGTCGCCAACAATCGTGGTGTTGCTTGGGATAACTACGCCAGATAACGCATAATAGTTGTCGAGGTAAGGCAAAACGACTTTCCGCTTTGAATTTATCGCTTTTTGAAGAGCGATAGAAATATCCGTTGCACCATCCGCGACTGCCCCCCACCACTGCGGATATACTTCCGTGTTTTTAATATTACCAGCGACAACGCCATCTCCTGCGAATATTTGACTCATTCCGGCATCAATAGTGCCTTCGACTGTAACGGTAACGCCAGTATCGATTTCCCAGTAGGCACCGTTAGAAAACCAAATTGTCACATTTGATGGCACTGTGATATTTGAGGTCAAGCGATAGCTGCCGGTCGGAGAGTAAACAATTCCTCCGCCAACATCAACGGCAGCCTGAATTGCCGCAACTACCTTAGAAGTGTCATCCTTAAGGCCATCACCCGAAGCTCCAAATCCTACAATGTTATATATGGGCGTGGCAACATACTTCATATTTGTTTTTGCTAGGTCTATTAAAGCCCCCATTTCCTTCATTGCTATACTGTACGCACTTTGTCCCACGGTTACCACCTCGTCGTTTCTTTTGCCCGCCGCAACCCCATTTTTTTGAGGTCTCGCTCAGCTTCCTGGTATATTGCATTAAATTCCGTTTGAAAATTATTACGCATGTCCACATCACGCTGCAACCCCGCTATCCAGCCAGCAGCATCGTATACATACAATTCGTGGTAGTCGCTCGGAAAGTCTGGCGATTCATTCAGGGTGGAAGCGGTCAAGTTATCCGGTCTTTGCCTGTAATACAAATAAGCCTCTAAACCTACACTTTGTGGCGGGTGGATGTACAGACCATTAACTAGCACTGTACACCAGTGTGCAGGCGGGTTCTGTATCTCGGGCGTAACCTTGAGGTATTCTAGATCACCCACAACAACGCAGCGTATACGATCCTCCGGGCAGTCTGCAGGCAGTTCATAAAAATTTATATCTGTCGTCTCGAATTTATAAATCTTCTCCGGCAGAACGAATTTTCGAAACAACCTCTTTGACAGCTCATTGAACCTGCCGACTATCTGAGCATCGGTCAGGTCGTTGAATATCTCTAGTCGGACACGTTCAAGCAGCTCTCCTACATTCACGCGGGAACACCCCCGATGGATACGCTGTATTTGTCCCCGTTGTACATATCCCGTGCAAAATCAGCTGCTAGTTGCTCACGACGCTGCTCTACATGACGTTCACGGGCATCGTCCGACTGTTCCACAACTTGGGTAGCACTAAACCCATTGGCTGTATGGATCATCCTAATATGCGATACCACACGGCTTGAAAGATGTGGGAACCCCGGCTGCGGAAGACGCATGATTGCCAATTCCGT
Organism: Paenibacillus liaoningensis; assembly: GCF_059609455.1. NCBI lineage: Bacteria > Bacillati > Bacillota > Bacilli > Caryophanales > Paenibacillaceae > Paenibacillus > Paenibacillus liaoningensis. The sequence continues at coordinate 141,288 of NZ_JCAALU010000019.1, forward strand.
CAGCCCATCCATGATCAGGTGCTGTCCCGTATGAGGGTTCCACATGATGTATAGATGCTCGTCGTAAGCCTGTAACTGGGGTTCGACGTCGTATAGATCGTTAATCATCACTCGGGTGAATCCATCTCGATAATGTCTGTTCATAGCCCCTCCAAAATAAAAGAGGAGCCCGAAGGCCCCTCATAATGATTGCTATTGATTAGTAGCCGCTAGGCTCGTTAAGGTCGCCCAGCTCGCCAAACGATCTGCGGTTATGGCATACCATTGTCTCATAGCAGAATGCTGTCGCCTCATACGCTGGCGTGTTTGGAACGCGGCTGAACATGCTGCCGTCCTCATCCATGAAAGCAAGCTTCGACGTGTAGTACATGCCCAAGTCGTCCCAGTTTCCTGCCCAAATCCGTTTAGATGGCATGTAACGATCCACAATAAGTGGCATGCCGTCAAACTCGATGGCTTTATAGCCGCCTTCCAGTTCCATCGGATTAACAAACCGTTTCATGGAGGTCAGTGCCGCCTCATACGATGCACGAACACCGTGAGATCCTGCAAGCCACTCAACCTTTTTACCGCTTACGATATCCAGTCGGTCAAGCAGCGATCGAATGAGTTGGTCAGAGATTGCGCGACCTGTACCGCCGTTCGCCAATACGGTGGACTGCCACCATGTATACGTGGCTGGATCAAGTGTTTGGAGCGTCTTCGTCTTGCTGATGATGCCCGCCAGTCCCATTGGCTCCAAGTTAAACGCGCCAGCGGATACCGCGATTTGACCGGCCGTAGTCGCTACAGGCGCACCGCTGATTGTAATGGTTTTAGCATCATAATCAACTGCGGTGACCGTGCGACCAGTAGCTGCCGCAGTGCTTGGCAATGTGTAGATGTCGATAATTTGGCCCGCAAAAAACAGGCGCACATCATCTACAGTAAGTGTGTTAGCCGATGCATTGACCGGGAATGTGGCAAGCTTACCGCTTCCATCACCCAAGGAGACACGACGCATGTAGTTCTGCAGGTCAGTTGTAAGACCTTTAACCTCAGATGTCAGCGCACGGATATAAGATGTTTCGTCACGTTTTGACGCTTGGATGGTGGCATTGGATACCTGTAGGCGACCATGCACATAAGCCACGTTACCTGTCGATCCTTTATAGCCTTGTTGGCCCGCTGTAGGCAGAGTACCCATTTCTGTACCAGCTCCTACACCGCTGTTACGTCCGAAGTGATGGGCAATGTAAAAGTTCTTACCATCACCATCGATCTTTTCGGCCTTCTCCTTAAGCTTCAAGATGAAGTAGTTGGAGCCGTTATTCACCTGCTCCTGCACCTCTGGCAAGTAATCAACTTTCAGGGCGTCTGCAATTGTCGTTAAATCTGCTGGCATAATATATCCTCCTATTCAGCTTTCCGAGATGCTGCGATGCGAGCAATAGCCCGCGCCTCTGCCCCTTTAAAACCGCCGCCTGTCTGCGTGGTTTGAGCAGCAGCCCCCGGAGCGCCGTCCGTTTTAGGTGCTTGTTTTGATTTAAGGTAATCTTTCACTGCATCTTCCTTGGCTGTGGCAAGCTTCGCCTCTAGCAAATCAGCCTTCATGGCTTTGAAAGCCACTTCCGGCTTGCCGATCTCGTTTTCGTGCATGTATTTCCAAAGCTCGTTATGATCGACAGGCTTGCCGTCAATCTCCTTGCCTTCGACAAACGTCTTAAGCGACGTTTCAAACTCTGTCGCAGCCTGCTGTTGGCTTTTTTCAGCCTCCATTGCATCGGCCTTTTCCGCCTTTGCCTCAAGCATTTCGATCCGTTTCTGTACCTCTGGTGATACGTCATACTTATCAGCGCGCTCCTGGAGCTCAACAAGTTCAATCTGCTCCTTGAGAGTCATGACGTCATCAATGCCGCTTGATCGCTGCAGATACTCCGCTGCTTTGCGGTATGTGTCATGGTCCTTGTACTGATCGTGTACTTTCTGCATTTCAGCGGCATGTTCAGCCTTCCACTTTTCTTGAGCCGATGCCAACCTTTTGCTAAAAGCCGCATCTTCCTTACCCTGCTCGGCGGCAGCGCCTTGATCGCCCGTTGGGTCAGGAACATCATTTACTTGCTGTTGCTCCCCGGCGGCAGGAGCACTACCCTCGCCCGTTTCCCCTTCACCAAACAATTGCAGGTTAAGCTTTAAAAATGGTGTGTTCACAATAATTCCTCCTGTTATGCGGCGGCCATAACTGATCAACGCCCGCGATTAATAGATGATAGGCTGCAAGACTCTCACCTGCAGCCCGTTATATTATTGTTTCATTGCTGCTGTAGCAAGCTGCGTTTGAGCCTTAAGCTCGTCCCGCTGCATGGCTGCTTGTTGGTCCATTTGCTTAGCTTGGAGCTGAGCATCGCGCTCCTGCGCCTTCTGCTCAGCTTCCTGCTGCGCCGCCTGCTCTTGTTGCTGCTGCTGTTGCATCATAGGAGCGTTAAGCCGCTGTACATGTTCCTCGTAGTGCTGGTCAACCAGCGCTCGCAGTTCAGGAGGCATCTCGCGGTACCTCCCAGACTTGCGGAACGTGTTATGCACTAATATGTGCACCTCGTCATCGTCACTGTCCCATATATGCGGGACGTCAGGCGGTGGAGGTGGCATATACTGCGCCCATTGTTCAGGCGGCATGCCCGCTTGCTGCAATTGCTGCTGTATTTGTTGCGTTTGCTGCTGGTACATACCGAGCAGTTGCAGGAACTCTTGATTCTGACCCAAGTCCTCAAAGGCTTTGTTCTCCATTTTGGCATTGTTATTGTCCAATGCCTCCTGTTCAAACAATTCCGTCGAGTCTCCCATGCCCATGAGCCGTAGCAGTTTGCTAGGATCAGGCGTACCATCCTTCTTGACGATGGCCCCCGCGCCCCACATGGTCATGATGCGTTCCTGCTGAGCCGCCTTCATCTCTGGCAGGCTGGAGCCTTGGACGATGTTGATGTCCTCGAAGCCTGTCAAATCCGAGCCGTTAAAGCTGATAAGCTCGATCTCGTTGTCCTCACCAAGCAGCCGACCCTGCCGCTCCTCCGTGTAATGTGCTTTAAGCAGCCGAAGGATGCGCTGCATGACTTTTTTCATGCCCTGTTCGTAGTTCTGGCTGCCAACCGCCAGCTTTTCATTCTCCTGCTCGACCATGATCTCTAAGCCGCCAAGTGTATCCAGACCCGATGGCATGCGTCCTTGGGAGACCTCACGCGCTCCGCTCATGTCATCCAAGTCCATAGCGTTCTGAGCTAGCTCATTGCCGTAAAACGAAGGGATGTCAGGCGCTGGCACTCGTTCAGGCTTAGCGTTGTTAATCGGGTTGTACGAGATAATACCGGCTATCTCATTGGTTAACTCTTCCTCATCTACGCCACTACCGATGGGGTTGAGCCACATACTATTGCCCATTCTGCGGGCATGAGTGGCAACCATGGATCGCAGGACGTTAATCTCCCGCTGTGGCGCAAGCATGTCGGTGACGATCGCATCATATTGCAGGCTGCCTGGTATCGGGATATAACCAAACAGTTGATACGGCAGCTCGCCCGACTCCTCATTGTAGTCAAGCTCTCGTCCATCGCACACGGTTATTTTGACGCCCTTGGGATACCTTTTGCACGGCTTATACCACAACTCATATACGAGAGCTTGATTTTGCATGCGCGTTGTATCCGTCGAGCCTATGCCGTCTGATGCCATCCGCGTGATGTCATAACGGTTAAGGTATCCGACATTTGCATCAGGGCTGACCTTAACGCCGTACTCCTCGTATATCTCGTCAACGTCGCGAGCCTTGCGCTCGATGATCCAACGTATCTCCTCCTCACTTACTGCCGCCGGATCAGCAAACACCGTAAGCGGGTCACACACCCGCGCCCGTATGACGCCCTCATGCAACGGCTTGCTGCCGCCCTTGACCCATTCCTCATAGCCCGGGTCGCCGTCTTCCGGCGATACCTCTGTTCCCGCCTCGCCGTCAAACCACGTCTTCACCCAGCAGCGCTTTTGGATGAGCATGTACAGGAACATGTCCTTTGTTTTCCGGCTCAGGTCAAGCTCCTGCCACAGCACATGCATGTACTTGTCCGCCGCCTTGGCTGCATCAATGTCCACCTGTTCCTTGCTGCCCGGTATGACATCAAACTTAAGCTTGCTTTTAATGTGCTTGGCGAGCAGTGCTGTCACACGCGACCTGATCTTGTTACGCACTATCCTGACCTCACCAGATTGCTCGGGTAGAGTCCGCACAGTACGCGCCGCCCTATCCCAGCCTATCCACTGATTGCCAAGGTAGTAATTTATGTTAACGAGCTGCTGGCGTATATCTGTCCAGTTCTCGGCGCTTCTAAAAAGCGACTCAACGCGGTCAGGAGTGAGCCGCTTAGACTCTGTATCTCCTGCCGCGTTGTCATTTGCATCAGTATTTTGTTTCGCCACGGCTCACGCCCTCCTATTCTTGAGTCGCTGATGTTTTAGACGCTTTAACCGTAATGGTATAGCCCGGCACAACGACTTCTTCGATCCTCACTTCGACGAATCCAAATGTCGGATCAATATCAGTACGTCGGTTATATGCGTCCAAATCATCCGTTGCAGGCCCGTACCGCTCATCAAACCCGCATGTGTATTTATAAAGCTTTAGCATGTGTATATCCTCCTTATAGTGGCACAAGTGGTTCAGGCTCTTTAATACCCTGCTGCGCCTTGATTACTTTAACCTCTGCATGTTTAAGCTCGTTAAACGTTGGGGCTTGAATTCGATCAAGGAGTTGATGGCGCTCAGTCAGCCACGCCTCTCGTTCGCTTTCCCATCGTCGCAGTAACGCCGCATTAACACTCTCATTTGCGCGGTTTAGTCGATCCACATGCAGCAAACCCAGCACCATAGCCCCTATGTGCATCATGGAACTGATTAAGGCTATCAGTATCACATCATTGCTCATAATGCCTGCATCCCCTTTCTTTTTTGCTTACCCTGATTGGCGATGTTCCGCCTTACCCGCGCCTCCATGCTATTGTCGTAGTCCGGATCTGGCGTAATGCCGCCGTTAAAATAAATAAAGCGATGGAGCGCTTGGCTCATCGCATCTACCTGGTCATCATTTTTCCCGTTCGGGAAGCTGGCCGCCTCCTCGACGAAATCGTTTATCCATGTTGTGCGCGGCAGGTAAACGTTACCCGACTCGATATAAGCAGACACAGCGTTTACCCTTGCAACCTTGCCGCCCTCTGGGTTAACTGGTACTATGCCGCCAATCTGCCCTTGTAGTGTCTGGATGATAGCCGAACCGTTTGCCTTGTCCTCCACCAGTTTGACCGCAGCCTCCGGGTATTTAGCACATATGTTGCGAATGCTCTGTATCGTTGCTGGGAAGTTCAGCTTTGCACGTATCTGATCAACCAGGTACATGTTAGCCTGATTCTTGCCCCATACTTGAATAACCACATAATCGCTATCATCGTCATCCTTAAATGCAGCATCAACCGATATGAGCAGCGATGCGAACGGCGGCGGATTCTCGTAATATCTCCACCACTCACGCTTAAGGAAGTTACCTTCCGCTGCGCTCGGCCTCTGCTGGTACAAGGCATTAAATACCCTAGACCCGACATCGATCTTTGTTTGCTCCATACGGCTCTTATCGAATCCAAATTCAGGCCATAACGGTTCATCTTCCGCCCGGCCAAGGAAATCATCTTGTTCCGCCAGTGCTGGGAAGTTGATTACCGTCCAACGTTCGCCAGTATGAACGCCCTCAGCTATCTCATCAGCTTCTTTTTTTAGCAGTCTGCCTACAAGGTCATCTTCATGCCAACGTGTCATCACGACAATAATGCGGCCGTCAGGCGTTAAACGTGTGTATAGCGTTGATGTGTACCATTCCCATATCTTTTCGCGCATCGTCTCACTATCTGCTTCCTCCGCATTTTTTACCGGATCATCAATAATAGCAATCTTAGCGCCCTTACCAGTAATAGCGCCGCCAACGCCTGCAGCAGTAACGCCTCCCCTGTATCCGTCTATGCCCCAAGACTCAGCTGATTGATTGGCTGGATCGATGCTAACCTCGAATACGTTTTTGTTAGAAACCAGCGTATCCCTAGCAATACGAGAAAATCCCCGACTCAGATCAACCGAGTACGAGGCTAAAATGATTTCGTCCGTTGGATTGCGTCCTACATGCCATGCAGGGAACTTCTTGCTGACTCGCTCGCTCTTACCGTGCCTTGGCGGCATAGTGACAATCACACGCTTGAGCTCGCCTAGCGACACTTTGACAAGCGTCTCATCCAGCACATCAAGGTGCTTGCCTTCGCGGTCCCGACCTTCGCTGTCGTAATCGACAAAGTAGCTAAAGTCGGCATACGCCCGAGCAGCTCGTACTTCATCCAGAGTCGGCAGTCTTTTCAATGATATGCTCAAGGTCAGCCAACTCCTTTGCACTGAGCTTCTTCAGGTCATGCTTTGTTTCAACTACGGCCATCACATCGCTGACGACTTTGTCTACCGGCTTATACCCTGCTCGATCCAATAAATCACGCGCCGCCACAAGACGATCCTTGTGTTGTGCCGATGGGTCATTCATCACCTCAAGCAGCACTGTAAACGCGTTAACAGCATTTTCTGTAAACATCATCCGCAGATCCTTGTTAAGATTCTGTTCAGTCTTGTTAAGAAACTGTTGAACATCAACAGATTTCAACAGCCTGCTGCCCTGACTACCTGCTGTCTTCTCGCTATACCCTGCCGCTATGGCAGCTAGAGTTGCATTGTTACCGTTTTTCAGATACTCGGTTACAAATATCATCTTTTGCGGTCTCAAGTCTGCCATGCTATCACCTCATCCTCTAAATTATTTCATGCATTCCCCTGTGCAGTAACAGCCGCCGTTCATTGCTGCCCTGCAATTTTTAGGTTTAATCATCAATCCTAGAGACCCCACAGCTGGTATAAATGGATACCGTTCACGTGTACTTATCGACTCCACCTTTTTCTGGAGGAGAAGATTTTTATACTCCGCTATCTCCTGCGGCGTACCCTCGACTGTAATGCCGTTAATTGTTGCTTTCACGGTTACTCTCCCCCAATATGTCCTTGGCATCTATAGTGCCTGACGTTATTGTCATTTGCGGTGTACCTAGCCATGATCGCAATTCACTCATCGGCCCACCTCCATACACATTCTCTATGACCTTTAGCCGCAATCCACTTGCCATCTACTTGCTTATAGCTGGCCCATAACTCATTACGTGCCGTTACCTCGCCGCATACCGTGCATTTACGCCGTATGATGTCGCAGGCTTCGCAATACCTTCGTCCGTAATGTGGCGGTTTCAGCCGCGCGCCGCAATCATCGCATTTGTACGTGGCGTTTGTGCAATCCTCACAGTAGCCTTGTTGCTCTATTTTGCGTCCGCAATGGTAACAGGTATGTCTTTGCATGGCGATACCTCCACAACGCAAAAAGAGCCCTTTCGGACTCTCCAAGGATTGATCGATCCAAATTTATGATATCCAACGGATTGGGGTCGTTGGGATATACCAGTCATTATTGTGCTAATCAAACAACTGTGTAAATGCCCCGTGATCATCAAGAATCATTTATCACAGCTGTCTATATAAGGATTTTAACATGTTGTAAGTGTCAAAAAAGATTAAACTTTAGTGTCAGAAAAGTGTCATTCCGTCCTTTTCGGGGTAACGATGATGCTGCGATCCAGGCATGGATATATCTTCTATCTGCGGCGGACGGATGAAGCGGAAACAGATACTCAGCTTTTCCAGCGCACGTTTATGGTTGCGTTTGACCGTCTCCACGCTATACCGTTTCCGTTCGGATATATCTTTGAGCGATACTCCTTCAATCCATTTCAGCAGCACGACGCTTCTTTCTTCGTCCGTTAGCGTGTCCAGTGCTCCGTCTATGTCTTTGATTACATCGGAGTACTTTTCATAGTCTATCCTGTCATTGTAGCTTGTATGTCCCATATCAGCAGGCTTGCCGACCATTTCAAAGAATCTTTCTGGCGCGCCCGATCCCCCAGACATTCCGCTGTAATTAGCTATGCCGGCTGATGCTCGCGGCTGATGTCGTTCAAATTGCCTTACTGCGTACTTATAGCTGGGGTAGTTTTTAAGGAGTTCTGTCACGTTTTCTCTGCTCATGATTCATGCCCCCTATTCTCGCCTTTCGATGCTCCACTCTAGCTTAAATATGCTATACTTCCAAAATTTAATCTCGATCATAATTGAATCCACCTGGTCGTCTTTCTTAGCTTCATCGGTTACATTCTCCATAGATATCCTCCTTAGAGCGCCCCGTATAGGAACGCTCTGATATGTGGTTAATTTAAGCGACTTCTGACTGTCCAAATACATGCAGTTCCAACATTGCTAAACGGCGTTTCACTTCTGCTTCAAAATCCGCTCCATCGCCCTTTGGTACAGCGGCGTGTTCATCCATTTCCAGTCCGTCACTGGGTAACGCTGGCGGTTTAGGATAGTCTACCAGTGGGCGATCCGCATTATTTTCTTCCAAAACGGCTGCTGCATCGGCTTGCTGCGCTGCTTCGTGCTCTGCGCGAAATCGCTCTGCTTCCTCTGGGCTGACCTCCCGATATTGTCCGGCCTCCAAGTAACCAAATCTGATTTCTTCGCCTGTTGTAGCAAGATTAGCGATATAGTGCGTCTTACGATTTCCATCTTCCCAGCGCTTGTTATAAATTGCCGGCTTTGCATCCTGTAATTGTTTAGCAAGCTCAGCTAAATTAGCAGTGACGTTTGTTTTAATGGGCTTGGTCGTCGCTTCAAGCTGCCTGCGCAACGATTCGTTATCAGCGTTCAGTCTCTTCAATTCATCTTGAGTTGACTCTAGCTCAACAGCTGCTGCATTACGCTTCGCCTCAAGGTCGTTGCATTTAAGATCCAAGTCAAAGTTATGGCGGCGAATTGCCTCCATCTCGGTTAATTCTTCTAGCAGTCTGAAATTTTCGCTGACATGGCTCGCAAGCACCGTTTCATGTGTACGTACCAAGTTTCCGACATATTGCTGTATCCATCCAGATAAAATCTGATAGTGTACAGGGCTGGCGCACATCTCTCGCAGAGTTAACGGTGTTTCGCCAATAACGATGTTTTCGAACTGACTGCTCACTTGATCCTGCGCTTCTTGAGCTGCGATTTCAGCTGTTTTTTCTCTGATTTCCTCGCGCACCGAATTAAGGAGTGCGTTAACCTCGTTAAAGCGGCTAACGTCCACATTAGGTGTGCTATTGATGTGTTCCCATTCAACTGATAATGCAGCTTCTTTTGCTTGCAATTCGGTCAATTCGCCTTGTAAAACGTCCATGTATATTCACGCTCCGTAGTCATATTTTTCTATCTATATTATACTAAAAAAATCGTTAAAAATCCAGTGTTATCAAGGGTTTACGTCGATTTTACACCTTATTAATTAAGTCACTTTTAACCATGTAATAGTCAGTCATGTTTGGTTAATTGGAACTCATATCCAACATCACCTTCGCAATAAGGACATTTCAGTGTGAACGTATTTCGTTTGTCCTCAAAACAGCATTTAGGTGGCTTTACTTTGAACTCCGTACCACAATCACATTCTACGGAAAACCAATCTTTCACCCATCCACCCCCAAACCTCTCAAATTGACTTATAACGAGTTTTAATTACTAGACACATATTTGTTCGTCCAAGACATTTAAACGCCGTCATAATCATCGTGGAGGCTTAAACAACGCATGTGACTGTCCTAGCTCTCTATCAATCTCTTTGATACGCTTTTCGATGCGTTCATAGCCTGTTGAGCGTATGCCCAGCCATTCCAGTTTGCGTTGTAAGGTGTCGCGCTCGGCTTGTAGGCTCATGTGCTTGCCTCCCATGGGGTTATCTCCACCGTTATTCCTGCAGCTTTGCGGCGCTCTCCTTCTGCTATACGAAGTTCCTTCACATGCCTGAAACTGTCGTCTGGTAATATGCCGTTTTTGACCAGTCCATCCTGTATGGCCTTTGCGCTGTATGCGTATCCGTCCGGATCGCGCACCCTGTTATCCTTGAAATGGAATCGGTAGGTCACAATAGCAGGTTTGTCCATCGGTTTAAGCTGCTGCACTCTGACCTCTATCCCGACCATCTGCTCCCATTGCAGCTTCACGCGGGCCTGCTCGTGGTAATGCATGCGACGTATCTCATTGAGTGTTGGTGGTATGCCGATTAGTTTTAGAGATTGATTCATGCGATGTCGTCGCCTCCGCTCGGACGATAGTACACACGCAATGAATCTCTTTGCAGCTTAAGCTCATCCTCGTTGATTACAGGCTTTCTCTTTTTCAAAAATTCAACACTAGGGTTTTTGCTTGTTTTTCCTCTTCCTGGTTTCATTGTTCATCTCTCCCCTTAGGTTTATATGGTTAAGCATTCATTCTTTTCATTGCATCTTCTTGTCGTTTCGATGTTCCATGGTTTTCAATTATCACGCTTGATCCTATGATTCGATCAATCAACCTACCATCTACGTCCAATGGTTCGCCTTTTTTTCCGTATGCAAACCATTGATTCAGGCGTTTCAAGTCAAGATTGCTTGTATAATTGGTCCTCTTCCCCTGACGTCCGTTGATGATCGGGAACAAAATGTCATTGAATTCAGTTTCCGTTAGGACCCCTGATCCAATCTCATCGAGAGTTAACAGGTCGCAATCAATAGCCGCGGTGATAATATCAGTCAAACTAACCTTACTGCTGAATTTAAAAGTGTCCTTTGCGATATTGAACAGTTGCGATACATCCAAGAAAAGACTAACGTAGCCGCGCCTATCAAGGTCGTGATGTACAGCAGCGAGCAAGTGACTTTTACCATTGCCTGGCTTTCCAAACATCAGTAATCCCTCTTTCCGGGATTCAAAATCCTCAGAAAACCTTTTAGCCTCTGCCAAGCACAACTCTGTTCCTCTCCGTGCCTCGAAGTTGCTGAATGCTGCAGTTTTAAGGCCATCGCTCATAATGCTGTGCTTGTACGTTCTTTCCAGTGCAGCTCGACGCAATTTACGCAATCGTTCTTCCTCTTCTTTTTCCATTCGAAGAACATCACACTTGCAGGCTGCTGGCATCACATACTTTTTTAATAGTCCGAAATAAACTCTTTTCATTTCTTTCTGACATGTCAGGCAGCAGTAAATACCTTCATTCTCACTGTCGGAGTACAAACTGGTTGAAGTCTGGTTCGGAATTGATAGCAACATGTCCGTTATGGCTTGAAGACTGCTCATTAATTACACCACCCGTCAGTACGTGTAAATTCTTTTTCTTGTATTCGTCGTAAACCCAACCAATCAAAACGTGGTAATCCGAAACGTACTTCGTTTTTTTGGAGCATTTATAATTACTGAGTTTTTCAATTCCCCACTTAGCACCATTCTCGGAGTCATATTTAATTATCAATTTTTGATATTCAATTTCAGTTAGAGAGACTTGTTCAGCGTATACGGTTTTAAGATCTTCTTTCTTAACATTCTTTTCATTCTTTAACTTCTTTACATTCTTGTTTGTGTCAATCTGTTGTGGTTCTGTTGTCAATCTGTTGTCAATCTGTTGTGGTTCTGTTGTCAAAGTATCCTGATACTCAGACCATTTAAGTACTGATACCACTGAGTATTTGTTTGTACTTTTGATGTCAAGATCGCCCCACTTTTCCAAGCGTTGCAACCAACTCCATAGCGTTGTATCCTTAACCTTCTTACGCGGAGCTAAGCCGTCATTATAGTCCTGTTGCAAGGCAAATCTACCAGTTACAAATTGACCAGGTTGCAGTGAAACTTCCTGCCTATCGATAACCGCTACCGTTTCTTTGTGAGTAGCTTTTGTTAAGCATAATATCCATAGTCGCAGCATGTCCGGATCGGAAAATTTTGAACTGCTTACTATTTGTCGATGTAGCTTTATCCAGCCTGACATTAGCTACACCGCCTGTTCGTAAGAAGGTCGTTTGATTCCAATCTTCTCCTCAATGGCTTGTATGGCGAACTCTTGCATGCTGATGTTGTTTTTGGCACAGAACACTTTTATTTCATTGTGAAAGTCTTCTGGCATTCGCACCTTAAACTGCTTGTTCTCCACGCCCTCACCTCCATTTGGTTCATTAGTATCATGGTACCATATAAATACCATTACGGTAAGTATATATACCAATTAGGTTTATATCGTTTACTTATTAAGCTATATGAGTATGATAGGATTAACTAATAATTGGATAGGTGATTGATTTGATAAAACCTAAACTGTCAGAATTAATGGGCATTCATAAGATAAAAAGCTTCTCAACTCTCGAAAAAGAGATAGGAATTTCTCGGCGTACAATAGCCAAGATTTATAATGGTGAGGGCGGAGGTATCGACTATGAAACGCTCAACGCCCTCTGTAAACGATTTGACTGCTCAGTAGGCGATCTACTGGAATACGTACCGGATGATCAATCATAGTATTTGATGGCCCATTTTTCTTTTTTGATTAATATCTCTGTACTGAGTGGCTTTCGTCTTTTCCAGTACCTAAAACGTGTGTAGTTATACGTGTGGTCGTACAGACTGTCATAGGGACGCATGCAATACCATGTGCCTCCCATTAATCTGCGAAACCATTGGAACCTACTCATTGCTGTTCCTCCTAGTATTTTCTTCTTGGCCCCCGAATCAGCGAGGGCCGTATAAGGTTTATTTCCTCCGGAATAGCGTCCGCAACGCCATAGGTAGGTATTTTAGATAGTCACTCCAGTGCTGCATCTGTATCCCCCTTACCCCCGTATAGGGCTAACAAACTAGCAGCAACCTTGCGACATGATGCATGCCCGCTTCCACCAGTAGTGCCGTCCCATTCGTCACGTGCCGATCCGTCTGC
>NZ_JCAALU010000020.1:0-151731 GCF_059609455.1 Paenibacillus liaoningensis
ATTTCCCAATTTAGTAAGACCCCTTGAAGACGACGAGGTTGATAGGTTCGGGGTGGAAGCGCAGCAATGCGTGCAGCTGACGAATACTAATCGGTCGAGGGCTTATCCTAAACAACACGCTAAAGTTTCAGACTTTGTCTTTCGCATCCAGTTTTCAGGGTAGCAATACCCGTTCTATCCGTTTGGTGGCGATGGCGGAGGGGAACCACGCGTTCCCATCCCGAACACGACCGTTAAGCCCTCCAGCGCCGATGGTACTTGGACCGCAGGGTCCTGGGAGAGTAGGACGTCGCCAAGCACGAGAAGCCTGCCGCAGTTTGCGGCAGGTTTTTTGTTTTGTTTTTAATGAAATAAACGTTATTACGTCAAAAGTCCTTTGAACGAAAGGGCCTTTGGCGTTTTTATATTTTAACCCTGTGTTACCGTTGCTTTGGTAACGTCCACAGCTCTGCTACCGGTTCTTGTTAACGCTGTAGCTTGTAAATGCATAGATGATACTAATTAGGCTTCTAGGCTTTATACACGATGCAGGTTGCTTTTAGGCATGCATAGCACTAATTGTTTTGCATGGCAGGTTAACTAACGGTATGGGATTGGTCTTTAGATATGGCTGGGTATTAGCGGAGTTGGACAGCTAGAGAGTAGTTTGTTGGGCTCATAGAAGGGATTAGTATCATGTTTATAAAGCCATTTTAAGTATACTATTTAGGATATTTTTCATCTTAAATTACAATATTATTATGAACAACAAGATTAAAATAAGGGTTAACAAGGTTCGTAAATATACATAATTAGTTTATGAAATGTCCTGACATTTGATTGTTTGGTTATAGGCGATGATCCTATTCTTATAATAGCTGTTGTGGATTGTTATCCTTTTAAAGTGTCGAGCTAGTGGTCAGGAAAAGAACAGCTATAAATTTTTTGATGAAATAAATATGTTTGATTTTGTAAAATAATATTGTAGTCTTAGTATGTGAGATTATCTCATTAGAATTGGTTTATTAATCTGTTTTACAGTTACAATGACAATAATATTGACATGCTCAGCGCTCTATAATATTGCTAAAATAACGGGAGGTTATGAAGATGGAAAAGTCCATTAAGACGTTGTTTGATCAAGTTGCTAAGGACTATGATTTTCAGCGGCATCAGCTAATTCCATGCTTTGATGAGTTTTATGGAACAGCTGTGGATTGGGTGAATACACCTAAGCAGAAACCGCGTATTTTGGATCTTGGGGCTGGGACAGGGCTGTTCGCCGCGTTTGTTCAGCAAAAATACCCGCTGGCGGAGTTTACTCTGATTGATTTGAGCGAAGAGATGATGAGGGCAGCTCGTTTGAGATTTGAACATAGCAAGCAAGTCGAATATATTGCGGAAGATTATACAAAATATATGTTCAAGCAAAAATATGATATTGTCATTTCGTCCTTATCTATTCATCACCTGAGCCATGAATCTAAGCAGGAGCTTTTTCACACCGTGCATGAGCTTCTAGAGGACGATGGCAGCTTTATTAATGCTGACCAAGCTGCCGGAAGCTTATCTTGCTTTGATCTTGCCTATAAGGACAAATGGGAGCGGCACATTGGCAAAGGGGATTTGGCTGAGCAGGCGATAGAGTCTGCAATTGAGCGAAGAAAGCTCGATCAGAATGCAACGGTACACGATCAACTGCAGTGGCTCCACAAAAGTGGTTTTGCAGCGGCAGATTGTGTCTATAAGCATCATGAGTTTGCTGTTTTTGCAGCTTTTAAGCAGGTACTTAATTATTCATAAATTTGTTTCAAGTGCTGGAAGAGACGATGCTGAACAAAGAGCCTATTGCCAAAGCTATTGCCAAAGTAGAAATCGAAATGATGCCTGCTAGCGCTGATTATAAAAAGGCAACAGCAGTCGGACTTGTAACCCTTTTTATTACAGATATTTCGCCTCCTCAAAATACGAAGTTCTCACATGTAAGCGTGACGCTTCTGTTTAGTGAGAAAATTCAGACAAAAAGCTTATTGCAAAACGGAAATTGCTCGCCTTGTGACAGCCTTGACAGCCCATGACCCCTCTGCTAATATTGCAATAATATACGTGAAGACGGCTCAATTTAAGGGAGGAACATATTCGTGTGGGAATCAAAATTTGCCAAGGAAGGCCTAACATTTGATGATGTGCTGCTCGTTCCAAGGAAATCAGAAGTACTGCCAAGAGAATCGGATATTTCGACAAAACTTTCTGCTAGCATCAAGCTGAATATTCCATTGATCAGCGCAGGGATGGACACGGTTACGGAAGCAGCTCTTGCTATTGCCATAGCGCGTGAGGGCGGAATCGGCATTATTCACAAGAATATGTCCATTGCACAACAGGCGGAAGAAGTAGATCGTGTAAAACGTTCGGAAAGCGGCGTTATTACGAATCCATTCTCGCTTACACCTGATCATCATGTGTATGATGCGGAAGAATTAATGGGTAAATATCGCATTTCGGGCGTGCCGATCGTAGATGCTGACAAGAAGCTTGTTGGTATTTTGACGAATCGTGACCTTCGTTTTGTACATGATTATTCCATTAAAATCCATGAAGTTATGACACGTGACAATGTAGTAACGGCTCCAGTCGGCACGACGCTTACAGAGGCGGAAGTATTGCTGCAAAAACACAAAATTGAGAAATTGCCATTGGTGGATGACTCGAATACGCTCAAAGGCCTGATTACAATCAAGGACATTGAGAAGGCGATTCAATTCCCTAATGCTGCAAAAGATACACATGGCCGCTTGCTTTGCGGAGCAGCTGTTGGTATTTCTAAAGATACAATGGATCGTACCGAAGCACTCGTACAAGCAGGTATCGATATTCTCGTTGTAGACTCTGCACACGGGCATCATATCAATATCCTTGAGGCAGTTCGCAAAATCCGCAAGCAATACCCGGAATTGACGATTATCGCAGGTAATGTGGCTACAGGCGAAGCTACACGCGATTTGATTGAAGCAGGCGCATCTGTCGTTAAAGTCGGCATCGGTCCAGGCTCGATCTGTACAACGCGTGTAATCGCAGGTATTGGCGTACCACAGATCACAGCGATTTATGACTGTGCTTCCGTTGCTCGTGAATACAATGTACCGGTTATCGCTGATGGCGGTATTAAATATTCCGGCGATATTACGAAAGCTATTGCAGCAGGCGCAAGTGCCATTATGATCGGCAGCTTGTTTGCAGGTACTTCTGAAAGCCCTGGCGAAACAGAGATTTTCCAAGGCAGAAGCTTTAAAGTATATCGCGGTATGGGTTCCCTTGGCGCTATGAAAGAAGGCAGCAAGGACCGTTACTTCCAAGAAAACGAGAGCAAGCTAGTTCCAGAAGGCATTGAAGGCCGCGTGCCATTCAAAGGTCCTTTGTCGGATACGGTTCATCAGCTGCTTGGCGGCTTGCGTTCCGGTATGGGCTATTGCGGAACATCAAACCTGGAGCAACTGAAGAACGATACACATTTCATCCGGATTTCTGGTGCAGGACTTCGTGAAAGCCATCCACATGATGTGCAAATTACGAAGGAAGCGCCTAACTACTCGCTTTAATATCCCGGCCAACGGGCCAGAGACAGACCACAAGAAAGCGGAACTTCGCTTTTGCCGGGTCTGTCTTTTTTTTCAATAGAGGGCATTGATTTAGATCCACTATTTTACATGGTAATTATTGCTCCGGGGAAGTTTTAAGGGGTTTAAACAGCTCAAACGGGCTTCCTGCAAGGGCTTAGCTATTGAAAGAGGGCTGAGCGCAGTAGAGGTTTAATTCCCCTGCTTGCATGTGATACAATTAACAACGACAAACTTTCGGATGAAAAGGGGAGAAGACGTTGAAGGCAAAGGTAAAGCCGATTAGACTGACATCGGTTATCGCCGCTTTTGTGGCGATGTGGTTGGTTATTCTGTCATTAGGGTCTGGTGCAGCAGCGGCTGCAGGTAAGGAAGATTGGGTCGAAAACTCTTTAGGCATGGAATTATCATCAGCCATTCTAATAGATGCAGATTCGGGACAAGTCATCTATGAAGTCAATGCGGATACGCCGCGTCCTCCTGCCAGCATGACGAAGCTCATGACGGAATATATCGTACTTGAGGAAATTACGAATAAAAGATTAACTTGGGATCAGGTCGTTACCGTTAGTGAAGAAGCAGCGAATACTCCTGCAGATGGCTCGCAAATTTATTTGGCGCAAGGCGATCAGCATACGGTTAAGGACTTATATATTGCTATGGCAGTAGGTTCGGCGAATGATGCAACGATTGCTCTTGCTTCGCAAATAAGCGGTGGTGAGCAGAGCTTTGTTGCCAAGATGAACGAAACGGCGAAAGAGCTCGGCCTGACGACGGCTCATTTTACAAGTGCGACAGGATTGCTTGATACAACGCTTATTTCGGCTCGCGATATGGCGAAGCTGGCACAAACGATTTTGAAAAAACATCCGGACTTTCTGGATTATTCGAAAATTCAGGAATACAAATTCCGTGAACGCGATACAGCGACCATGAAGAATTATAACTGGATGCTGGAAACGAACAAAAGCAACACGTATTTACGTGCGTATGCTTATGAGGGCGTAGATGGCATGAAAACCGGCTATATATCGGCAGCTGGTTATACGTTTACGGGTACAGTTAAACGAGGCGATACGCGTTATATCAGCGTCGTAATGAATACAAAGTCAAAAGAGGCCCGTTTCTTTGAAACAGCTAAGATGTACGACTATGCGTTCAACAATTTTGAGAAGAAATCAGTGCTTCCTGCAAAATCTGTAGTAGAAACGCTGGAATCGGTTAAAATTAAGAAGGGTGTCGAAAAGACGGTTCCTGCCGTTACGGAGTCCGACATCACTTTCACGGTGAAAAAAGGTGCGGAGCCTAAGATCGAGCTGAAGGAAAGCAATCTTTTGAAAGAGGAAGAGCTTGTTGCTCCCATTACAGCTGGTCAGAAGCTCGGAACAGTCACTTACGAGTATACGGATGCTGAAGGCAATAAAGTGGATAGAACGGTTAATTTGATCGCATCGGAGGATGTGGAAAAGGGCGGCTGGCTGCGTCTGCTGTTCCGCGCTATTGGTCAATTTTTCGTTGGACTGTTCAACGATATTGTGAATCTGTTTTAATCACATAAATACAGGGAAAACAATAGTTGTCGATTAAGGAGCGTTCCTGTAAAATTAGTGCCTAGAGCAAGTATCGATATTATAATGGGAGCTAAGCGCTAACCCTTCAGGATGAAGGGCGCGGCGTAAAACCTTGAGGAGGATTTTTCGAAAATGGAAACAGGAACTTCGCGTGTAAAACGTGGTATGGCTGAAATGCAAAAAGGCGGCGTCATCATGGACGTTATGAACGCCGAGCAAGCAAAAGTAGCAGAAGCGGCAGGTGCAACAGCAGTTATGGCGCTGGAGCGCGTTCCTTCCGATATCCGTGCAGCAGGCGGCGTTGCCCGTATGGCTGACCCAACCATCGTAGAAGAAGTTATGAAAGTTGTTTCGATCCCTGTTATGGCGAAAGCGCGTATCGGCCACTATGTAGAGGCGAAAGTGCTTGAATCGATGGGCGTTGACTATATTGACGAGAGTGAAGTTCTGACTCCGGCAGACGAAGTGTTCCACATTAGCAAAAATGAATTTACGATTCCTTTTGTATGTGGCGCTAAAGATCTTGGCGAAGCGCTTCGCCGTATTCAAGAAGGGGCAGCAATGCTTCGTACGAAAGGTGAGCCGGGAACAGGAAACATTGTTGAGGCTGTTCGCCACCTTCGTCTGATCAATGGCCAAATCCGTAAAATTCAAGGTTTGTCGAAGGACGAGCTGTATAATGAAGCGAAGGTTCTGGGCGTTGCTTATGACCTGCTTCTGGGCGTACACGAGAGCGGCAAGCTGCCAGTCGTTAACTTTGCAGCAGGCGGCGTAGCAACACCTTCTGACGCAGCACTGATGATGCACCTGGGCGCTGACGGCGTATTCGTAGGCTCGGGTATTTTCAAATCCGACAGCCCGGAGAAATTTGCTCGTGCTATCGTAGAAGCTACAACTCATTACCAAGACTACAAATTGATCGCAGAAGTATCCAAAAACTTGGGAGCGCCAATGAAGGGCATCGAAATTTCCAAGCTGGACGCTTCGCAGCGTATGCAAGATCGCGGAATTTAAGCAACAAGCTTGGATAAGAAAGGCGTGTAGGCGATGAAAATTGGTGTACTCGCGCTTCAAGGCGCAGTTGCAGAGCATATACGCAGTTTGGAGGCGGCGGGCGCGGAAGCGGTCGCCGTTAAACAGACCTCGCAGCTGGATGAGCTGCAAGGTCTTGTTATTCCAGGCGGCGAAAGTACGACGATAGGCAAGCTGATCCGCAAATACGGCTTTCTAGAAGCGATTCAAGCTTTCTCCGAGCAATCTAAGCCGATTTTTGGTACTTGTGCGGGAATGATTCTGCTCGCTGAACGTATTGAAGGACAAGAGGATGCGCATCTGAAGCTCATGGATATGACGGTGGAGCGCAATGCTTTCGGAAGACAGCGGGAGAGCTTCGAAACTGATCTAGACATTAAAGGCATTGATGAGCAGGTTCGTGCGGTATTCATTCGTGCTCCTTTGATCAAGGAAGTTGGATCGCAGGTTGATGTGCTATCGGAATACAAAGGGGAAATTGTGGCGGCTCGGCAAGGACATTTGCTGGCAGCATCCTTTCATCCCGAGTTAACCGATGATTACCGTTTGCATGCCTATTTTGTCGATATGATTAAACAATTGGCAGTGAGCCGGTAGCTGAGAGGAGTTCAACCAAGCGTGATAGATATAAAATGGCTGCGTAATGATTACGCAAAAGTAGAGCAAGGGCTGACCAATCGCGGTAAATCGCTTGATTTAATCGCAGATTTCCCTGTTCTGGATACAAAGCGCCGGGACCTGCTGCAGGAAACGGACCAGCTGAAAAATCGCCGCAACACCGTATCGCAGGAAGTGGCGAAGCTGAAAAAAACAGGCGGCGACGCTGATGCGCTGATTATCGAAATGCGTGAAGTAGGCGACCGGATTAAGCAATTGGACGAAGAAGTGCGCGCGGTAGAGGTACAAGTGGACGAGCTTATGCTTTCGATTCCGAATTTGCCGCATGAAAGTGTGCCAGTAGGGGCTTCTGAGGATGATAATGTAGAGCTTCGCCGGATTGGCGAGCAGCCGGCATTTGATTTCGAGCCGAGAGCGCATTGGGATCTTGCACAAGAGCTTGGCATTCTTGATTTCGAACGTGCAGCTAAAGTAACGGGCTCCCGCTTTACGTTTTATCGCGGCTTAGGTGCGCGTCTTGAGCGTGCGCTGATTAACTTTATGATGGATCTACATAGTGATAAGCACGGTTATGAGGAAGTGCTGCCGCCTTATTTGGTCAACCGCGACAGCTTGATTGGAACAGGGCAGCTTCCGAAGTTCGAAGAGGATTTGTTCAAAATATCCGATTCGGATTATTTCCTAATTCCAACGGCCGAGGTTCCGGTTACGAATCTTCATCGTGAAGAGATTTTGTCGCTTGAAGAGCTGCCGAAGCATTTTGTAGCTTACAGCTCTTGCTTCCGCTCGGAAGCGGGTGCGGCAGGCCGAGATACACGCGGCTTGATTCGTCAGCATCAATTCAACAAAGTCGAGCTGATTAAGCTTGCGAAGCCGGAAGAGTCCTACGATGAGCTGGAGAAGATGACGGCTAATGCCGAGAAGGTACTTGAGCTGCTGGGCTTGTCCTATCGCGTGCTCGCTCTGTGCACAGGCGATATGGGCTTCACCGCTGCGAAAACCTATGACCTTGAAGTATGGCTGCCAAGTGCAGGCACATACCGGGAAATCTCCTCATGCTCGAACGTAGAGGACTTCCAGGCGCGCCGTGCGGGCATCCGTTTCCGCAGAGACGCGAAGAGCAAGCCGGAATTCGTTCATACGCTTAACGGCTCAGGTCTTGCGGTAGGACGTACCGTTGCCGCTATTCTTGAAAATTACCAACAGGCAGACGGCTCCATCGTCATTCCTGAAGTATTGCGTGCTTATATGGGCGGAATCAGCGTAATTGGACCTAAAGCTTAAAGTTTTTACATTTTTGATAGCCACAGGTTAAGAAAAAGGTTGATATTCATTTTTAACCTGTGGTATAATGATTTTTGTGATGATTTTATATGTGGAGAGGTACCGAAGCGGTCATAACGGGGCGGTCTTGAAAACCGTTAGGGTGCAAGCCCACGTGGGTTCGAATCCCACCCTCTCCGCCAACTTAATAAATGATAACGTCCAACCTTACGGTTTGGGCGTTTTTTTGTTGTCTGGGGATTGGGGATATCGTCTGAGCAGGAGTTATCACCATTATCCACGATAGCCCTGTGGACAAATTGTATATAATGTGGATAACTCGCATGAATTGTGTATAAAACTGTGGATAATCTTGTGTTTATGCTGGATTTTGCCTGAATAATTGGCGGGCTCGCGCCGCATCTTATAAGATGTGGAGGTGTTGATAAAGATGGCGAAAAAAGATGAGCTGACCTACAGCCAGCCAGAACTGGTGGAAGCATGGAACCGCACGCTGCCGGATATGATGAACAAGCCGGATAAGTGCCAGGTAGCAGCCGATGAGGCGGACCCAAAATCGCTGCGGATTACAATTCAGTCCGCGGGGCATCAGGCGTATGAGATCGATTTTAAGGTGACATATGTGGATAGCCGTGAAATTAAAGTGGAGCTCGTAGATGTGGAAAAGGATCATCAAGCTGTGGATGAACGCACAGACATGCTTCAACAGCTCATTCATGATTATAAGCGTCATATCCATGAATGCGCCCAAGCGCTTGCGCAGCTTACACACGCCTAAAAGGAGGACGATGATATGAGCAAGCCAGACAGCGTGCCTGTGCCGGAGGCGCAGCGTCAATCTCAGGACAAAAGAAGCCGCAATGATGACTCTGCACAACAGCAGCCTTTATCTGGATCGAAAAAAACGAAGCAGAAAAATCATACTTCTCACCTAAATCCGGAAGGATCATAAATTCAAGGTGTTCATACAAAAGTCCCGTTTCTTCTCAGAGAAGCGGGATTTTTTGGATATTGCTTCTATATGCTGTCGTTTTGTTATAAAATAGGGGGGATGTCAAGCAGAGATACAAATAGGGAGGATCAACTAGAATGAAAAACAGACTACATAAAGTGGCTATGCTATTTATCGCTGCTGCTTTAATTATTGTCGCAGGATGCAGCGCGAGCGCGTCTCCTAAGGAGTCTTTGGAGAAAGCTACTCAAAAAATGGCGGAAGTCACATCATATGATTCTACGATGTCTTTTGGGATAGATGAGCTTACAGTGCCAGACGAATTGCTTCAGGAAGACGGAGCTGGAGCACAATATGTCATTGGCCTGCTTAAAGGCGCTAAAGTAAATGTTAAAGCGGTATATCAAAAAGAGCCGCTGCGCACAGATATGGAAATGGATGTTACGGCAGCGGGCCTTTCCATTAAAATACCGATGATTATGACAGACAAAAAGATGTTTGTGAAAATTCCAGCGCTTCCAATGCTTATGCTGCCAGAGCAATACACAGATAAATTCGTGGAGATTGATCTAGAGGAGCTGGCAAAGCAAGCGGAAACAGGAGCGATGCTGGATACTGCGGCCCAACAGAAGCTTGGTCAAGAAGTGAGCGGCATTATTTTAAAACATTTTGATGAAAAAACGTATTTCTCCTCGCTGAAAAAAGAAGATGCAGCGCTCCCTGAAGGGGTAGAGGCGGATCAAGTTGTTCGCTTTCAAATTAATGAAGGCAACTATCAGCAGGCAGTAGAAACAATCGTTAATCAAGTGCTTCCAGAGCTAATCGACACATTGACGAAAAACGAAGATTTCATGAAAATGATTGAAAGCACGAATGAGGATGTAACGAAGCTGAAGGCAGATTTCGAAGCCAACAAGCAAGAAACGTTGGACCAGCTGAAAACAAACCTGAAAGTCAATGATTTCTCCATTGTAGGAGCCATTAAAGATGGCTACTTATCGCAGCAGACTGCTAAAATCAATGTAGATTTTACGGATGAAAGCGGCGGTATCGTGAAAGTTGGCGGTTCGTTAACAGCTGAATACCACAATATTAATAAAGCGCCTAAATTCCTGTATGAAATTCCGACGGACGCGGTTAAGATGGATGAGCTGATGTCTGGAATGGGATTGGGTATGTAATTTTATAGCTTAAAATGATACAAAAGAAACCGCCCATTCTAAGTGAATGAGCGGTTTTTTTTATAACGCTGTAGCGGAGGCCTGAATGATTCTATTGCTTTAAAAAGTAAAGTATATTACTATACGTATATGAGTTTAAAGGAGGAATCGTAATGCAAATAGATGTATGGTCAGATTTTGCATGTCCGTTTTGTTATATTGGTAAAAAGAGGCTGGAGGGCGCATTAGCCAAGTTCGAGCATGGCAAGCAGGTGAAGGTCGTGTTCCGCAGCTTCGAGCTGGACCCTAACGCCGCGATCAGCTATGAGCACGATGTGCATGAAATGCTGTCCCGCAAATACGGCATGCCACGCGAGAAAGCAATCGAGATGAACAGCGATTTGGCAAAGCAGGCGGCATCCGTTGGCTTGACCTTTAACTTCGATACACTGGTGCTAACGAATACGTTTGATGCGCACCGCTTAACCCATTTTGCAGCTAAATACGGCAAGCAAGATGCGATGTCGGAACGACTGTTCCGTGCTTATTTTACCGATTCCAAGCATTTGGGACAGCGCGATACACTCGCTGATCTGGCTGCTGAGGTTGGACTGGATCGTCAGGAGGCACTTGCTGTGCTGGAAAGCGATGCTCATGCACAGGACGTTCGTGGCGATGAGGAGGAGGCTTCGCGGATAGGCGTGCGCGGTGTGCCATTCTTCGTCATTAATCGCAAATACGCGATATCGGGCGCTCAGCCCAATGAAGTGTTCCTGAATGCAATCAAGCAGGCTTGGGATGAAGCGTATCCGGCCCTGACCGTCATCAATGATTTGCCGGATGATGCTGACGATGCAGCTTGTTCGGATGGCACTTGCGCGCCTTCGGCGGCTAAGGATGCTAATTCAGACAAGGCGTAATTGTATATAACTGAAATGATGAATATTTGAATATAAACAGATTTTAGGGAAGGCTGGGGTGGCGGGCAAGTGACGCTGCTTCAGCTTTTTTTTTGAAATATAAGAAAGTATATGTTTTGCCTAACAGGTGTGAAAATAAAATTTGGCCAAGGGTTGTCCTTCGCCCTTTATGATGAGAAAATGAGGAAAAAGAGCATCAGGAGGCTATGCGCGTTGAAAAGAAAGTCCCGTAAAAAGAAGTTTAAAATGAAAAATGCCCTTATTTCCTTGCTTATTATGCTGGCTTTGGCCGGAGCGTCTTATATGGGCTGGCTTGATGAGCTGGCGAAAGATTGGAATACGGCAGAAGGAACGGATTACACGTTATATTTTCCGACGGATCGGTATCCAGAGACAGGCAAGCACATTAAAGATGCGATTGCAGCGGGAAAATCCCCTATTTGTACGATTGATCGGGAAGGCGCGGATCAGAATCGGAAAAAATCTTTGCAGGGCGTAAAGGTGAAAAAAGGCTACGATCGTGATGAATGGCCAATGGCGATGTGTGCCGAAGGCGGGAGCGGCGCCCATATTGCTTATATTGACCCATCGGATAATCGCGGGGCGGGGTCATGGGTCAGCAACCAGCTGGAGAAATACCCGGATGGTTCGAGAATTGCTTTTGTTATCAAATAAGCAAGCATTTATTTTGAGTAAAAGTCTAATTGTCTGCGTTCATGCAGAGGATTGGGCTTTTTTTATATTCAAAGACTGGGTGAATACCGTGTTGCATATAGGGCGCAAACATAGACTGGTGTAATGATGATAAAAGACTATTTTTTGCGTTTTTGAATAGAAAGCGAGCAAATAAATCGGTAAAGAGGGATGAAGATGAACAGGAACCGGAAATCACAAGAGCTTAACAAATGGATTAAGCAGCTCCAGCTTGTGAAAGGTCTAATACGCCAAAATCGGGTTAAACGAGCGAGCTCCCATATTCGATATGTCATTTCAGCATGCAGGCGTACAGTCTATAAAAAGCGGTAATGCGAAAAAATAATGGGAGATGAGCAGGTTGGCGAAAAGAAGAGCCAGTTGTTTGCGGAAATTAAACCTCGCCATTCTTGAATTGAGATTTGCGCGCAGGCTGGCGGGGAGAAATAAAATTGTCCGGGCGGAGCGCGAAGTGATCGACTCGATTTTGCTGCTGACAGAGGCGCTGAAATGTCTCGATGGGAATCAAGATAAAAAACCTCGGAATGGCCATACCCATTGGCCAGCTCATGCAAGACGCGGAAAACGTGGCCCGAGGGGTGCCAGAGGCCCAAGGGGTGCGAGAGGTTTTAGCGGTCAAGCTGGAACTGATGGGGCAACTGGAGCAACTGGTCCGGCAGGAGCAACAGGATCTGCAGGGCAGCCTGGAGCGATGGGCCTTCCCGGAGCGATTGGTCCAGCGGGATCGCCTGGAGCGCAAGGCGCTGCGGGAGCAATTGGCCCAGCGGGGGCGAATGGTGCTCCGGGAGCTACAGGATCGCCTGGAGCGACTGGTGTAGCTGGAGCAACAGGGGCAGGGCTAGAAGGGATAGTCGCGTATGATCCCTTGGTAGCCCCAACTTATCCCGTTAATCAGGTCGTTACGTTTAATGGTAGCACGTATATCGTGAATACGGCGCCGCCAAGCGGAGTGCCAGGAAGCTCCGCAGACTATACTCTGATTGCTGGCGCGGGAGCAACGGGTGCAACAGGAGCCAATGGGTCGGCAGGATCAGCCGGTGTAATGGGAGCTACAGGAGCGACAGGTGTAACGGGAGCAACAGGGGCAGGACTGGAAGGGATGGTGGCATTTAATCCTTTGGCAGCCCCGGCATATCCCGTTAATTGGGTCGTTACATTCAATGGAAGTACGTATGTCGTGAATACGGCACCGCCAAGCGGAGTACCAGAAAGCTCGGCAGATTATACGATGCTGGCTGGTGCAGGTGCGACGGGTACGACTGGGGCAACTGGAGCAACGGGGGCTGGAGTGACCGGAACGACCGGAGTAACCGGGGCTACTGGTACAACTGGAGTGACAGGTTTTACAGGAGCAACAGGGGCGACGGGTGCAGGGGTTACAGGCTCTACTGGCATAACTGGATCTACAGGTACAGCGGGAGAAACAGGTGCAACAGGAGAGACAGGAGCAACGGGTGTAACGGGTACCAACGGCGTAACTGGAACAACCGGAGCAACGGGCTCGACAGGTATGACTGGTGTGACAGGAGAGACAGGAGCAACCGGTACGACTGGTGTATCTGGAGCAACGGGTTCGACAGGTATGACTGGTGCAACAGGAGAGACAGGAGCAACGGGTGTAACGGGTACCAACGGCGTAACTGGAACAACCGGAGCAACGGGCTCGACAGGTATGACTGGTGTGACAGGAGAGACAGGAGCAACCGGTGTGACCGGGGTAACGGGTGCGACAGGCACGACTGGTGTAATCGGCGTAACGGGCTCGACAGGCGTGACCGGTGTGACAGGAGCAACTGGTGCGACAGGAGCAACAGGAGCAACCGGAGCAACCGGAGCAACCGGAGCAACCGGAGAGACGGGGGCCACGGGTGTAACCGGAGTAACTGGTGTCACAGGAACAACCGGTGTAACTGGTGTGACAGGGGCTACTGGTGAGATCGGAACGACTGGAGAAACTGGGACAACTGGTGCAACAGGAGCAACCGGAGAGACGGGAGCCACGGGTGTAACCGGAGCAACTGGGGTCACAGGAACAACCGGTGTAACTGGCGTGACAGGGGCTACTGGTGAGACCGGAACGACAGGAGCAACCGGAGAGACGGGAGCCACGGGTGTAACCGGAGCAACTGGGGGCACAGGAACAACCGGTATAACTGGCGTGACAGGGGCTACTGGTGAGACCGGAACAACAGGAATAACCGGACCAACTGGTGCGACAGGAGTCACAGGAGCAACCGGAGAGACGGGGGCCACGGGTGTAACCGGAGCAACTGGCGTCACAGGAACAACCGGTGTAACTGGTGTGACAGGGGCTACTGGTGTGACAGGGGCAACTGGTGAGACCGGAACGACAGGAGCAACCGGAGAAACGGGAGCGACAGGAGCAACGGGTGTAACCGGCATAACTGGTGCGACAGGAGTCACAGGAGCAACCGGAGCAACTGGCATCACAGGAACAACCGGTGTAACCGGGGCGTCCGGATTTACAGGATCCACGGGAGCTACAGGTGTAACCGGAGCCACGGGAGTGACAGGTGTGACCGGAGCAACTGGTGAGACCGGAACAACAGGAATAACCGGACCAACTGGTGCGACAGGAGTCACAGGAGCAACCGGAGAGACGGGGGCCACGGGTGTAACCGGAGCAACTGGGGTCACAGGAACAACCGGTATAACTGGTGTGACAGGGGCTACTGGTGAGACCGGAACGACAGGAATAACCGGACCAACGGGTGCGACAGGAGCAACCGGAGAGACAGGAGCCACGGGTGTAACCGGAGCAACTGGTGTCACAGGAACAACCGGTATAACTGGCGTGACAGGGGCAACTGGTGAGACCGGAACGACAGGAATAACCGGACCAACGGGTGCGACAGGAGTCACAGGAGCAACCGGAGCAACTGGCATCACAGGAACAACCGGTGTAACCGGGGCGTCCGGATTTACAGGATCCACGGGAGCTACAGGTGTAACCGGAGCCACGGGAGTGACAGGTGTGACCGGAGCAACTGGTGCTACAGGAGCAACTGGAACTACCGGAGTCACTGGAGCAACAGGCGTTAGTACGACAGCTGTATCCGCTTTTGCAGCCAATACAACTGGGGGTATCATTGCAGTTATACTTGGAGGCACGAATGTACCGCTTCCAAGCTCTCAAAATATCGCCGCAGGCATAACGGTCAATGGATTAAACGATACGTTCACAGTTGCCGCAGCGGGCAGATATTATATTACGTACCAAATTAATTTGACAGCGGCGTTATTGGTCAGCTCGCGTCTGTTAATTAACGGCATAGCGAGTACGGCCTCAACATTAGAGCCAGTATTAAGCTTATCCTCTTTCAATAACGATATTATTGTTGGACTGACAGCAGGCTCGACCATTACCCTTCAATTATTTGGACTGCTGGGTGCGGCCACATTGCTTGGAGGCAGCGCCGGCGCGGCATTGACCATTATCCAATTAAGCTAAGTCGGCCAGTTGGGCACCAAGGCAAGAGTGACTGAATAGGATGGGTCAATAGAATCAACTCGCAGGAGTGTGGTTTCATTGATCGCGATCAGTCTTTGCATGATAGTCAAAAATGAAGAAAAAACATTGGCACGCTGCCTCTCCTCTATTGCCCCCGCCGTAGATGAAATTATTATTGTCGACACAGGCTCGACCGATGCTACAAGGGAAATCGCTGCCGATTTTACCGATCGCGTCGAGTCTTTCACCTGGGTGGATGACTTCGCCGCCGCCCGCAATTTCGCATTCTCGCTTGCAACGAAGCCTTATATGATGTGGCTGGATGCGGACGATGTATTGGAGGTTTCCGAGCTGCATAAGCTGAAGGCGCTCAAACACCAGCTGGACGATACGGTAGACTCCGTCTCGATGGATTACCACCTGTCCTTTGACGAGTACGGCAACGTAGTTAACAAACTGCGGCGCAATCGCATTGTTAAGCGTGAGCGGAACTTTCAGTGGATTGGCGCGGTCCATGAGTATTTGGAGGTTTACGGAAACATCGTTCATTGTGATGTAATCGTTACACATAAGAGCCTCGGGCATGATAGCGACCGCAATTTAACGATGTATGAAAATCGACTTCGCAGAGGAGAAGTTTTCACCCCGCGCGACTTATTTTATTATGCCAATGAGCTGAAAGACAATGGCCGCTACGATTCGGCCATCCGTTATTATGACAAGTTTCTTGCTACCGGCAAAGGCTGGATCGAGGATAATATTCTTGCTTGCGGGCGGCTTGCGGACTGCTACCACGAGCTGAACGAGCCACGCAATATGATGGATTCTGTGCTGCGATCCTTCTATTATGATAAGCCTCGGGCGGAATTTTGCTGCCGCCTTGGGTATTATTTTTTGCAGCGGGATGAGCTTCAGATGGCGGTATATTGGTATAAGCAGGCGCTCCACGTGGAGCATACGGACACAACAGGCTGGGGTTTTGCGAATATAGCCTGTTCTACTTGGCTGCCGCAGCTTCAGCTATGTGTCTGCTATGACCGTCTGGGCGACTATGAGTCAGCTTATAGGCATAACGAGCAGGCGGCCAGCTACCGGCCGGAGGATGAGCGAATGGTATCGAACCGGGAATATTTGAGTCAGCGGCTGAGTAAGAAGGATGAGGGAGGGATCGTACTTGTCTGAGAAAAAAAGGCGTGTGCTCATTGCCAGTCCCGTTCAGCAGCAGCCTACGATTCTTGCGTTGTTTCTCGCTTCGCTGAAACGCTTTCATGCAGATCAGCTGGAGCTGAGCTATCTCTTTATTGACGATAATACGGATGCTACGAGCAGTCAGCTGCTGGAACAGTTTACTGCCGCTCGCGAGGGGGTAACCATTATCCGCTCAGAATCCTCCGATAGTCAAGACGTGTATGTACGCACGGATATAACGCATTGCTGGAACGAGCAGCTCATTTGGAAGGTTGCCCATTTCAAAAATCGAATCATTGAACATGCGCTAGAGAGCCAATTTGATTACTTATTTCTGCTCGACTCTGACCTGCTGCTGGACGCCAGAACGCTTCCGCAGCTAGTAGCGGACGACAAAGATATAGTATCGGAAATTTTTTGGACCCGCTGGCAGCCGGATGCGCGTCCTCAGCCGCAAGTATGGCTGCATGACGAATACGGACAGTGGGAGCGAGGCCGAGGCGAGAAGCTGAGCGATATGGAAATTGCGGTGCGCTTGGAGCAGTTTTACGCCATGTTAAGCGAGCCTGGCGTATACGAGGTAGGCGGGCTTGGCGCATGTACACTGCTGAGCAGACGTGCCCTTGAAGCAGGTGTGCACTTTGGCCCCATTAGCAATTTAACCTTCTGGGGGGAAGATCGGCATTTTTGCATTAGGGCGGCTGCGCTTGGCCTGCGGCTGTTTGTGGATACCCACTATCCCGCCTATCATATTTATCGCAGCGCGGATTTGGCTGGGGCGGAGCGGTTTCTACAGAAAGAAGCGGAAGTCCAGCCCCAGACCCGAGGACGGCTCACGCTGTCGATGATCGTAAGGAACGAGAGCAGCCGCTATTTGCGCCAGGCGCTGGAGCAGCATCGCCAGTATATTGATGACGCGGTCATTATTGACGATGGCAGCACGGATGACACAGCTGAGGTGTGCCTACAGGCGCTGGAAGGCATTCCGGTTAAGCTGATCCGCAACGAGGTGTCGCGTTTCAGCAATGAAATTACGCTGCGGAAGCAGCAGTGGGAAGAGACGTTGACTGTAAATCCGGAGTGGATTCTGAATCTAGACGCGGATGAATGGTTCGAGCAAAGCTTCGTTCAGGAGCTCGATTCGCTGCTGCAAAATCGGTCTACGAATGTATTTTGCTTCCGGCTATACGATTTCTGGAGCCTTCATTCGTATAGATCGGATGCGATCTGGCAGGCGCATGAAAGCTATCGTCCTTTTTTGCTCCGCTATGACCCAGCATTTGATTATAAGTGGAAAAATACACCGCAGCATTGCGGGCGTTTTCCCGCTAATATTTTGGAGCTGCCTCATCAGCTGTCGGGCATTCGCCTTAAGCATTATGGCTGGGCAAAAGAAGAGCATCGCCGGGAGAAGCTCCACCGCTACCAGCTGCTTGACCCCGACGCCAAGTATGGCTGGAAGGAGCAATACCTGTCGATTTTGGATAATAATCCACAGCTCGTGGAGTGGCAGGAATAACAGGCACCAGCATGAAAAAAAGCATCTCTGCTCATCAGGAATGATGAGTGGAGATGCTTTAATCTTCTTATCGGATTTACGTATAATAAATGGCTTAACGCAAAATTCGGCCAATAATGCCGCCGAGCCCGCCTTCGTTATTGTTATTGCTTGGAGCACCGCCGTTATTGCCAACGTTGCCAGCGTTACCAGCATTGCCGCCGTTGCCGCCAAAAGTGTTTTGGAAGGCGCTGCTTTGCTCTTGCGGCTGGTAACGGTTGTCATCAATGCCGAATTTCACGCCGCTTTGGCGCTCGAAAGGCTGAATGATAACGATTTGCCCAGGCTCATTGAACTCATACATATACGATTCGCCAGAGGTTTGTCCGATAAGGGTTTTCCAGTTCACATCAAGCTTCACTTTAGGTGAAGGGCCTGTCCAGGCAACAATCGCATCGGGATCGACGCGGCATGGAGCTTGCAGAACGAGCGGGTTGCCGTTCGTTTTCACTGCGACTTGAGCGCCTTGTCC
The DNA here is from genome assembly GCF_059609455.1 of Paenibacillus liaoningensis. Classification (NCBI taxonomy): domain Bacteria; kingdom Bacillati; phylum Bacillota; class Bacilli; order Caryophanales; family Paenibacillaceae; genus Paenibacillus; species Paenibacillus liaoningensis. The sequence goes on from NZ_JCAALU010000020.1 coordinate 18,538, forward strand.
GTTATAGGAGAGCTTGGAGGTGAAAAGTCCGCGTTGGGAAATGACACCGGAGCCGATGATCGTAACGCCGTAGTGGCAAGTTTCTGTAAACGCCAGCAGGTCTTCACTTTCAACACTGACGTGCTGCCAAGGGCCGCCCTGCTCCAAATTAATGATGGTCACATGCGTGTTCTGGTCAGCAAGATAGACGGAGCCTTGGCCTTCGACTTCCATAATTTCAAGGTTTTCGCCTGTAATGCGGCGCATACCGTGGTTCAATACTTGTCCAACAATGTTGCCGGAGTTTGTGCCAAGCAAGCGCTTGGAATATTTAAATTTGCCGTTGTAAGCCTGATCAGCGACCATGGAGCCTTTTTTAGCGAAAAACTTGCCTTGGCCTTCAGCTTTCAGAAACAGCTCGCGTTCCACTTGAAATTGAAATGGCATATGAGTTGACCTCCAGTTAGATGTGTAGTGAATTACATAGCGCCATAATGTGCGCAAATGCCAGTGAGATCAAGCGTAAGGCCTGTACCTACCGCATTGAACTTCCACTCGTTGTTGTGGCGGTATACTTCTCCCGCGAGCAAGGAAATGGAAGTGGAATAGTCCTCGGACAGGTCGAAGCGGCAAATTTCAGCGCCGTTCGCCTAGTTGACGATCCGAATGTAGGCGTTGCCGATTTGGCCAAAGTTTTGATTTTTGCGAACAGCGTCGTCAATCGTCACGGTAAATACGATTTTCTGAATGTCAGGAGACACGCGGGACAGTTGGATTTCTGCCGACTCATCGTCGCCGCTACCTTGTCCAGTCCGGTTGTCGCCGTTATAGCGAATCGCTCCGTCTGGGCTGTTCAAGTTATTATAAAAAATGATATGGCCGTTGGAAGGAAGCTTCTCCGCTTGGTTCAGCAGGAAAATTTCAACATCGAGGTCATAATTTTGGCCTTGCAAGCGATTCGTATCCCAACCGAGTCCAACCTTTAAATGGTCGAGTCCGGGGTTGTTTTTCGTCAAATCGAGCTTCTGTCCCTTGGACAATACAAGTCCGCCTCCGAAGCCGCCACCTTGAGGAGCAGGTGCTGCACCAAAGGAGTTAGCGTTGCCCGCATTCGGGAATCCGCCTTGCTGAGTACCGCCTTGGATGCCGCCCTGTTGAATGCCGCCTTGTTGGATGCCGCCTTGCTGAATACCGCCCTGTTGAATGCCACCCTGCTGGATACCGCCTTGGATACCGCCCTGAATGCCGCCTTGTCCACCAAAATTGTTGCCGCCGTTTGAATTCGATCCAATACCCATTTGTATTGCCTCCTCAAATATGAAATAAAAGAACCATCTGCCTCGACAGTTATTCACCTTAAAGCTCTTAACAGGCCAGAATGGTGGAATTTGTCGATTCTGTGTAAGAATATGAAACTATTTGTAGTATAGCAGATTGTGATTGTAGTTGTTAATGGTTAATGGTGTTACAGTTCCTGCTGCAGCAGGGATGTCTGATTAGATACGGCGAAGCGAAAGCTTGGTTGCATTTTTAAAAATATAGGAAAGTATAGGATTTCCCGATCCTTTCTCTATATTTCTCGGAATGAAACGTGCTGTGCCGCCAAAGGACGGCGACAGCCGTTTCACCTTAAATTAAAGAAACATAACAAAATAGAAGACAAAAGAGAACTATAAAAACAATTTGAATCTCCTATTTTTTTCAAGTGGTTCCTCTATAATGATGTGAAGCGCTTTCAAAACACTTTAAAAAATAGGAGGTTCGCATGAATAAAAAACGCAAATGGATCGCGGCCATCATGGCCCCAGCTATCGTTGTTTCGATGTTCTCTTCTGCTGCTTTCGCTCAATCAGGGGCGGCAACTAACGCGTTTGCTCCCGATATACAGGGACATTGGGCGAAAGCTGCTATAGAGAAATGGAGTGCGCAGGGAATTGTAAGCGGTTACTCGGACGGGACCTTCCATCCGAATGGCAGCATGACCCGGGCGGAATTTGTCACGGTCATTAATCGGCTGTTCGGTTTATCGGCTTTGTCTGCTTCAGCCTTTAGCGATGTGCCGGAGACAGCATGGTATGCGGGCGATCTTAGCAAAGCGCGGGCTGCGGGCTTTTATGAGGGGTTCCCGGGTAACGAGGCAAGAGCGGAGCAGCCGATAACGAGGCAGGATGCGGTAACGCTGCTGGCGCGTATTTTCGAGCTGAAAGCAGCGGACAATGCAGCGTACGCGGGGTCCTTCAAGGATAGCGGCCAAATTTCCAGCTATGCGAAAAAGGCGATCAACGCGCTGCAAGGTGTCGTCAGCGGCTACGAAAATGGCGATTTCCAGCCCGCAGGAAAAATCTCTCGTGCAGAGGTCATAACCTTGGTGGACAAACTGGTGGCCGAGCTGTATGCCAAGGCAGGGGATTATACAGCGGCGCAAACGATTTCGGGCCATGCGATCATTAATCATGCTGGCATTACGCTCAAAGATGCCCAAATTGCCGGCAACCTTTATTTGACCGCAGGCATTGGGGACGGCGAAGCAGTAGTCGATCATGCCAGCGTGAAAGGAACGACGTTTATTGCAGGTGGCGGCGAGCATACCGTTATCTTTCACGATTCAACGCTGGCAGGCGTAGAAATTAACCGCAAGGATGGCAAGGTGCATGTCGAGGCAGACGGAGACACCAAAATCAATAGCATCGTGGCTAACAGCAAGGCTATTCTGGAGCTGGGAGACAACGCGGAGGCAGACAGCATAGTGCTGAATCAGCCTACGGAGCTGATCACCGGCCCAGGTACAACGATCGGGAGGCTGACGGTGCAGGCCGATTCCGTCACTATTAATGGCCAGCCAATAGCCAAAGGCAGCTATACGTTGAAAAATGGCACGCTGACGCCAGTTGGCACCGGCACGATGCCAGGAACAGGAGCATCCTCGGGCAGCAGTGGTGGCAGCAACAACGGCGGCGGAAACGGCGGAAATACGGAGCCGACGGTGAACTTTGTCGATCAGCATGCAACGGCTGAGACCAAATCACTGTTCGCCTATTTGAACGGCGTGCGCGGTCATGAAATTTTATTCGGCCATCAGCATGCAACGGACGAAGGTGTGACATTGACCGGGGCAGACGGCTCGCAATCCGAGGTGAAAAATTCGGTTGGCGATTACCCTGCCGTGTTCGGCTGGGATACGCTAAGCCTGGAAGGCAAAGAGAAGCCGGGTGTGCCGAACAATGTGGAGCAAAGCCGGATCAATCTCACTGCATCGGTCAAGAATGCCCACGATCTCGGCGGCATTGTGACGCTCAGCACCCATTTTCCGAACTTTGTGACCGGCGGCAGCTTTAATGATACGTCAGGCAATGTAGTTGCTCATATTTTGCCGGGCGGCGACAAGCATGCGGAGTTTAATGCTTTTTTAGACACCATTGCGAATTTCGCAAATAATGTGAAGGATGATGATGGCAAGCTCATTCCAATTCTGTTCCGTCCTTTCCATGAGCAAAACGGCGGCTGGTTCTGGTGGGGCGCGAAAACGACGACCACAAGCGAATACAAGGAGATTTTCCGCTATACGGTTGAATACCTGCGCGATAAGAAGGACGTGCGCAACTTCCTGTATGTTTTCTCGCCAAATGGCTCGTTCGGCGGCGCAGAAAGCACTTATTTGACGACGTACCCGGGCGACGATTATGTCGATATATTGGGGATGGACCAATACGATAACAAGGAGAATGCGGGTTCGCAGGGATTTTTGAACGGACTGGTTACGGATCTGGGCATGATCTCAAGGCTGGCGGACAGCAAGGGGAAAATTGCGACGTTTTCCGAATTCGGCTACAGCCCGGAGGGGATGAAGACGACCGGGAACAATAATACGACCTGGTTTACCGATTTGCTGAGTGCAATCAAGTCCGATGAGGACGCTTCACGCATTGCCTATATGCAGACATGGGCGAACTTTGGCCTTGGCAACAATTTGTATGTGCCTTATAAAAATGCGCCAAACGGGCTCGGCGATCATGAGCTGTTGCCTGATTTTATTAACTTCTATAATGATTCGTTTACGACTTTCCGCAATGAGGTGCAGGGCGTATATGGCCATACGGTCGTGACAGCGCCAGAGCAGCCGTTCATGCATATTGCAACGCCTACGGATAACAGCATTGTCGGCAGCTCCGTCACGATTCGCGCACGGGCGCTGGAAATTACCCCAACGAAGGTCGTCTATACGGTACAGGGTTCGGATACAGAATATCCGATGACGCTTGATAGCGACGGATTTTTCTATACGGCGAATTGGTCTCCGGCAGCGGGCTTAAATGGCAAAACAGCGGTGCTGAACGTCAAAGCATATGTTGGCAATCAGGTTGCGCTAACGCAATCTGCGACGGTATCGGTACAGGCAAGCGAGATTTTGATGAAAACGTACACCTTTGACCAAGATACAGAAGGCGTCGTTAAAAATGGCGATCCGGGCACTTATCCGGAAACGATGGCGCTGACCGTGGGGCATGATGTTTTGGACGGCAACGGCGTATTGAAGCTGGATGCCCAGCATGCAGCAGCAGCGGATACGTGGCAGGAATTCAAGCTTGCGCTTCCAGTGCTGGACAGCGGAAATGCACTGGCCGATGTGAAGCGCATCAAGCTGGACGCTTTTATTCCGCTGAATGCGGGAGATGCGGAGGCGACGATTAGCAGCATGGCGATGCTGCCGCCGGATTGGGATACGAAATATGGGATGACGACGACCAAAATCAAGCTGTCCGAGCTTCCGCAGGTGACCGTAGGCAGCACGGTATATGCGAAATTTTCGCCAGTTATTGATTTGAATGATGCGGCAAAATCAGCAGCGGCGACGGGGCTTGTCCTTTCCTTGGTGGGCAGCGGATTAGAAGGCGATTTTTCAATCTGCGTCGATAATCTAAGCTTGTACAGCACGTTTGCTGAAGCGGAGAAGGACCCGGCTGTAGTGGACAACTTCGAGACGTATCAAGGCAGCGATGCCGCTCTGGCAGCGAAGTTCATCCATGCGGGCGGCGATGCGACAGCTGTAGCGCTGGACGGCGTGCATAAAAGCTCGGGCAACTATGGGATGAAACTGGACTATACGCTGGGCACTTCCGGCTATGCGGGCATTACGAAAGTGCTGGGTGGAGTAGACTGGTCCACGTTCAACCATTTGAAATTTTGGATGGTGCCGGACGGCAGCAACCAGAAGCTCGTGATTCAGCTGCGTGTGGATGGCGTTTCCTACGAAGCATATCCATCGCTTGCAGGTACAACCGGGCAATGGGTCAGCCTTCACTTTAATGCGTTTACCGTTGCTCCTTGGGATACAGGAAATACGGGCAAAAAGATCAACAAGGTCAGCTTGAAAAATGTACAGGAGTTTTCCATTTACGTGAATGCCACTAATGGAGCAACCCTTAATAGCACGCTTTATTTCGATGATATTGAAGCGATAAATGATGGAACAGGCGGCGTGCCAAATGGCGGCTCCGGTTCGGGAAGCTCGCCAGCGGAGCCAGGCACGCTTTATGGATTCGAAACGGATACGGCTGGCTGGACGGTAAGCTCGAATGAGGCGCAGGCCACAGATGCCGCGACTACAGCGGATGAGAAGACAGAGGGCGACCATTCGCTGACGTCTACCTTCTCGCTAGCAAGCCCGGCGGGCTTTGAGCTGACGAAGGTTGCTGCAGCGGACCTGTCCGCCTCTACATCACTCAGCGTCAAGGTGAAGCTGTCGCAAGGAACTGCTAATGCCCGCCTATATATTAAGACAGGGAGCACATGGGAGTGGCATGATAGCGGAATGGGCGTTATCGTCGATTCCAGCGGATTTAAGACGCTGACGCTTCCGCTCACCGGTGTAACGGGACTAGAAAGCGTGCAGGCAATCGGCGTGAAGATCGAGCCGACAGCGGGGCAGACGGGCACAGCAGCTGTCTATGTAGATGATGTGTATGTGGAAGGAAGCGGGGGGCCGGGAACTGCTGGTCCCACTTACGATTTTGAAAGCGGAGCAGAGGGTTGGGCCATTAATACCGATGCGGATAATGCCTACAATACGGCAAATGCCCGTGATATAGCAGTGTCGACTGATGCAGCATCATCAGGAAACAGCTCGCTGAAGGCGGCTTTTGATTTGAACGGCGGCAATTTCCAGCTTAGACGGGTCGGTGTGCTGAACTTGGGTACAGCAAGTACGCTGTCCGCCAAGTTTAAAGTGGCAGCGGATGGGAATGCAGCGCTTTCGGGCGCTGTATCCGTGAAGTTGTTTCTGCAAACGGGCAGCGGCTGGAGCTGGTTCGCGCCGAATGAAACGGTTTCCTATAGCGGCGATGGATTCGTGACGGTAAGCTACGATTTGTCAGGCGTCGCGGATAAAAGCAATGTTCAGGCGCTAGGCATTCAAGTGTTTGCACCAAGTGCCTCGACAGGTGCAGCAACGATTTATTTGGATGAGATTAAGGTGCAATAAATGAATAATCGAATGTAATAGCAAAGAAGGGAGGCCCCGCATAAGGGCCTCCCTTCTCTATTGATATGCCGTATCTCTGCATATGTGGGACTCGACTATTTTTAAATGCATGCTAGCCCTCTGGAGTGCGAAACGAATCCAAATAATTGTGAATGTCAGCTTCGGGTGTCTTCAGCAAGCCCTTGAGCATCGATTGAATGGAGCGCAGCGACTCCACCTTGTCATCAATCTCGACTATTTTGCTGCGCACATACTCTTTTAAGGCTTCAGCGTCCATATCACGGCCTAGCAGATGCAGCACTTCCTGAATCTCCTTAAGGGAGTAGCCGAGCGACTTGGTGTCCTTAATGAATTTGATTTTGACCAAATAATCGTCCGAGTACAAACGGTATCCACCTTGGCTTCGGCGGGGGGCCGGAAGGATGCCGCTTTCCTCGTAGTAGCGAATCGTTGCCATGCTGAGACCCGTTTTTTTGGCAAGCTCGCCGCGTGTCATTCCTTCCATGAGCATTCCCCTTCTTGCTGTTGTCCGTGTGTTTATTGGGCAGCAGCTTTTTTCGTATAGTTATTGTCGAACACAACCTCAGGATAGTCCGGCGATGGCCCAGCCAGCAGCGGCTGCGATTCATTTTTCAAATATTGATTGAAAAAGGCCGTGATATAAGAACGGGTAATGTCTACGACGTGATCGGGGTCAACTCCCTTGGCGAACAGCTTAGGCGACAGCAGCGCGATATCGGTAAAGCTCTGATGGATAAAGGGTTCAACGGTCATATAATAAGTGTCATTGGTGCTTTTCGTCATGACCGAATCCAAATCGGAAGCGAACTCATCGAAATAGACATAGGATTTCTCCTTCGTCGCTGGATCAAGGCTTTTGGCTGTGTCGCCTGTCATCAAATACATGAACGGCTGCTTCAAGCCATTATGGGCTACATCGCCCCAAAATCCGCCTTCTAAACTAACCCCCGCCTTAAAACGGCTGTCCTGTGCCAGCGTCTCCGCAGTTGTCGCCCCGCCATAGGAGTGGCCGAAAATGCCAACGCGGTTTAGATCCAGCTTGCCCTCCAGCTTATGATCAGGGTCATCCTGATTCCATGCCGTCAACGTGTCGAGCACAAAACTCGTATCAGTTACACGGATAGCGACTTCTTTGATATTGTTGTCGTAAAGCTCTGCTGAAGTTGGAAATTCGGGCTCAGCTTCGTATAAAATCGAACGGCCATCCGGAAAATCAACCTTCGCTGATGTATAAGGATGATCCATGCCTACGACGATATAGCCATTGCTTACGAGTTCCTCAATTGCCGTCATGCTCTGGAAGCGGGTCGAGCGAATGCCAGGAGAAAACAGGACAACCGGATAGCTCGCTTCAGCAGAGGATAGCTCGGCCCCTTCTACGACATGCGTCGGAATGTTAACCACATGGCTGAAAATTTGCTTCGGTATGCCGAATACGAGGCTGACCGCTTCCCCAATTTCCGAAGGGTAATGCTCAGTCGATGCGCCTTCGGTATTATTTTTATCTACCGGATACCATATATTGATCATCAGCTCGCGCTTGTCATTCGGGTCGTCACTGTGCGTTTCAGCGCGGGACTCATCCGTCAGTTGCCGTGCGATGGTGCCAATGCCATAGCTGCCGTTAGGTTCAGGCATTGTGAAAATCGGCAGCAGCGTGCTCGCATATCCAGAAAATCCGCTAAGTGCGATGACGATAAGGGAGAGCAGACTTTTTTTAATAATAGCTTTGGAACGGATAGAATTGTCATAGGGCTTCAGCAGCCGGCGGACTAAGGCCATAATCAAAACGAAAGCTACAGCGTAAGCAGCAACCATCTGGATGCGGAAATGATCGATTACTCCATGCAAGAGCACAGCCAGTACAACCGCTCCAAGCATCCCGGCATCGAGCCGCTTCGATTTTCTTGCGAATAACAAGCCTCCCGCTGCCGCTAAAATAACCAGAATGACAATGACCTCTAATATTTTCATTATACAGTACCTCCATTTATTTCTGTATTCTCCGTCCAGCAGGCCGGAAATCTTGTATAAACAGAGTATAAAGATTGAAGTATACCTCAAGGTCAAGGTATTATTTTTGAATGCCCTCTTCTGCCGAAAAAGTCTCCCCTTATGAATGTGAACCTACATACCGAGAGGCAGAGTTGTCCTTTTCGTTTTGAGAGTTTACTTCCAGCACAGAGCTAGTCTTGGCGGACACAGTAGCAGCTATTTTATCAGAATGATGGGTTAAGGCACAGGCCGCGGACACAGGAGCCGTTAATATGCTGCAAATGGCCATTTTGACGGGATCATGCGGTTGATAACGAATTTCCTGTCCGCTTACGACCCGAAATCGGTTCAAAATCCAGAATAGCGGAACCCCTGTCCTCACCATTTAGAGAAAAAAGAACGAACCTAGCAAGCATTGTGCTACTATATTGGCAAATCAAGCACGATGTTTGACAGAAAAGGGGACTAGCTGTGTTTTACTCATTAAAAAGCCGACTAATTGCTGTTTTTATTTTGCTGTTCGTCCTTTCTTTTGGCGCTATGTCTTATATATTATTTAATGAATCACGCTCTATTATCCGCTCTTATATCGAATCCTCGGCACTGGAGAAAATGGAGGAGTACGGCGCTTACGTCGATATGGTCCAGATGCAGATCTACGATCTGGCCTCGCTCGTGTTCAATAGCGATACGACGAAAAACTGGGACGGGGCCATGACAGACCCGAAGCTTGTGGCGGGCGAGAAAATGCTGGCGAATATTAAGCTCAGCAGCTTTCTCACGCAGGCGATGAACAGCTATACGAGCGTATCGAGGGTGACCTTTTACCGCGCCGATGGCACGTGGATCAGCAGCGACAATCAGGTCGTGTCCGATCCGGGTCTGCTTGAGCAGCAGTGGTACAGCGATTTTAAAGCATCGGGAACCCACTGGGTGGCCAGCCATATTGACCCGGTCGAGGCACGATACAATAACACGCATCCGGTTGTCAGCATGCTCATGCCAATCGGAACGTTTGAGCCAAGCCGTGCCCGAACGGTGATGAAAATCAATGTGAGCAGCGACTATTTTCAGCAGCCGCTCAATCGGATTCACCTTGGTGAAAGCGGTACCATTTATTTGCTGGATCAAGGCGGCCAGCTGCTGCTTTCCCCGCCTGAAGCCGGGGCACAGGCCGACATGCAGGCTGCTATGGAGAAAATCCGCGGAGATATGCGCAAACAAGGCGTTATTTATATGGATTCGGATAAAGGGAAAACCGATATTGTCGTATTTAAAAAGCTGCAAAGAACGGGATGGATACTTGTCGGCTTCGTATCGGAACAAGACTTGTATGCAAAGCTGTTCCAATTGCGCAGCAGCATTATTTTATTCGCCTCCATATTGCTCGTATTATCCGTCTTTCTAGCCATATGGCTGTCGCAGAGCATCTCCAATCCGCTATCCCGCCTCATATCCGCTATGCGCCATGTTCAGCGGGGCGATTTCAATCAGGCGGAGCTGCGTCTTCCGCCAGAAATCAGCATTCGCAACGAAGTAGGTTTTGCGACGGTAACCTTCCGCAATATGGTGCGCCAGCTCCGGCAGCATATCAAAAACGAATTTGAGCTGAAGCTGCTGCGCCAGCAAGCGGAATACAAGGCGCTGCTGATGCAGATCAATCCGCATTTTTTGTTCAATACGCTGGAGCTGATGAGCAGCCTCGCCATGCAGAAGCGCACCGACGATACGGTGCAGGTCATCGAGTCGCTCGGCAAAATGATGCGATTCTCGCTGCGAATGAGCGACGATGTGGTGCCGCTGCGCGAAGAACTGAAATACGTGAAGGATTACGTGGAGATTTTGCAAATCCGCTTTGGCGAACGGCTGAGCTTGACGTTGAAGGAAGAAGGCGAGCTTGCGCATCTGACGATTATTAAGTTTATTTTGCAGCCGCTAATCGAAAATGCCGTCAAATACAGCTTTCAGCATCAGCCGGAAGCCTGGGTGGAAATTGTGGTCAGCAGGAGTGAGGGGCGCATCGTTCTGAGCATTGCGGACAATGGCCAGGGCATTCCTGACGACATGAAGCGCCAGCTTGCGGAACGCTCGGCCGCTGCTCGAATGGACATGCTGTTGAATAGCCGAGATAGTCAAATTGGCCTCAGCAACGTCATTGCAAGGTGCAGGCTGTATTACGGCGAGCTGTTTGAGATCCAGATTAAAGATAGCGGCTGGGGCGGTGCGCTAATCGTACTGGCGCTGCCTATACAGGAGGAGGGTAAGCATGTATAAGGTGCTGATTGTGGACGATGAACCGGAAATCCGGCTGGGGCTGCGGCTCAAGGTAGATTGGGAGGAACTGGGCCTATGTATTGCGGGCGAGGCGGCGAATGGCATGGAGGCGCTGGAGCAGCTGGAGCGCGATGCTTTCGATGTTGTTATGACAGATATGAATATGCCCGTGATGGACGGATTGTCTTTTTTGGACGATTGCCGCAGGCTGTATCCTGAAATCCGGCTGATCATCCTTACAGGCTATGAGGATTTTAGTTATGCGCATGCGGCTGTCCGCCATCAGGCACGCCATTATTTGCTCAAGCCGGTTGCGCGGGATGAGCTGACGGAGGCGCTGCTGAAGGTCAGAGGGGAGCTCGATAGGGAGCAGGAGAGCCATCGGCAGTCAGAGGATATGAAATGGCGTCTGACCCAGTATTATCGGGAAATGAAGGAGCATTTTCTGCGCTATCTCATCCGGGGCGAAGCAGGGCGTGAGGAAGCGCTATTGGAGCGGGCAAAGCTGTTTCAGCTGGAGGAATGGGGAGAGCGGACGGTCAGATTTATAACAGCAGGATTAGAGCAGCGTGGGCAGCAGTTGAATCAGCCGAATCAGCTGATTCAGGCGGGGCAGGCTGGACACAAGAGTCAGTCAGAACAAACAGACCAGGCTGGACAGAGGAGTCAGTCGGAACAAGCAGAACAAACAGACCGGACAGACCGGACAGACCGGACACGCCAGACGGAACAAGCAAACCAGACGGCTTGGCAGACGAACCGCAGGCCGGAGCAGTTCAGCCTGCCGTTCGAGCTGATATGCCGTGAGCTAGCGGAGGGTTCCACCGGCTCGGTGCAAGTCGTTCGAGACGAGCATTATCACGGCTTAATGCATATTGCTTTGCTGGATGGAGAGGAGAAGCCAGCTGAATTTGAGCAGAAGCTGCGCGATATGGTGTACGGGCATCTCGGATTCGTGCCCTCCATCGGCATAGGAAATGCTGTTAAAGGCTTTAAGCAGTGGAAGGAGGGCTGCATGTCCTCGCTCGTCGCCTGGAATTTGGCGGAGGCGCAAGCTCGCCAAGGCGAACGGGCAGCGGAGGAGCCGTTTCTGCTTCCGAAGGAGACGGTCGGTTTGATCCGGCGGCTGCTGGAACGGGGAGAAATGGAGCAGCTCGTCAAAATGATAGAGCGCGAGCTGAAGGAGGCGCTTAGCGTATCGCGCATCCGGTTCGTGAAGGCGATTTTTCAGTTTAACCTCGTCTTGGAGGCGCAGGCGCATGAAGCGCATGTGCCGTTAACGGGCGGCGAGCAGCTTTGGCTGCGTCCGGAAATGGCGCTCAACCTAAGCACAGCGGAGAAAGCCTGCCAATTTTTGATGAAGCTTGCCTCGTCTATTCATGACAAGCTGCAAGGGGCGGAAGAGGGCGCTGTTGATACGGTTCTGGAGGCTTCCAGGCAATATATCGCAGAAAACTACATGTATGACTTGAATTTGACGATGCTTGCTGAACGATTCAATTATAATTCGTCCTACTTCTCGGAGCTGTTTAAAGCGAAAGCGGGAAAAACGTTTATTCACTATTTGACCGAAGTCCGCATGGCGCATGCAACCCGGCTGCTGGAGGAAACGGGGCTCAGCCTATGGGATATTTCCGAGCTGTCCGGCTTTTCCAATGCGAGCTATTTCAGCTCCAAGTTTAAAAGAATGTATGGCCTGACACCGTCCGAATTTCGCCAGCGCCTATCTGAAAAAAGTGATAACGAACTCCCGAAGAAATGATATGTTGCCGAATCCTATTCCTGCGTATGATTGGTGTACGAGTGCAGCTTGCTTGCGTACATCAATCATTAGGAGGGATTTTTGCCATGGGCGTTTCCCGCAAAACACTGGCCCGCGAGCAGAACCAAACCGCTTATTTGTTTCTGCTGCCGTGGCTGATTGGCTTTTTCTGCATGACGGCTGGACCGATGCTTGGCTCGCTGTACCTGTCCATGACCAAGTACAATTTGCTGTCTCCGCCATCATGGATTGGGATGGATAACTACGTACAAATTTTTACGAATGACAGCACGTTTATGGGCTCTTTATGGCTAACCTTCAAGTATGTATTCATTTCCGTGCCGCTCAGGCTGGCTTTTGCACTGCTTGTAGCAGTGGCGCTCAATAAGGGCATACGGGCACTGGGCATTTACCGGACGATATATTATATCCCGTCCTTGCTTGGCGGCAGCGTTGCCATTGCTATCGTATGGCGGCAAATATTTGACGGTACTGGTGCTGTAAACAAGGCGCTCGCTTGGCTCGGCATTAAAGGCCCATCCTGGATTGCCCATCCAGATTATATTGTATATACGATTGTTACGCTGTCGGTGTGGCAGTTCGGCTCGGCGATGGTCATTTTTCTAGCGGGGCTAAAGCAAATTCCCGCCGATCTTTACGAAGCTTCCCAGGTGGACGGGGCGAGGAAGTGGAATCAGTTCGTCAGCATTACGCTGCCGATTTTGACGCCGGTTATCTTTTTCAACCTCATTATGAGCGTCATTCATTCGTTTCAGGCGTTTACACCGGCTTTCGTCATCGGTGACGGCCGCGGCGGCCCGCTTGATGCGACGATGTTTTATACGCTGTATTTGTATTTGAAGGGCTTCTCCTTCTTCGATATGGGCTACGCCTCGGCGCTCGCCTGGATTATGCTGCTCATTATTGGAGCGTTGACGGCGATTATATTCGTGACCTCGAAATACTGGGTGTTTTATGGAGACAACAAGGACGGGAGGTAAGGGCAAAGGATGACAAACCGCATGAAATATGGGCAAGTACTGAGGCATGTGCCGATCATCGTCATGGGCCTGCTGATGATCTACCCCGTTCTATGGCTGATCAGCAGCTCCTTCAAGCCGAACCAGCTGATCTTTTCCGATCCGGGCATCTGGCCAAGCTCGTTTACGCTGGAAAATTACGTGAATGGCTGGCGCGGCTTCCAAGGCATCAGCTTCAGCCGTTTTTTCGCCAACTCTTTTGCGATATCGCTCACGAGCGTGCTTGGAAATGCCATAACCTGCTCGCTTGCTGCTTTTGCTTTTGCTAGATTAACCTTTAAGTTCAGCAAGCTATGGTTTTCGCTGATGCTGGTTACGATTATGCTGCCCTATCATGTTACGCTGGTACCGCAATACGTCATTTTCAACGAGCTGCACTGGATTAATACGTATTACCCGCTGGTGCTGCCAAAATGGCTGGCGACGGATTCGTTTTTTATTTTGCTCATGGTCCAGTTTATCCGGGGCATTCCACGCGAGCTTGACGAAAGCGCAACGATTGACGGATGCAGCCAAAAACAAATTTATTTCCGCATCATTCTTCCGCTGCTGGTCCCGGCGCTGATTACGACGGCCATCTTTACGTTTATATGGACATGGGATGATTTTTTCAGCCAAATGATTTATTTGAGCGATATTCGGCTGTTCACGGTGCAGCTGGGCATTCGGGCGCTGTTCGACCCATCGGGCTCCTCGGATTGGGGTGCGCTGCTCGCAATGTCTGCGCTGTCGCTGCTTCCCATTACGGCGGTTTTCCTGACGTTCCAGCGTTATTTTCTGGAGGGGATTGCAACGACAGGCTTGAAATAGCGGCCTCATGGCTAGCAATCGGCGAGTCAGCGATATGGCAATAACGCGATCCGAAAAAATTGCAAATGAACTGCCGAAATAATGAAAGGCGCTGAGGCTAAGGTTTAAAGTAAGATGGCGTTGTAAGCGTTTTACTCAAACAAAATTAACGAAAATGGGGGAGATTGGCATGAAGCGGCGTATTCTATTTTCAATGCTGGCAGCATTAATGGTAATTGTAACGGCATGCTCGGGAGGTACGGGAGCAGGAGGAGCAGCATCTGGCAATAATGGAGAGGGCAATGGTGCAAGCGCTGGCAGCGGCAGTACAGGCCAGGAGCAGGTAGAGCTGCGCATCATGTGGTGGGGAGACCAAGGGCGGGCTGACCGTACAAATCAGGTGCTGGAACTATTCCAGAAAAAAAATCCAAACATCAAGGTACAGGGCGAGTTCGCGCCTTCATCCGGTTATTTTGACAAGCTGAATACCCAGCTCGCATCGGGTACGCCGGCGGATGTTTTTTTCCTCGGCGGCAACGTTGTCGATTATGCCAATAAAGGGGTTTTGCTGGAGCTTGACCCGTATGTAGGCAAAGAGCTCGATTTGACGGATATGGATGAATCGATGGTGGAGTATGGTACGCTGGGCGGCAAGCTGCTGCATATATCTGCTGGCGCGAATGCAAGAGGCATCCTGATTAATACGAAGCTGTTCGAGAAAGCGGGCATTGCGGTGCCTCAGGATGGCTGGAGCTGGGACGACTACGCCGCCATTAGCAAGGAGCTGTCTGAAAAGCTGGGCGACGGCGTATATGGCACCTATAATTTTACGGTAGATGGCATGGATATTGCGCTTAAGCAAAATGGCGCCCAGCTTTACAACATGGCAGAAGGCAAGCCAGGCTTTACAGAAGAGCAGGCGCTGAGCTGGTTTAAATACTGGGAAGCGACAACGGCGGGAGGCGGCGTCGTGACGCCGGAGCTTGCCGTATCGAATCCGCCGAGCGATCCTAGCAAATCGTTAATCATCACGGGCAAGGTGGCGATGAGCCTTATACCATCCAACCAGTTTGCAGCGTATCAAGGGCTGACGGAGGATAAGCTCACGATGGTGCAGCTGCCTAGGGGGGCGAAGGGAACGGGTGTCGTATTCGAGTCGAGCCAAGGGCTGTCGGGCTATGCAAAAACAGAGCATCCGAAGGAAGTGGCGATGCTGATCAACTTCTTCATTAATGATCCAGAGGCAGCCAAGGTGCTCGGCAATGACCGCGGCGTTCCGGTTACGTCCAAAAATCGGGAGGCGCTGCAGGCCGAAGCGAGCGACGCGGACCGTATCGTTTATGATTATACGAGCCGCGTTTCGGAAGCGACAAAAACGGAGCCTTTCGCAGTCAGCTACAATCCTCCGGGCTTCGCGGAGTTTTCCAAGCTGGCGGAGACGACGGTTCAGGAAATCGGTTTTGGCCGTAAAAAGGTAGAGCAGGCAGTTGCCGATTTTTACAACGGCACGCTGCAAATTTTTGCGAAAAATCAATAGGCAATGAAGCTTATAGGCGGAGAAAAGGCAAAGGCGAAAGCAAAGAGAAATGCAAATGCGAAGGCCACGCTAACCTGCTAATTGGAATATAAATAGGTTCATTCGGGCTGCCGTCAGGCAGCCTGCTGTTGTCAGAGCCGATAAGGGCGGAGAAGGGGCTAAGGTCGGCATGCGAGTGTGCTCGCGTATTTTAACCTAGCAGGTGCCAATTGAAATCGTTCATTTTAGTAGAAAGCGGGGCGAAATTAATGGAAGAAAAACTGCTGGAACGGCTTAGGAGCAAGTCTGCAAAGCATATATGGGGGCAGGGGAGCAAAGCCTCCGATCAATCGTTAATAAGCGAGTGGGAAGCTGGCGGAGTAAAATTTGCTGCAGCCGAAGGGCGGCTGGAAGGCGTACATAAGGAGGCCATGCGCCGCTTGCTGGATTGCATCGTGCCGACGGGCGGCAATCCGGAGCCGATTTTGCATGAGGGCGGCGTCTACTTAGGCTGCTGGCTGGAAAGTACAGGGACGATAAACGCAGAGCTGTTGTCCCGGTTTATTCCATCTGTATCGGAGACAACGTATCTCTCCTTTGCCGCGTTTCAGCGGGAGGATGGCCTATTTCCGTACAAAATAACGGAGAATGGACCGTCTTACCGGCAAATTCAGCTGGTGACGCCGCTCGCCCGCAGCGTTTGGAACCATTATGCGCTGCATGGGCGGGACAAGGCTTTTTTACAAACGATGTATGACGCTATGTCTCGTTATGACGACTGGCTGGCGGCTCACCGCGATACGAGAGGGACGGGCTGTGTAGAAGCGTTCAGTACATTCGATACGGGCCATGATTTGTCGCCCCGCTTCTGGCATGTGCCGGATACGCCGCATTTGGGGGATGCGGCACATTGTCAGCCGGATTCTCCGATTTTGCCATTTTTGGCTCCAGACCTAACAGCTAATGTATATTGCCAGCGGCAGTATTTGGCGTTAATAGCGGAGGAGTTGGGGCTGCCCTCCGAGCAATGGAAGCGGAAGGCGGAGGCCTCGCTTGCAAGCCTGTTCGAATATTGCTTTGACGAAGCGGATCATTTCTTCTATGATCGCGACCGCCAAAATGAGCTGGTAAAGGTGCAGTCGGACGTGCTGCTGCGGGTTATGGCCTGCGAGGTGGGCGACCGCCGTTTTTTTGATACGATGCTAAGGCGCTATCTGCTCAATACGAGCAAGTTTTTTGCTAAATTTCCGTTTACGTCGATGGCGATGGATGATCCGCGTTTTGATCCGTTTTCCAGCTATAACAGCTGGGGCGGGCCGACTAACTTTCTTAGCATTATTCGCGCTGCCCATGCGTTCGAGAAGCATCAGCGTTATGTAGAGCTGACCTGGGTTATGTATCCGCTTGTGTCGGCAATGGCCAATATGACGCGGTTTTCACAAGCGCTTAGCCCATGGACGGGGGTGGAGGGCTATACGGAAACGTATTCGCCAGCGATACTGAGCGTGCTGGATTATGTAGAGCGATTATGTGGTATATTGCCTGCGCCAGATGGAACGCTGTGGTTTACGGGGCTGCTGCCTTATGCGATGGATCATGGAGATGAGCCGGCAGGCGGAAGCACAGCCTACAGCAGAACCGTGGATGGCTCGACGTTTGAGCTGCTCAATACTCGGGAGGAGTCTGTCATTTATTTAGATGGGAAGGAGCATATGCGTTTCCCGTTCGGCATTCGCGCCGTTACGGATCGAGCAGGCAGGCTGAGCCGCTTGATCGGCATGAGCGTTAGGACGATTAATGGAGTTGTCCACTACGATGGAGCGGAGCTCGCTTTGGAGATTAAGGGGAATGAACAGCTTCATTATACAGAGGGGCATTTAGAAAAAGAGCTGGATATTGGCATTGTTTATCCGGCCTATAGCTGAAGGAAGGCAGCAGAATCTAATTGGTCCTCAATTAGCAGCATAGGCATTAATAAAAAGCTCCAACATACTCAGAGGCTGCTGCTTCGGCGGCAGCTTTGCTGTGAAAACCGGATTTTTAATCAAAAAAGACGGTTTTTTTGCTATTATTTCACAAAAAACAACGTTAGTATCTATTTGAAAGCGTATTCAAATAATTGCCAAAGCCATTAAACATAGAAGCAGGGAGGGATGATGGCCTCATAACGAACAGACAGCTTAGGATCGTACAGCAGGATGCGGTATTTTGTAAACGCTTACTTAATATTGAGGCTAAAAAACGGATACGCAGTTTACCCGCAAGTCGAACCTTGTTGCAATGAATGAACATTTCAATTGAGAAAATGGGGGGAATTTTTTTATATGTTAAGAAGTAAAAAAAGGCTAATGTTTCTGCTGCTTGCCGCAGCGGTTTTATGGACCACTATTTTGCAGGGGCTGCCGCTTGGATCGCAGACGGCCTACGCAAGCACAGTAGAACAGCTTGTGAAGAAATTCGACTTTGGCACAGCCTCAAGTCCTGTCAAGGAAGGCTTTATCGGCGTAAGCGAATCGCAGCTGTATACGGCTGAGGCTGGTTACGGGCTGAGCGCCGCGTTGGCATCCCGGAACCGCTCCGGCGGAGATGAGCTGACGAATGATTTTGTCCTCGGAGCCTCGTTTTCCTTTTATGCAGATTTGCCTAATGGCGAATATGATGTAACCGTATATTCGGGCGATTTGCTGACGGGCACAAGCTCGACTAAAACGAATATTGCCTTGGAGGGAGCCGCTGCCGGCACGCTTTCTACACGTCAGGCGGTCGTTCATGGCACGTACCGGACCACGGTAAATGACGGGCAGCTGACAGTCGATATTTCAGCGACTACGGGCTACGCTTATTTGAACGGCATCGTCATTGAGCAGGTAGTAGCTGCTGCTCCTGAGGCGCCGGGCGGGCTTGCCGTGACACGCGTGACGCCGCAGGATGTGACGCTCGCGTGGAATCCGGTTACCGGTGCGGCTCGTTACAAGCTCTATCGCTCGGAGGGCGCTGCCGCTCCTGTCCTTGCAGGTGAAACGGCAGCTGCCTCCTATGTGGATACGGCCGTTGCAGAAGGGAGCAGCTATAGCTACTTCGTCGCTGCCGTCAGTACAGCTGGACTGGAGTCGGTCTTAAGCGCCCCTACCGCTGCGATAACGATACCGGCGCTTACGGCTCCAGCCGCGCCGAGCCAAGTCAGCATCAGCGCCGTGCAAGCTTCTGCGGTTGTGCTGGGCTGGACGGTTGTCGAGGGAGCGGAAGGCTATAAGGTGCTGCGTGCCGATGCGGCAGCAGGGCCGTTTGTAGAAATCGGCCAAACGACGGTTCCTGCCTATACGGATACGGGCGTCGACACGTCTGTGGCGCAATTTTACACTGTGAAAGCTACTAACGTGCACGGGGAATCGGAAGCTTCCGCGGTTGTGGAGAGCGCTGTCTATGTGCCGCCTACTACACTGCCGGAAGGCGATACCATTCGCTTCGATTTTGGATCGGGCGAGCTTGCTGACGGCTATGTCCGTGTAACAGCCGAGACCGCCTATACATCTGCGCTCAAATACGGCTTTACTGATATTTCGAATATCGGCTCAGGCAACCGTGGCACAGCTGATCCGCTGCGCTCGGATTTTGTTACACCGAATAATGGGGTTTTTAACGTCGATCTGCCTAATGGCGACTATACGATTTCACTCATTGCGGGTGATGCGACCGAAGCATCCGAAATCGCGATCAAGGCCGAAACCATTCAGAAGGTACAGCTGACTAGCAAAGCAGCTGGCCAATATCTGGAGATGGACTTTCAGCTGGCGCTTGTGGATGGGCAGCTCAATCTTGCATTTACGGGGTCCGCGCCCAAACTGAACGCGCTTGTCATCAAGAAACAGCAGGAGCGTCAGCCTGGAGAGCGGCAGGCCGTATATCTCGCGGGCGATTCTACCGTTCAAACCTATGATCCCTATTGGGAGCCACAGGCTGGCTGGGGCCAAATGCTGCCGCGCTTCTTCAGCAATGATGTTATTTTCAAAAATCATGCCATTGGCGGCCGCAGCTCCAAATCCTTTATTGTAGAGGGCCGTCTGGATGAAGTGCTGCGGACGATTCGTCCGGGGGACTATTTCCTTGTCCAATTCGGCCACAATGATGCGACGATTAGTGTTCCTGAGCGCTATGCTTCGCCAGCCGATTACAAAAACTATTTGAAAACCTACGTTAATGGTGCCAGACAGCGCGGCGCGACGCCGATTCTCGTAACGCCGATGGGCCGCCGTGATTTCAATGCGGACACAGGCATTTTTAATATTAGCTTTCCAGAGTATGTGCAGGCCATGAAAGAGGTAGCTGCCGAGCTGAATGTGGAGCTGGTTGACCTGAGTGCGCTCAGTATCGCCTACTACAACTCCATTGGCCCGCAAGCTTCCTTGTCTGTATTCCTTCATGTGGAGCCAGGCATTTATGGGGCCTTCCCGAATGGTTCTGCGGACAATACGCATTTCCAGGAATACGGGGCCATTCAAATCGCTCGTCTGCTGGCAGGCGGCATTGAACAGCTTCCGGTGCCGCTGGCGGATTTTGTCCGCGAAATTGCACAGCCTGATGCTGTGCCTGATGCACCAGCTAATCTAGTTGCAGGCAGTGTCAGCAACGCCGGTGCAGTGCTGAAGTGGAGCGCTTCGGACAACACCGATATTTATAAAATTTACCGCAAGCTGGCTTCCGAGCCGGAATCGGCTTACGCCATGATTGGCACAGCGACGGTGCCAACCCTGACCATTGGCGGAATGCTGGAAGGAAAGTCTTATACCGTACGGGTAACGGCTGTTAATGGCCGCGGCGAATCGCTTCCATCCAGCGAAGTATCGATCACGACCAAATCGGCGCAGTACCGTTTTGATTTCGGTCCGGTAGGAGCACCAGTTGCAGCTGGATACACCGAAGTTACGCGCAATGTGCTGTATACACCTGAGCTCGGCTATGGGCTGACGAACAGCACAGGCATGATTGACCGCGACCGGGGGGCGGGAACGGACGACCTGAGACGCGATTTTGTGGCTTATTTCAATGCAAGCTATGAGTTCAAGGTCGATTTGCCAAACGGTTCCTATTCGGTCAAAACGTATACGGGCGATTGGATTGGCTCGACACGTACCAATGTCAATATTGAAGGGAAGGATTACGGCACGATTACGTCCGGCAAGGAGTCTATTGCCGAGCGGGTATTCAATCAGATTGCGGTCAAAGATGGTCAAATGAATCTCGTATTCAGCGGCCAAACGGCTCATTTGAATGGTCTGGAAATTACGCCGCTGCTGCTGGCACCGACAGGTCTAGCGCTGACGGAACTGGAGCTTGAGAACGAGCCTGTAACGGCTGCCCTGGCATGGAACGCTGTGGAAGGCGCATCGGCCTACCGCGTCTACCGTCAGGCTGCTGTAGCCGCTAGTGCAGAGCTTTTGACCGAGACGGCAGCGCTTAGCTTTGCCGATACGACAGCTGATGTCGGTCTGGATTATGTGTATACGGTGACAGCCGTTGACCATACGGGGCTTGAGTCGGTGGCCTCCAACGCGCTTGCTGTGTCGATGGTTGATCCAAATGTGCCAACAGCAGCCATTCCGACAGGCCTCACGCTTGTGGAAACGAATAAAAATGACCTGACATTCCGCTGGGATGCGGTCAGCAATGCGAAAGTGTTCTATATTTACCGGGCAACCAAGGTGGATGGCGATTACACGCTAATTGGCAAGTCTGCGGAAGCCGCCTATACGGACACAACGGTGCTGACGACGATTCCTTACTATTATAAGGTTGCATCTGTGAATGCGGGCGGCATTTCCGAGCTGTCCCAAAGCTTGGAGACGTCTGCCGTAACAACTTTGTATCGCAATATGGAGTATTTGGACCGTGCTCCGGTTGCGGTGAAGAAGGCTGAAGGCAACTACATTGGCTGGAGAATGCTTGGGCTTGATCCATCATCCATAGCCTTTAATGTGTACCGCGATGGCAGCAAAGTGAATGCGGAGCCGATAACAGGCAGCACGAACCTGCTCGATACGGAAGGAACAGACAGCTCCGTTTATCAGGTGACGGCTGTTCTGAACGGCGTGGAGAAGCCGGCGACTGACGATTTCGGCGTGTGGACACAATCGTATTTGTCCGTTCCGCTGCAAAAGCCAGCCGACGATTATACAAAGGATGGCCAGCCTTACACGTACAATGCGGGCGATGCGAGCGTTGGCGATCTTGACGGCGACGGCGAGCTGGAAATTGTACTCATGTGGACACCATCCAACAGCAAGGATAATTCGCAGGCAGGCTATACAGGCATCGTCTACTTGGATGCCTACAAAATGGACGGAACACGGCTGTGGCGCATTAATATGGGGCCAAATATCCGCTCCGGTGCCCATTATACGCAGTTCATGGTTTACGATCTTGATGGAGATGGACGCGCTGAAGTAACGATGAAAACAGCCGATGGAACGATTGACGGCCTGGGCCGCGTCATTGGCGATCCGAGTGCCGATCACCGCAATAGCAGCGGCTACGTGCTGCTGGGGCAGGAATTTTTGACTGTATTCAATGGTTTGACTGGCGGTGCACTGGATACCGTTGCCTATGATCCGCCGCGCGGCGATGTCGGCGCATGGGGCGATGCATATGGCAACCGAGTCGACCGGTTTCTTGCGGGCGTCGCTTATTTGGACGGTGAGCATCCGAGCGTTATTTTTAGCCGTGGCTACTATACAAGAACGGTATTGGCTGCCTACAATTTCCATGACGGAAAGCTGACGCAGCAGTGGAAATTTGATTCTAATACCGAAGGCTACAGCTCTTACGCCGGACAGGGCAACCACAACTTGTCGATTGGCGATGTAGACAACGATGGCAAGGATGAAATTACGTTTGGCGCGATGGCGATTGACGATGATGGCAAGCCGCTATACAACACAGGGCTTGGTCATGGCGATGCTTTGCATTTTGGCGATTTGGACCCTACCCGTCCGGGACTGGAAGTGTTCGGCGTGCATGAGCATACGGATTCCAAGTATGGCATGGAGATGCGTGATGCGGCTATGGGAGAAATCCTTTGGGGCGTCTTCACCGGCATAGATACCGGACGCGGACTGTCAGCAGATATTGATCCCAACCATATTGGTGAAGAAATGTGGTCAGCAACGATTACGAATGAGCAGCACATTCCCATCACCGGGTTGTACAATGCACGCGGCGAGCTGATCACGACTAAAATCCCTTCCTCGACTAACTTTGGCGTATGGTGGGATGGCGATTTGCTGCGCGAGCTGCAGGATGGCAATCGGATCGACAAGTGGGATTATGTCAATGAAACGACGGTCAATCTGCTCACAGCGACTGGCGCTTCCTCGAACAACTCGACGAAGGCCAATCCGAGCTTGCAGGCCGATCTATTCGGCGACTGGCGTGAGGAAGTGATGTGGCGTTCTACAGACAGCTCGGAGCTTCGTATTTATACGACGACCGATGTAACCGAGCATCGGATTAGAACACTGATGCATGATCCTGTATATCGCCTTGGCATTGCATGGCAAAATGTAGCTTACAATCAGCCGCCGCACACTAGCTTCTATCTAGGTGCAGGTATGGAGGAGCCGCCAATGCCGCGCATTCAGTATGTGGGTGCGCCGCAGGAGGAAGAGGATACAACCCCTCCTGTTATTACAGGCTTGCCGCCGCAGCAGATGACCGAAGCCGACAGCTGGACGGTGGCGGTAACGGCGGAAGATCCGGAATCAGGCATTCGGAGCCTGACGCTTTCTTTTGACGGCGATCCAGTGGTAAATGGCGACGTTCTGTCCATGGCTGGCCGGGCTGGAACGCATACCTTTACAGCGACAGCGGTCAATGAGGCCGGGCTGCAAACGACGCAAACCGTCGTCATTACAGTGACAGGAGCCGAGAAGGCAACGGATATTCCGGGCAAGCCGGTGCTGTCCGACAATAACGGTCATGACAATGGGCTGCTGGATGGCAGCTACAAAATCACCATGAACCTGTGGTATGGGCAAAATGGTACGGTATATAAGCTGTATGAGAATGGGGAGCTCATTGCTAGCAAGGTGTTAACGGACAACTCGCCGTCTGCGCAGTCGGCGTCCGTAGATATTACCGGAAAAGCAAACGGTACCTATACGTATACTTGCGAGCTGACTAATTCCTTCGGTACGACGAGCTGTACCCCTCATACTGTAACGGTTAAGGACGCTTTTCCCGGCCAGCCTGTGCTGTCCAATGACAACTGGGACGGGGATGGCAGCTACAAGGTGACGATGAACATGTGGTGGGGAACGAACGCCACCGAATACCGTTTGTATGAAAATGGTACGCTGATTGATACGCAGACGCTGACGGCAAATACGCCGAGCGCTCAAAGCGCATCTACGACAATAACGGACCGCGCTGTAGGCAGTTACACTTACCGCGTCGAGCTATCCAACGATAGCGGCATCACGGAAAGCAGCCAAATGGAGGTTAACGTAACCAAATAGGAAGAGCAGCAGCCTGCTTTGGTCGGATCAATCCGGCAAAGGCAGGCTGTTGGCATTGAATAAGGCACACAATTGGATAACCAGGACAAGAGGTTTGGTTTTCAAGTATGGCGGGATTTAAAAACGGCAGGAGTGCTTCATTTTTCATAGGAAGGTCTAGGTCGCTATTCCCTTTGAAATGTGATGATTAAGCTTTAAGCTTAATTGATCAGGTATAAGATAGGACAGGAGAACCCGCCATGCGCATAGCTCTGCAAATACTAGCCATCGTTGTCATGATTATTTTTACGATTTCGCTGATTTATCCGAGATTTATGTCGATGTACAAGCGGTGGCAGAAAATAAGTCTGCTTGTTATCGCTGGATTTTTGTTCGTACTGACGTTATTGGCGGCGGAGGATTTTAATGTATCTTCACATTCGAAGACATGGGAGCTGATCGAGAGCTTGTTCGGACAAGGGGATTCGTGATATCCGAATATTTTAAATCGTTTTAGCATCTAACAAAAGCATGTATGTAATAGAAGTTTGGGTATTGAAACACGATAGCAACACGAGTATATATATCACTTAGTGTTGTTATTTTGGTTAATTGTATTGTTGGGTCAGTTCCCCTAAGAAAAGTTTTAGTCTTTACTTATGGTACGGTTCCCCGTATCAGTTTTTAGGGTAAACTCGGACGAATCGAATACTCTGCAACATTAAAATACAATAGTTCACGCTGGTACGCGAATTCATTTTTGCGTGCCTGCTTGCTTGGTGTGTTTAAGAACCTGTGAGCATGATATACTATTACTGATTGGAGCTGAATGCAGATGAATGAACTGCTTGATCCCCGTAATGACTTTTTATTCAAACGGATTTTCGGCAGTGAGGAAAACCGCGACGTTCTGCTTGCCTTCTTGAACAAGACCTTTTTAGAAGCTGACAGACCGCCTTTGACAGAAATCATCCTGCTGAATCCTTACACCGAAAAAGATGCCCCCCGCGACAAACAGTCGATATTGGACATTCGCGGCAAAACAACGGACGGGGAACTTATCAACGTTGAAATGCAATTATTCAACAAATACGATACCGAGAAACGTACCCTCTTTTACTGGAGCAAGCTATACAGCGGACAGCTTCAAGAGGGCCAATCATATAAAGTGTTGAAGAAATGTGTAACTATCAACATCCTGAACTACTCGTTCCTGCCCAACAACCAATATCATAACGTTTTTCATTTGCGTGAAGATCGAAGTGGTATACCGCTTATAGATGACATGGAACTGCATTTTCTCGAATTGCCCAAGCTTAGCGATCATGCGGCTCCTGTGGAGAGCGGTGGACTGGTCAACTGGTTACTCTTCTTGAAAGGTGTCGATAAATCCAATTGGGAGGTGCTGACGATGAACGAGCCTGTTTTGAGGAAAGCAATGGACACGTTAGAATTTCTTAGTCAGGATGCCGAGGCCCGCCGATTGTACGAAGACAGACAAAAGTATCTTCATGACGAAGCTTCAATGATTGAAGGAGCGTTAGCTGAAGGCGAGAAAAGGAAAGCGGCCCAGATGGCTCTGGAACTTCTCAAGCTTGGAGTTGATACAGCTATTATAGCTAAGGCATCCGGACTGTCTGAAGCTGAAATCATCGCACTAAAAAAACAAGGCTAAATTGACATGGTGAAGAGTCAGTCCATTGGAGACTGGCTCTTCATACTGCTAGTCGCTATGAATGTGTGGTAAGTTTTTCATGAAATTTAGTATGTGTTCTGTCGGTTGTTATTTAATTTGGAGCCATTCCTTATACAAGTACCCCTTAAAGCATCATTGGTTCCCATATGGGTTTTCCAATGTCTACTCTAAGGGTTGCACTTCACTCAGGCAACTGGCTGCTTTCGCTGGCCCCTGCTACCGCCTATGCTGCCTCACACCAACTTCTTGCGAACATAGCCGGAGATGAGGTCAATAACGGTAATCATCACAACGATGCCGAGCAAAATAATGCCGACCCTAGGCCAGCTTCGGGTACTCAGCGCGAAGATCAGCGGCGTGCCGATTCCGCCAGCGCCAATGACGCCCAGTATCGTGGCTGAGCGGACGTTGATTTCAAAGCGGTACAGCGTGTAGTTCAGAAAGCCCGGCAGCACTTGAGGCAGCACAGCGAACCAAAGCTGCTGCAAACGCGTCGCTCCGGAAGCGAGCAGCGCTTCGGAGGGGCCGAAATCAATATTTTCGATATCGTCCGCAAACAGCTTGCCGAGCATGCCAATCGAATGCAGTCCGAGGGCAAGAACGCCGGCAAATGAGCCGGGGCCGACCGCTTTAATAAACAGAATGGCCATAATAATTTCCGGAAACGTCCGGATGAAGCTGAGCATGATTTTGCCCGAGCCGGAAATCGGCCGATATTTGCTCATATTGCGGGCGGACCAGAAGGCGAACGGAATGCAAAGCACAGCCGAAATCACCGTACCGAGTATCGAAATAGCCAGCGTATCCAGCAGCCCCCGCAGCAAATCCTCGCCTTCAGGCAAGTATACATAACCCCAATCGGGAGAAAAAATGCCCGCCATAATCGACTTCATGATCTGACCCGCGGTCTCTTTAAAGCCAGTAAACGGAACGCCAGAGAACGCCCAAATGTAAACGAGCGCAAGCACAATAATAATCGGCCACCGAAGCGGGTTTTTCCGCGGTTTTTGGATGAGGTAATCCCCATTTTTCGTCGTCATAGTAGTTTCTCCCGCAGCTTTGTGCTTGCAAAATCAATAAACAGAACAATGACCAGTGTAAATAATATAATAACAGCGGTTTTGTCATATTCGAGAAAGCCAAGCGTCGCTTCATAAAACAAGCCGATGCCGCCAGCCCCGACAAGGCCGAGAATGGCGGCTGCCCGCACATTAATTTCGAAGGTATACAGCACGTACGACATAAAGGCAGCCGAAATTTGCGGCACCACTCCAAATACGATGCGCTGAATAGCGTTGGCCCCAACCGCCGTCATCGCTTCAAGCGGTCCCTGGTCTATCGTTTCCAATGTCTCATAAGTCAGCTTGGCGATTAAACCGACCGAAAAAACAGCAAGCGCGAGAATGCCCGGCACAGGCCCAAGCCCGAAGACCGCGACGAACAGGGCGGCGAGCAGCAGGTCAGGCAGCGTTCTTACCAAATTGAGCAAAAATCGTGCCGGATAATACACCCAGCGATGCGGCATCAAATTGCCCGCGCACAGCAATGCCACCGGAATGGCTATAATCGCCCCAATCGTTGTTCCTACTAGTGCCATGCGAATCGTCTCCAGCATGCCGTCCACGATATTATCAAAGTAGGTCCAGCGGGGAGGAAACATTTCGCGCAGCAGATCTAACATGTTCGGAAAGCCCTCAATCAGCTCCTTAAAGCTCACTTCCGTCTGCACGGCACTGCCCCAGAGCAGCAGCAAAATAAGCAGCGTAGTCAGCACATGCTTCGTGCGCGTAGGCGGCAGGGGACGGGGCGCCTGGCTTGTTCCAGTCTCAAGCGGGCTTTTCATGCCGATACCTCTCCCAGCAGCTCGCCTTCAAGAAGAGGCCTGCCATAAATTTCAGCAAACCGCTCGTCTGTAGCTTCAACTACAGGGCCATCAAATACGACCTCGCCTGCCCGCAGCCCGACAATTCGCGTCGCATATTGCCTAGCTAAATCGACAAAATGAAGATTAACGATCGTCGTAATGCCCAGCTCCTGATTAATTCGCTTCAAATCATCCATGACTTGCTTTGTAGTAAGCGGATCTAGCGAAGCGACAGGCTCGTCCGCCAAAATGATTTTGGCCTCTTGCGCCAGCACGCGTGCTATCGCGACACGCTGCTGCTGTCCGCCGGAAAGCTGGTCGGCGCGGGAATAAGCTTTTTCCAAAATGTTGACCCGCTCCAGCGCTTCAAACGCCAAATCCACATCCTCTTTGGGAAAACGGCCCAATATCGTACGAAGAGTGGAGTGGTAGCCGACGCGCCCTGCCAGCACATTGCGCAGCACGGTAGAACGTTTGACGAGATTGAAGCTTTGAAAAATCATGCCAATGTCGCGGCGGATCATTCGCAGATTCTGGCCCTGAGCACTCGTAATCGAGTTGCCGTTAATGAGGATATCGCCCTCGCTAATGTCGTGCAGCCGATTAATCGAGCGCAGCAGCGTAGACTTGCCTGCACCCGATAATCCGACAACAGCGACAAACTCGCCTTGTTCGAAGGTGAGATTAATATTATTCAGGCCCTTGGTCTGATTGGGATACACTTTAGATACTTGACGAAGCTCAATCATGACGTCAATCCTTTCGGTTCAAGTTCGGTGCGAGAATAGCGGCGGGCAACAATGCAATCAATGCAACAAGCCAGCACAGCGCACGCTTGCGCTGAACTGGCTCGCCTTGTGCCGCACGGTGCAGGACGAAAAATCGTACTACTCTGTTTTTACTTTTTCATTATATTGACGAACGATATCGAACTTGCTGTCATCGGATTGCACATAACCTTCATGGGAATAAATTTCTTTAATAATGGCATGTCCTTCTGTATCTTTGCCGATATCAATGAAAGCTTGCGTAATTTTAGCAGACCATTCCGCGCTCATGTCGGAACGAACGGAAATCGTATCGTTAGGAATCGCTTCTGTAAACGAAAGCACACGCGTGTCTTCAAACACGGTAGGGAAATCCTTCATGACGGTATTGCGCGCATCTTGGAAAATCGCCGCCGCATCCACATCGCCATTGATTACCGCAATAACACCTTGGTCATGGCCTTTAACCGTTACAGGCTGCACATCGCTAAGCGGGTTCAGACCCTTGTCCATCAGCAGGGCGGCCGGCCATACAAAACCAGCGGATGACGTCACGTTCTGATAGGCGATTTTTTTGCCTTTAAGCTCTTCCACCGATTGAATCGGCGAATCTTTTTTCACAATAATCAAGGATTTGTAGAAATCAACAAGCTGGTCTGTAGGAGCGCCAGTCTCATCGTTTACGCCAAAGCGCTGCGCCTGCAAAATAACTTCAGCTGCGCCTTTTTCTTTAGCCAGTACATAAGCAGTTGGAGGCAGGAAGCCAACGTCTACCTTTTTAGATGCCATTGCTTCAATGATTGTGTTGTAGTCAGTCGACACGCTGACCTTTACCGGAATGCCAAGCTTGTCTCCCAGAAGCTTCTCAAGCGGCTTTGCTTTCGCTTCCAGCGTATCTGCATTTTGTGAAGGGACGAATTGGACAGTCAGTGTTGTTGGCACATAGCCTGTGTCTGCACTAGCTGTTGGTGCTGGCTCAGTTGAGGCAGCTGTAGATGGGCTTGAACTAGGACTAGCGGATTCGGTACCAGCCGAACCAGTCGTATTGTTCGTTCCGCAAGCTCCAAGCAAGAGCGTAGTCAGTAACAGAGGCAACATAAAGGCATACATCTTTTTCAATCAAAAACCCTCCAAGAGATTGTATTTTTTGACACTTGCTTACTATATTCAATTTATATTTGCGGAGTATCAACGATAAATGAATTAATTGTAAAACAAGCTTATGCACTGCTAAGTTGAAAATGATTTTGCTAGAATAGTTACATTGGAAAAAAATGATGCTGCAACGAGGGAGAGGTTTATGTTGACGCAAACGAACAAGTACACCTGCGAAATTATACTGACGAGTGATCTGCACGGCGCGATCCGTCCGATCCATTACCCGACCAATGCCTACAGCCATAACGGACTGGCTTTATTGGCAGCGCGAATTAAGCAGGAACGCGAACGGGCGCCTGAGCTGCTGCTGGTGGACAATGGGGATTTGCTGCAGGGCTCGCCGCTGGCTTCCTACGCTGCTGCCTTTCAAGACAGCTATGACACGCATCCTTTTATAGAGGTGTTGAATGAGCTTGGCTATGATGCTGCTGTTATGGGCAATCATGAATTTAATTACGGCCTGGATATGCTGAACCGTGCTGTTCAGGCTTCAAAATTTCCATGGCTGTCGGCTAATATCGTCGATGAACAAAGTGGCGAGCCCGCTTTTGGGCCTCCGTTCATCATGAAGCAAATGGCTTCTGGCGTAAAAGTCGCCCTGCTTGGGGCTACAACCCACTACATTCCCAACTGGGAGCAGCCTCAAAATCTGAAAGGGCTGCGTTTTCTTGACGCGTTAGAGACGCTTCGGACATGGGTTCAGCACATACGCGACAAGGAGCAGCCGGATCTCGTTATAGTCAGCTATCACGGAGGCTTCGAAAATGATCTAGCAACAGGTCAACCAGCCGAACCGCTGACGGGTGAAAATCAAGCCTATGCCATTTGCCGCGAGGTGGAAGGCATAGATGTATTGCTGACCGGGCATCAGCATCGGTCGTTTGCGGAGGAGCTGCATGGCGTCACGATTGTGCAGACGGGCTATAACGGATCATCTGCTGCTCATGTTGCGGTACAGCTGGAGCGGCAGCCCGAAGGCCGCTGGGCAATTGCGAGCAAGCGAGCCGAGCTGCTTTATCCAGAGGAGTCTGCCTTGCCTGACGCCGCCGTTCTTACGCTTACCGATGAGCTGGAGCGACGTGCACAAGCTTGGCTGGATCAGCCGATTGGCGAAATCATTGGCGATCTGTCGATCCAGAATGCAGCTGAGCTGAGGCTGGCTGCCCATCCGTTCCTTGCTTTTGTCCATCAGGTCCAGATGGAGGCTACGGGAGCACAGCTTTCTAACGCTGCTTTGCTAAGCGAGGAGGCGCGCGGTTTTGGGAACAAGGTAACGATGCGGGATGTGCTCTCGAATTTTATTTATCCCAACACGCTGACGGTGCTGGAGCTAAGCGGGCAGGACATTCGGGCTGCGTTGGAGCAGGCTGCGTGTTATTTTTCACTGGACGATCAGGGGGAGATTATTGTAAATCCATTGTACATGGAGCCGAAGGCGCAGCATTATAACTACGACATGTGGGCAGGCATCGACTATGAGCTGGATATTTCACGGCCGGAGGGAAGCCGGGTGGTCAAGCTTGATCGCGATGGAGAGCCCTTGCAGATGGATGCTCAGTATTCGGTTGTAATGAACAGCTATCGTGCGGCTGGCGGCGGCAATTACGCGATGTATGCAGGAAAGCCTGTTCTTTTTGCCGGTGATACGGATATGGCGATGCTCGCCGAAAATTACATCCGCAAACATCAGCCGCTGGATGCCCCTCGCGCGGGGAATTGGAAGGTTACAGCAGGGTAAAGGTTTGTGTGCGTCAAATACCGTTGCTAAATAAAAAAGCTCTCGTGTTTCCATAAAGGAATCGCGAGAGCTGAATTTGTGAGCAAGAATGGATGAGCAAGCGCTGCTGTCCGGTACTGGGAGCTTGTCGCCAGAATAGGCAGAACTATTTTTTAAAAATATAGGAAAGGATATTCTTTCGTTATCCTATCTCTATTTTTCCCGGAATGAAACGCGCCGCGTCGCCAAGGATGGCGACAGCCGTTTCACCTTGAAATATAGGAAATTATATGATTATTTTATCCTCTTTCTCTATATTTCTCCGCGAAACGATAGCTTTGCCGCCAAAGGACGGCTTCAGCCGTTTACGCTTGCTTGAACGGTGATCGTTTCGCTCGTTGTCACTCCTGCTGCATTCACAAGCTCGGCCCGATATTCGTAAGACCCAAGCTGGCGGCCAGACAGTGCTGTTACGGCATGTTGAGCGGCAGGAGCAGCTGCTTTCAGCGACTGGGTATCGATAAGCTCGTTATTTTCGTACAAACGGTATTCCGTCGCGTTCGTTCCCCACCACATATTCATGGTAATGCTGTATTGGCCGTCACCGTCCCAGTTGTCTTGCGACAGCACAGGCTTGCCTGGAGAAGCATCGGTCACGCGTACCGTTAAAATCTCGCTGCGGGTTGTCCCCTTGGCATTAGTAAGCTCAGCGGTATACGTGTACGTTCCATTGGCCTTGCCGCTTACATGGGTTTGGGCAAATTGGGCAGAGGGGGAGACATCAGGCAGCGTCTGGCTGTCAATCAGCTCGCCATTTTCATAAAGCTTGTAGCTCGTCCCATTGTTGCCCCACCACATATTCAAGGAAATCGTATAGTCACCGTCTTGCAAGCCTGTATCATAGCCGTTGTTGCTCGAAAGCACAGGCATTCCAGGAGCACCTACCGCAAGCGGCTGCCCGGTAATGCGGAAAGAAGCTTGCAGGGAAGCTTGATTGCCGGCAAAATCCGTTACCGAGTAAGCAACGTTATGAGTGCCAATGCCAAGCTCAGAGCCTTTAATGGAATAAGGGCTGTTAACAGGCTGGCCGTCCAGCAGCAGCTGCTCGCTAGCAATACCAGACAAGGCATCCGAGCTGCTCAGCGCAAAAATAAGCGTATCCGTCTCGGAAGCATCAGCTATCGCGCCTCCGGACTGCGTTAAAATCACGTCGGGTGCTGATTTATCCAGCTTGACCGTTACAGATTTCACCGCTTCTTTATTGCCAGCCGCATCTGTAGAGAAGAAAGAAATAACAGAGCTTCCTTCCTCATTAATAGGAAATGGTGCTTCATAGGCTTGGTAGACACTCCCGTTCACGGCGTATTCTGTGCGAAGAGGGGAGGTGCTGCTTGCGTCATCGGTTGCTGTCAAGGTTACGGAAACGTCTTGGTTCAGCCATCCCGCCTCATTAGGCGAAGCGGAAAGGGAAGCCGTTGTCTCCGGAGTGGCTGTATCGCCTTGCAGGGTGAAATCGCTAAGCCCGCGTGGCTTCAATTGAAAGACATCTCTGAAAATAGCGGCAACGCCTGTAATGCTAACCTGCTGGCCTTCGACATAAGGGAAGGAAGCTAGCGATAAGCCAGTGCGTGTGTCTACGCGGATATGGTTGCTGATTCCGGCAGCATCGACGGCGTCAAACTCGAAAGAACCGACTGGCGTTGCACTCGTCAAATTTTGAATCGTTACTTCTGAAAGCTGAACAAGCTGACCCTGGTTATTTGCCGAGACGCGGTCTGCTGCAAGGGGGGCTGGCAGCGGCGCTGTGCCGGTTTTTTCGAT
Source organism: Paenibacillus liaoningensis (assembly GCF_059609455.1). Classification (NCBI taxonomy): domain Bacteria; kingdom Bacillati; phylum Bacillota; class Bacilli; order Caryophanales; family Paenibacillaceae; genus Paenibacillus; species Paenibacillus liaoningensis. Next base: position 51,904 of record NZ_JCAALU010000020.1, read on the forward strand.
AGCGATAACATCGGTCAACTCAAGCTCCGAATTGTATAGAGCTGTAGCGGCTGTCACTTTAATGCGGTCGCCTTGATGGAAGCCGCTTGCGCTTTGGAACACATAAAGGCCGCCTGAGTCATCCTGCAAATAAAAAGCTTGTCCGCCAAATGCGCCCGGCTCCGTCGTCACGATTCCTTCAACCGTTACGGTCGAGCCGACTGGCTTATTACGAGCTTCCGTAATGGGAACCAGAGCAGGGATCGGACCTTCCTCTTCAGGAAGCGGCTCTGCCGGTACATTGCCTACGGTTACTGCGTTCGTAATCAGATTGCTTCCGTTCAAGCGCAGGCGCAAGCTGGCTGCACCGGACGTTCCAGATTTAATACGGACGGTCAAATCTTTAAAGGCATGTCCTTTGCTGTCCGATGTGACACTAAAAGCTGAGCTGTAGCCGTAGGCAGACGGCCAGGTGCCATTTTCATTTTGAACCATGGCGACCTGCGTGCCTCCGGTCAAATAAATGCCGGCGCTAAAGCCGGATACGGTCGTATTGGCAGGCAAATTGTCGGCGACAACACGAATTTGAAAATCCTGCGCGTTCGGAAGCGTCGCCTGCTTGACGAAGCTGTAAGCGGCATTGGCGCTCGCTGTTGGGCCGCCGTACGAGCCAGGCTTAAATGTAGAACGGTCGTACCATTTGTAGCCCGCGCTTGGCGCGGACCATGGCTCCGGCTGCGGCTCCGTCGAAGCAGCAGGGTTCTCAAAAGGCAGCAATGCCGTAGCGCTGTCCAATTGCAGACCGTCAACCTCGGTAAGACTCGTGTAGCTTTCCTGCTCAGCGAGCCAATTGACCAAATTCACGAGCAATACGCCGTCATCTTCCTCTTTAAAGCCGTCGTAGGTCGTTTTGCGCGCTCCGGTTTCCTCGCGCAAATATTTTGGAGAAGCATCTTCAACCGGAGAGGAGTCCCCGATAAAAGCGGCCTTGCCTGCTCCCAGCTTGGAGACAGCGACATAAGGCCCTTCAGCGACACCGCCGCCGTTGTATACGCCTTGGTCTACGGCGCTGCCCCAAGCTTGATTCGTTTGTGGCAAATATACGATGCCTTTGGCTTTATTCGGGTCGGTAATCGCAAGCGTGGAGCCCGCATGCATCGCAACAGCAGATACGCCAGCGGTGATGCCAAAGGCCTGCTCTTGCGGTACAATTTGATTAGCGCTTATGTCGCCAAGCGCGTTGTAGCGAAAGCGAACGCCAAAATGGTCGGACAGCCAGTCTGAGCTGGTTACGCCTTGCATGGCCTCTGAGCTACGCTCTTCAGCGCTCATGCCTTTTGCCGGATCTGTCCATGCACCACGGCGGTAGCCGTTGATCGCTTCGGAGCCGTCCCAGCGGTTTTTGTTGCGATCGGCGTTGTAGTGGTCGCCAACGAAGAAAATGCTGCCGCCGCCTTCTACATACTGCGTCATAGCAGCTTGTTCTGTTGCTTTGAAAGGGATGTTGGGTTCTGCGATGACGAATACGCTGTAATCTTTCAAATCATTGTAGGTAAATGGGGTTGTTTTGCGAAGCTCTTGAACATAATAGCCATCATTAGCGAGTGCGTCGCCGAAATCAGAGAAGCCGCCGTCAATGACCCAATCTGCTGCTCCAGCGGTCTGGGCGTGGGTATTGTCGAACAAAATCTTTTTTCCAGCGTTTTCGTTCACGACTTTAGGCTGGATAAAAGGGGCCGGGTCAGTGGGGCCCTCAGCGTGAACCGCTGTCGTGCCGCCCCATAAACCAGCTTGCAGCGGAATAGCGACAGATAGAGCGATAAGCGACTTGATCCATTTGTGTGACAAGGATGACTTCCGTTGTGTAAGCTTCATCAATTCCATTCCTCCCATGAATCATTAATCTTAGCGTTCGTCCATATTCTAGCATGTGAACATCTGCTATAGTGATATGAATTTGTAAAAAATAGTTAAATATTCCTATGTGAGGCGTGAATTGGGGAGGATGGACTAGGCGTTTAAGAAGAGCGTATATCTTGCATTCGTGCCCTACTATATAGGGACATAATTTGAGATAATTGTGATGAAGCGGCTGTAGATAAGAGTATGGTTCAAGTTTATCGAGTTAATCAAGTCTATTAAGTCAATTAAAGGTGACATATAGGAGGAATTAAGATGAGTAATCAAATGCTAAAAAGGCTGCAAACGGCCGAGGGACAGGAGCTGCTTGTCCAAATGTATGGCAAGCAGCAGCTTGTAGAGCAAACTAACCGGTATCAATCGCTTGTTGAGCAATTTCAGACGTATTTCGGAGAACAGGAGATTGGACTGTTTAGCTCCCCTGGAAGATGTGAGATTGGCGGCAACCATACGGATCATAATCACGGCAAGGTTCTAGCGGGAAGCATTACGCTGGATACGATTGGGGCGGCGGTGAAGGTGGACGAGCCTGTTATTACCTTTTTCTCGGAAGGCTATGCAACGAAATATGTGATTGATCTTCAGGATATACAGCCTCGGTCTGGAGACGATGGCACGACCTCGTTGGTTCGCGGCATTGCAGCCGGATTCATTAATGCGGGCTTTCAAGTAGGCGGCTTCCATGCTTATATATCGAGCAACGTATTTGCTGCATCGGGATTAAGCTCTTCTGCGTCTTTCGAAATGCTAATCGGCACGATTCTAAATCATTATTATAATGATGGAAAGCTTGATGCTGTGTCGCTCTCTAAAGTCGGCCAATTTGCTGAAAATCGCTATTGGAATAAGCCGTCCGGCCTGCTGGACCAAATGGCCTGCGCCTATGGCGGTTTAATCGCGATTGATTTTGAGACGCCTAAGGAGCCTGTTATTAAGCCCGTGCGTTGGGATTTTCAGAAAAATGGCTACTCCTTGGTCATTGTAAATACAGGCGGAAATCATGCTGATTTAACGGAAGATTATGCGGCGGTACCTAATGAGATGTATGCGGTGGCCAAAGCGCTAGGAGCTTCGGTCTGCCGTGATTTAGCGCCAGAGGATATTTACGCTAATTTGAAGGCGGTTAGAGAAGCGGCTGGAGACCGGGCTGTACTGCGCGCCTTGCATTTCTTTGCGGAAAATCAGCGCGTCGATGAGCAGGTGCTGGCACTTGAGGATGGCAGGTTCAATGATTTCTTGACGCTCATTACGGCTTCGGGGAATTCATCTTGGAAATGGCTTCAAAATGTATATCAAAGCGGGGCTATTCAAAATCAGGAGATCGCTATCGCCCTGTCCCTTACTGAAAACTATTTGAAAAAAATCGGCGATGGCGCATGCCGAGTTCATGGCGGAGGATTCGCTGGAGTGATTTTGACCATTATTCCTAACGAGCATGCGGAAGCGTATATGTCATGGATTGGCGGAATGCTGGACACGCCTGTGCTGGTCGTGAATGTGCGTGAGCATGGGGCTGTATGCTTAAATGAACTGTTAGATAGGTAGTAAGTTGAAATGCGGAGCCAGTCCGGGTATTGATTGAATAGGCTTGGAATTGCAGAAGCCCCAGAAATCATTAGATTAATGGGGCTTCTTTGCTATTGAAATGCGTGCAATACAGTTGAGAAAAACGGCACTAATTTGTTCCCAACTGGGCACCAAACAGAATAAAGCCCATTTTGATTCTGGTGTAAAAAAAAGAAAAACCCTTATAGAATAAAGGTTTTGAAGACTTTGTTATGGCGCGCCCGATACGATTCGAACGTACGACCTGCAGTTTAGGAAACTGTCGCTCTATCCTGCTGAGCTACGGGCGCGCAGCATTGATTATTTTACCATGGAAGGCGGGATCAAGCAACAAGGCTTGCCTGCCTAACCGTTTGGTCAGCCTATTGAACTGAGGCTTCATCAGTCCGCTCAACCATTTTGCTGCCCTGCTGCACTATTTTCATCACGCTTATTAAATCCGCATCTTATTGCGCACAGTCAGCGCCGCGCCGGTTACGACGGCATCCTCTTTGAGCTGGCCTTTGGAAAATCTCGGCTCATAGGCGGGGGAGTAGTAGGTGTTTTTCTTCGCAGTATCTGTAGCGGTCTGAAAATACATAGGCTTTGAATTAATTAAAGCGCCGCCCAGAATAACAAGCTCCGGGTGAAAAATATTAATCAAATTCGCCAGGCCGACGCCGAAATAGACGGCGGACTGCTGGAACAGCTCCCGCACATACGGATCATCGGCCGACAGAGCTTGCAGCAGCACTTCATAGTTCAGCTGCTCGGGCGTGACGGAATACGCTTTGAGCAGCGAATCCTGCCCCATCTTCGCATGGGAGCGTGCCTGATGCTCCAGCGCCTGAATCGAAGCGTACGCCTCCAGCGCTCCGTAATTTCCTGCCGAAGACAGCCGTGGCCCATCAGTGTGAATAATCATCTGTCCGATCGAGCCTTCCATATCCATCGTGCCATGGACGATACGGCCATACGACATGATCGCGGAGCGCAGGCTGACGCCGGCATGCACATACAGCGCATGCTCGATGTCTTCATGGCGCAGCGCCCAGCGCTCGCCGAGCAGCGCGGTGTTGGCGCCATTTTCGAGAAACGCTGTGAATCCGGTCGCTTCCTCAAACATCTGGCAAATCGGAACCTGCGTCCAGCCCCTGGCCGCAAAATACAGCGGGTCCAAAATCATCCCGCTGCTCCGGTCAAGCGGCCCAACCGCCCCAATGCCAATGCCGAGAATCTGCTCCCGCTCAATCCGGTGATCCCGAAGAAGGGTACGCATCAGCTGCGACGCGTAGTCGACCAGCGCCTGCGGTGTCATCGCTTCATCCATCCGCCAGCGAACGAGTGATTTCTGATTCAGCTGCATATCGAATAAGCCTAATGTCGAAGAGAAACGCGAAATTTCGAGTCCAAAGATGTACCGGTACTCCGCATGAATCTGATACAAAATCGGCCGTCTGCCGCCGCTGGAGGGACCAAGACCCGTCTCCTGAATCAGCCCGTCCATCACAAGCTCCTCCAATACACGCGTTAGCGTACTGCTCGTCAGCTTGTGCCTGTCCAGCAGCTCCGCTTTCGATACGGTGCCTTGCTCGGCGATTTGTGTATAAATAAGCTCTTTATGAGAGGGAACGCTCCGTTCCGCTTTGTACATAACTAATCCCTGCTTACTGTAGGTAGGATGAAAAAAATGAAAGTGCCACTCCTCATTATATCGTAATTCATGGACAGTCGCTATGTTCATGTCTGCTTCGAACATTTATTCGAAAAGAAATAAACTCAACCCAAATCACTCATAATTCAATCGAATAGCTTCGATAAAACGAAATTACGAGCCTTTTTTCAATTACTTAAATTCAATATGGAATAAAGGTGGTATAATAGAGAGAAAGCATCACCCCATCAATGGAGGGAACCTCATGGCAAATGGACAAAATAAACGGCTGGGCATGCTGCTGCAGCTGTTTTGGATATTTTTTCGAATTGGACCTACAACGTTTGGCGGCGGCTATGCGATGATGCCGATGATCGAGCGGGAGGCCGTACAGAAGCGGCAGTGGCTGGATGAAAAAGAATGGACGCAGCTCATTTCGCTAGCAGGGTCAGCGCCAGGCGGTGTAGGCGTCAATGCTGCAGCGATGGTTGGCTATCGCCAGGCCGGTGCCGCAGGAGCTATTATCGCCATCGTTGGCATAACGCTCCCTACGCTGCTGCTCGTTTTGCTGCTGGGCTTGTTTATACGCGCCTTTGGCGATCATCCGAAGCTGGTGGCGGCGCTTAAAGGGATACATGGGGCGGTCATCGCCTTAATGGTGATGGCCGCTTACCGCATGGCGCGGACGGCATTGTTTGATGTTGCGACGACATTCGTAGCGGTTGTGACGCTCGCTGTGCTGCTGTTTACTGCGATTAATCCGATTTACGTCGTCATGGCGGGGCTGCTTGGAGGCATCATATTCACGAAGGGCAAGCAGCTGCTGGGGATGAAGGTATTGACGGAGAAAGCTTCTGTCAGCAGAAGCAGCAGCGAAATTGAATACTACATTTAGACGGGAAATGGGGAGGGGGGACGGAGCATGCTCGGAGAGCTGTTTATTGTTTTTTTGAAAATAGGCTGTGTGTCGTTTGGAGGGGGCTACGCGGTTATTCCGATTATTCAATATGAGGCTCTATCCCGAGGCTGGATGACGCAAGGGGAATTTGAGCAGGCCGTCTCCCTTGCCGGGATGGCGCCGGGCTCCATTGCAACAAATTCGGCGACGTTAATCGGTTATCAGACAGCCGGCATCACGGGAGCGATCATATCGACTGCTGGCATGGTGCTGCCGTCGCTGGTGCTCATGATTGTGCTGTCAGCGTTTATCCTCCGCCTTCAAAATAATAAATGGCTGTCGGCCTCCTTTTACGGCTTGAAGCCGATGATTACCGGCCTAATGGTCTATGCAGCCATTCATTTCGGATATCCGACTGCTGGCGCGATTCTGAGCTGGTCGTTCGCTGGAATGCTGCTCATTGTTGCAGGCAGCTTGTTTTTACTAATGCGCTTTAAGCTGCATCCGTTTATTATCATTGCCGGAGCAGGGGCAGCGGGTATCATTTTATTTTAGCAGCCATTGTCGAAGGGTGCGCAAAGAAAAAGCCGTTCATTCGTTTGCTAATAAAACGTTATTTTCCAGCTTGAAGCTGTATGAAGGTATATGATGGGGTAAGAAGTCGCATAAAGCCGCTTGTTTTGAGAGTTTGCTCCTTGCAGCAAGCTCCCGAAACAAGCGGCTTTTGGCTTTCTTTCAAATCATGAATTCAACAGCATTCGCGAAGGATAATGTTCCATGTGGAACATATTGTCGAACGGATTAAAGAGTTTTTACTAAAAATTTAATAAAAAATAATTCAAAAGACCTAAAAAATCAGTTCTTTTTTACCGAAATATAATTAAACAACTTGAATTAGACAGTGAGGGATACCAATATGAATTCAGTCCAAGCTATGCTCCACGCCATGCCTTACATCCGGAAGATGATGCGGGAGAGTGCAAGCCTGTCTCTATATGACCGCACTCATATGCTTTATTATTTGCCTATGCCGGGAGTCGATATGGGCTTCAAAACAGGCGATACGCTTTCTGAGGGCTTTATGAATTTTGCCGCGCTCAAAAATGGCAGGGAGGAAAGCATCACCCATATTCCCCAGGAAACGTTTGGAATTGCAATGGATGTTGTAAATATACCGCTTAAGAACGAGAATGGCGAGGTGGAGGCTGTTTTTTGCGTTGCTTATAATTTAACGAACCAGAATCAGCTGGAGCATCTTGTGCGCGAAAGTCATTCCATTACAGAGCATTTGGTGCAGATGGTACAGCAAATGGCAGCCCACTCCGAGGAATTGCAAGCGGCAAGTGAACAAATTTCGGAAAATTCGAAAACAACAGCGGAAAACTCGAAGCAAATCAACAAAGTAGCGGGCTTTATTAAAGAGGTATCTGAGCAGACGAATATGCTCGGGCTGAACGCAGCAATTGAAGCGGCGCGCGCAGGTGAAGCAGGAGCAGGCTTTGGCGTCGTGGCCACCGAGGTGCGCAAGCTGTCCGTCGATTCCAAAAAAGCGACTGTAGAAATTGAGAAGGCGCTTGGTGATATTCAGACGTCGATAAAAGGCATGGAACGCGAAATTTCGCAAATTGTGGCCTCATCCGAGGAGCAGGCTTCCATGGTTAGCGCTTTTACGAGCGTGATCGAGCGTCTGCAAAGCTCAAGCCAATCGATGAAGGACATAGCTGATCAGATGATTTCCTACAATCTTACGGAATCATAGTTCCAGAATGAAAGATCTGTTTGGGACAAACGCTTTCAGCATTTTGCAAGCGAGAGAAGCCTTGCCCCTTGGCGATAACCGTCAGGAGGCAGGGCTTTTTTTCAAAATGTCAGCTATATCAAGGTTTCTCCTAGGGGTGTACTTCTATGCTATGCAAAATGCATAAAGATACGGCACAGATAGCCGCGCCTTCCATGATAATGTCAGCTTTCATTTACAAAAAAAGATGTATTACGACAAAATCGTGGTGGATAAATCGACATCGCATGTCGGGAAAATAAAAATGACTTTCCCAAATGAAGAAATGAACAGCAGCAACCATTCATGAATGTCAGGTTTACCAATATGTTGCTGATTTGGTTAATCATTAAAACTTTAAAAATGGGTATAATGGACTACTATTTTGGAAGCTAATCCTGATTTTGTCGAAAGTTGCCTGAAAATTATAGGTGATTGTCGACACGTTTTTACAAACAGCCCACCGGAATAAGCGTATAATAAAATAAAATTGCCACACGAGCGCTATATTTAAGGAGTGGGCCACGAAGCGAGCTATGGACAAAATAATTCTACTCGATCAATTGCAATCGCTAAGGCTAAAGCTCCATGAGATAGCCGAAGCACGAGGTAGTCTGACAGACCCTGACGTTCTTGCGATTAGCGAGGAAGCAGATCAACTAATCGTTGCCCTTCAACAGATGCAGCGTGATGAGATGATTGGTTCTTCCATGCGTCGTAAACACGACTAGTCAACTATATATTTTTCCGTCGCAGCTTCCTGAAGAACTGGGTAAGCATTGTGGCGCATTCTTGTTGCAATACGCCGCTAGTCAGTTCCGTTTCGTGGTTGAAACGCGGCTCCTGCAGCAAATTCATTAGCGTGCCTGCGCATCCTGCTTTGGGATCGCCGGTACCATAAACGACACGCTTCACTCTGGATTGGACGATAGCTCCAGCACACATTGGACATGGCTCCAATGTTACATACAAGGTACAATCGAGCAGCCGCCAAGCGTCCAATTCCTTGCATGCATCGCGAATGGCGACCATTTCGGCGTGGGCAGTAGGATCATGCTGCGTTTCTCGAAGATTGTAACCTCTCCCAATGATTTGATGATTTTTAACAACAATTGCTCCTATGGGAACCTCACCAATTTGCTCAGCTTTTTTGGCTTCCTCAATAGCCTGTTGCATCCAAAATTCGTCTTCCTGCTCTTGCAGCATGATGCAATCCCTCCTATATATGTAAAATCAATTGCGTTTATTCAGCGAACAAATATTCTGTTGTTAACATGTGGTGGATAACATTGGGGATAACTTTCTGGTTATACACTTTTTTATACACAAAATATTCGACCAGCATGTGTATAAGTAGCGTATATTGTTTATAAAATGTGGATAAGTCGTTCGAATTTACGACGATAAAGGTGGTCTTCGTAGTGCCATTCAAACTCAAGCTCTGCTTACTGATTGCGATAGCATTCTTCTCCATGTTTGTTACCCTACTTATTGTGGACCAATATTCGATGTTTCGCAATATGCACAAAAATCTTGGCAGCATGCTGAGCAAAGCATCTGTACAGCTCTACGAGACGCTGGCTTTATCAAATAACGAGCTGGCGGCGGGCATGCCTCTTGATGCAGAGACGGAGGAGCAGCTTAATAAGCTGATTGAAGACTGGAAGCGTTGGGACGCACGCATTTTGGATATAACCATATTACGGCCTCAGGAACATGAGGAGCAGATTACGAGCGTAGCTAGCTATGATATTATTTACGGCAAACAGAGCCTCTATGACGCCGAGCTTGAACAAGAGCTGATTAATCTGACAGCCAAGGATCGTCTTTATCGGGTTAATGAAATCGAAACGGACGGGGCCGCTTATTTAAAGAGCTACTACAGCAATAAAAATATGCAGCCCGCTGTTATCCGCATCGTCTATAGCTACGAATACTTTCAGGATCGGGCTGCGTACAAGGTGAAGGATTGGCTGAAATATGCCGGCATCTTTATGTTATTTATTTTATTTGGCAGCTATTTGCTGTCGGGGATGCTGCTCCGTCCACTTAAATCGATTTTATGGAAGGTCAATGAGGTGTCTCACGGCCGCTTTGATTCGTTCATTAAAGTGAGAAGCAGGGATGAGTTTGGCCTGCTTGCTGTGAAAATAAACGCGATGTCGCAAAATCTCAGCATTTACATGGACAAGCTGCGCAAAGCTTTTGAAGAAAACCGCCGGATGAAAAATTTTCTGCAATCCTTCATTAATCATACGAGTGATGCGATCCATGTTGTCGATCTGCAGGGAATCATTATTCAAGTGAATCAAGCCTTCGAGCAGCTTTATGGCTATACAGCGGAAGAGGCGCTTGGCAGCCAACTTACGCTCATACCAGAAAGCCACCGGGGCGAAATGAAGCTGATCCTTGCCTCGCTTCTAGCGGGCAAGGTGCTCCCTGCACAGGAGACGAAGCGTTTAACGAAGTTGGGCGAGATTATCCCCGTTAGCGTCACGATATCCCCTATTCGCGATAGCGCGGGCGAGGTGAAGGCGTTCGCGAGCATTACTCGCGACATGAGGAGCCGCAACAAGATGGAGGAGCTGCTGCGCCGCTCCGAGAAGCTGACGACAGTTGGTCAGCTGGCGGCTGGTGTCGCCCATGAAATACGCAATCCGCTGACGACGCTGCGAGGCTTTCTCCAGCTTCAACTGAAAAATCGTACGGGCAATACCGAGCATACAAGCTTGATGCTGTCGGAGCTGGATCGCATTAACCTGATTGTCAGCGAATTTTTGATTTTGGCCAAGCCGCAGGCGACACAGTTTACCTTAAAGGATGTTAAGCAGGTGCTGCGCGACGTACTGCTGTTTCTCGATAGCGAGGCTCATCTGCATAATGCGGAATTTCTGACCGTTTTCGCCGAAGAGCCCTGCCTGATTTCCTGTGAGGAAAATCAGCTCAAGCAAGTGTTCATTAATGTGCTGAAAAATGCGATTGAAGCGATGCCGACTGGAGGGCCCATTTACATACGCTTGAAACGAAATACGGGCCACATTACGATAGAAATAGCAGATGAAGGCATCGGCATACCAGAGGAACTGATTTCGCAAATCGGCAGTCCATTCGTGACGGGCAAGGAGAGCGGTACCGGACTTGGCATGATGGTCAGCCAGCGTATTATCCAGAGCCATCAAGGCATGATTGATATTCAAAGCCAAGTGAACGCCGGAACAACGGTGACGATTACGCTCCCTGCTTTGAAAGACGAGGGAGACGGAGGTATACTAGTAGAAAAAGCAAGCGCTGCAGGTTAATATGAACAGCAGAATGAGCGGCATACTTGAATGAGGTGAGCGCAAGTGAGAATTAATAAATTTATTAGTGAAACCGGTTATTGCTCGCGAAGGGAAGCGGACAAGCTTGTTGAGAACGGACGTGTGACCATTAATGGTCACACGGCGCTTCTAGGCAGCCAAGCCGAGCACGGCGATGATGTGCGCATTGACGGCAACCGTATTGGTGAACATAAGGGGCATGTGTATATCGCTTTAAACAAGCCAGCTGGCATCACTTGTACGACTGAGCTGCATATTGAGGGCAACATCGTTGATTATGTGCACCATCAGGAGCGGATTTTTCCGATTGGCAGACTCGATAAAGATTCGGAAGGGCTTATTCTCATGACGAATGACGGCGATGTCGTGAATCCGATTTTGCGTTCGGAGGGCAAGCATGAGAAGGAATATATTGTGACCGTGGATCGTCCGATCAGCGAATCATTTGTTATTGGCATGTCGGAGGGTGTCAAAATTTTGGGCAGCATGACGCTGCCCTGCAAAGTGACGCGCAGTGCGGAGCGCGTGTTCCGCATCGTATTGACCGAGGGGCGCAACCGCCAAATTCGCAGAATGTGCGAAGCTTTTGGCTACCATGTGCGTAAGCTTCAGCGGGTACGCATTATGAACATTCAGCTGGGCGAGCTGCCTAACGGCGAATGGAGAGACTTGACGGAGCTGGAGAAGGCGCAGTTGTTTGATCTGCTGGATTATACGCCAGCTTCGCCGTCGCCGTCATCGTCTGCACAAGCAGGGTCTAAATCAGAATCGAATCAATAGTTAGAAATGGTCGTATCATGTGGAGGAAGCAGCTCGAGCGAAGGCTCGGGAGCTTTCTTTTTTTATAACACTAGCAAATAACGACGAGGGGCTGAGCTAGGATGCTGCATGATTTAAAAGGTGAAGCGAATATGTCGCCGATTGTGGGAATGCTATATTCCGCTGTAAAAGAGAACAGTGAGCGACTAAAATTCATCACAAGCGGCATGTCGCAAGAGGAAGTAGACAGCAAGGGGCCTAGCCATCATTCAAATAGTACGGCTCAGTTAATCAAACATATCCTCTATGTTGATCTGAACTGGGTTTATAGAATAAAAGGACAGCCGCTTCCGCAGTTATTGAAAGAACAATATGGCCCTATGATAGATGAAAATAACCGGCTTCCCATGGTCCAAGGCATGCCCTTGAACACGCTTATTTCCAGCTATGAGGATGTTTTAAATATGTTGAAAGACATATGTGCACAATTAATAGATGCTGATCTAGATAAAGTTGTCACTTTCGGTCATGAAAATGAAAAGCAAGCAACTATACGCTGGGGGTTGTGGCATATGGCTGACCATAGCCGCTACCACCAAGCCCAAATCAACCAGCTTAGAAAGTGGTTTAGTGAAAATGTTCTGTCGAAATAAAAGCACTAATGCGATTACTTTCATTAATAGCAAAAAAAGCCGTCGCTTCCGATGCATAAGCATAGGGGCGACGGCTTTTCTATTACCCATTCGTGCTGCCAAGCCGGTTATTCTTTTGGTTTGATTTTAAGCTCCTGCGCTTTCTCCAAATCTACATAGTTGCGGATAATGGATACTTCAACGCGGCGATTTTTCGCTCGGCCTTCCTCGGTGTCGTTGCTGGCAAGCGGGCGATTTTCTCCGTAGCCGCTTGCGGTAAATCTGGTCGGTGAGAGCTGTTGGTTTTCAAGCAAAATGTCCATAAAACGTACAGCACGGGAGGTGCTTAAATCCCAGTTCGATCTGAAGAGATAGGTGTTAATCGGTTTGTTGTCCGTATGTCCCGATACGATAATTTCGTAGTCCGGGTACTGCTGGAGCATCGTGCCGATGGAAATGGCGAGCTCGCGCGAATCTTCCTTCACTTCAGCGCTGCCAGATGCGAACAGTGCCTCGTCGCTAATAGTAATCATCAGCTGGGACTGGTTGAGCTTCGTCTCAAGGTCGGAGGTGAGACCATTTTTCTTAATATAGTCATCGATTTGCTTCTTCAGCTTCTCCAGATCCTCTTGCTCCTGCTTCATCAGCTCTTCACGGCGCTTCTGCGCATCGTCCTTCTCGTCATCACCAGCAGCTGGGTTTTGCGTTGAATCGTTAGGTGACGGCTCCTGCTTGTCTCTTTGATCACCCGTAGTGACCGCAGCTGGATCGGTAAGCAGGCCTGTACCGCCGGTGAAGGCGATATTGAAGGCGTTGCTCATTTCCTCGAATTTTTTTACGTCTACCGAGTTCATTGAATACAATACGATAAACAGTGCCAGCAGCAGAGTGAGCAAGTCGGCATAAGGAATGAGCCAGGATTCGTCAACATGCTCCTCATGTTCTTCGTGCCTATGCTTTTTGCTCAACGGCCCCTTCCTCCTTCTCCCTCATCTTCTCACGCTCAGTCGGAGTCAGGAATACCGACAGCTTTTGGTTGATTGCGATGGTGGATACGCCTGATTGGATAGAGAGCAAGCCTTCTACCATCATTAGACGAATTTGAACCTCGGCTTTAGAAAGCCTCTTGAGTTTGTTGGCAAATGGATGCCATAACACATAACCTGTGAAAATACCGAGCAGCGTTGCGATAAACGCGCCGGCGATAGCATGGGACAGCTTCTCAATGTCACTCATATCCGACAGGGCGGCAATCAGGCCGACCACGGCGCCGAGTACCCCGAGTGTAGGAGCGTATGTACCTGCTTGGGTGAAAATAAGCGCGCCGACTTTATGGCGGTCTTCTGTAGCGGCAATATCCTCAAGCAGAACGTCACGAACGAATTCCTGATCGTTGCCGTCAATAATCATCCGCATGCCGTTACGCAGGAAATTATCTTCGATTTCATCTACTTTAGCTTCAAGAGCGAGCAGGCCTTCGCGGCGTGTAATGCCGGCCCATTCCATAAATTGAGTAATGAGTTGTTCACGTGAAGTCAAGTTCTGAGTGCCAAATACCATTTTAAACAGCTTGCCGATTTTTGTTAGCTCTGACATGGGGAAAGCGATCATTACGGCTGCGACGGTACCCAAGATGATAATCATGTAGGCAGCAGGATTCAAGAGACTGGAAATTGGAGCTCCCTTGACGACCATCCCGCCAAAGATACCTATGATAGCTAGAACAATACCGATAATAGTTGAATTTTTCATTATACACCCCGTCCAATACAATTTCGAAAGTTCTCTATTTATATTATCGACAGAAGGGGGCGGTGAGATTAGACCTGAAAAGGATTTAAACAGAAAGGCATTAAAAATTGTGAAAATGAGGTAAAATGAATCATATAAATCAGTGAAAAGGTGGAACCTTATTATGGGCGTAAAGCATGCAAGGGAATATGCGGATATATTGAAGGAACTGACAACAGCGGTTAGCGCGATTGAGGGAAGCTACTCTTTTTTTGAAATGGAAAAGGAAGAGTGGGAGGCATTGGGAGAAGAAGAAAAGCACGAGGTGATGGAGGCGTTGGCCGATGATGTGTTTTTCGGATTGGGCGAGCAAGCGCTGATCGAGGTGGGCGCAGGCAAAGTTTCCTATCACGCGAAGCATCATGTCATTGAGGTCGCGCAGGGCGATAATGTCACGCATATGGTGCGGTTGATTTAGAGCATAGGGCGAGCAGGGCATTCGGAGCCCGAACAGCTGGGGAAAAATCGGTCTTAGCGAACGCTGTCGCTTCTTTACAACGAATGTCGATTCCGCTACAATAGGGTCTAACTTTAACAATGGAAGAATATATGACATCGTTTTTATGTAGAGGAGCACGCGATGAAGGACCGACAAACGATGCGAAAGATACCGGAATCGCTAGGCCTTAAGGGCGAGCAGCTTGCTGCCTTCTATCAGCCTATTCTGGCGATGGACACCAGAACCATTATGGGGTATGAGGTGCTGGGCAGAGCCTATGCAGGCGAGCGCGTGCGAAGCTTGGGCCCTTTTTTTGGAGACGCCGCCATTTCGGTAGAGGATCATATTGCGGTCGATCGGATTTTGCGGGAGCAGGCGATGCGCAAGCTGGGTGCGGAAAATTCCGAGTCGCTGCTGTTTATTAATTTAAAGCCGAACTGGATTCATCGCTATCAGCAATCCGGCGAGCTGTTTACGCTGCAGCTGATCGATAAATACCGGATTGATCCGCGCCGCATCGTCATCGAGATTACCGAGGAAAGCTTTAATGGCCCGATGGATGAGCTGCGCTCCATTGTGGATCTGTACCGTTCGAGAGGGTGCCTCATTGCGATCGATGATGTAGGAAGCGGATTCAGCAGTACGGATCGTATCGCCCATATTCAGCCGAATATACTGAAAATCGACATTCATATGATCAAAAAGAGCGCGACGCACAATGGCTATCTAGGCGCCCTTCGTTCCTTCTCCGCGCTGGCAGAGCAGATCGGGGCGTCGCTGCTCGCTGAAGGAGTGGAGACGCGCCAGGATTTGGTGCGTGCGATTGAAGCGGGTGCCCGTTATGTGCAGGGCTTCTTCTTCTCCAAGGCCGAGCCGGAATTTCAGCGAGCGGATCGTTTCGCCGCAGCACTGGAGGCCGAGCTTGCGGAATATGTCCAGCAGCGCTTGCGCACCGAGAGGAATTGGCAGAAGGAAGCGGCGCAGCTTGCTGCGTTCATCGACAAGGAGCAAGCTTTCGCTTTCGGTCGAGAGGACGAACCCGGAGCAGGCAATGGATGGATTGCCGGACTGTTGGAGGAGCTGCCGCCGAGCTGCGTTCGCATTTATTTGTGCCGGGAGGATGGCATTCAGCTATCGGCCAACTATTGCAGGGTGGAGGCTGGCGAGTGGGAGCGGCAGGAGGAATATTATGGGGCGAATTGGAGCTGGCGCCCCTACTTCATTCCTACCATTGCGCAGTTAAGCGAGACGCAGAGCACCCTAGTGTCGCGTGCCTACGTCGATTTGGATACATGTGAATGGATTCGGACCGTATCGGTCCTTGCTGGCCCCGGCCTTATTTTATTTGCAGATATGAAGGATGATGAACAGCAGACGGATCGGCAACGAGAGGACGCTGCTTGCAGAACCACGACAGGATGAAAAATCCGGCGTCGTGGTTCTTTTGTTAGGATATAGGAAAGGATATGATGGTTTCAGCCCTTCTCTATATTTCTCGGACTGAAACGCGCCGAGCCGCCAAAGGACGGCGACAGCCGTTTACGCTCGGGCGGGACCATATGCCATGATAAAGGTGGGGGCGTTGAGAAGTGTATCATGATTTCAAGCTCATAGAAGGCCGTCCAGTATCGATTCAAGTAAAAGATTATATGAAGCGTTTAATGATAAAAGGCGCGCTGCAGCCTCATCAGAAGCTGCCGTCGACACGGGAGCTTAGCGTATTGCTCGGTGTGAGCCGCAATACGGTCATTGCCGCTTATGCGGAGCTGGCGGACGAGGGCCGCGTATATGCCTTGCAAGGCAAAGGCAATTATGTGTCAGAGGATTCGGCGGGCAGCGCCGCCCCGTCGTCCTTGTCTTGGCAGTTGCCATGGAAGGAGCGTCTGAGCAGGCAGGCTTTGCTTGCGGAGGAGCTGGACCTCATGAAGCGCGGGATTCGCGCAGGCAAGAGTACGATTTCTTTTACGAGCATTGCCCCGGATGAGAAGCTGTTTGATCTGGATCATGTGAAGCAGGCGTTTCTGGGCCGTATGTCGGTGGAGGGCCATGTACTGCTGAACTATGGCTATGCCAAAGGCTATAAGCCGCTGATTCAGTATTTGATGACCTATATGGAGAACAAGGGCGTGGATGTGCAGGGCAAGGATATGATTATCACTGCCGGCTTTACGGAAGGATTTGACCTTGTGCTGGCCGCGCTTCGGCAAAAGCACGGCGCAGTCCTCTGCGAAAATCCGACCCATCATACCGCGATAAAAAATCTCAAGCTGCATGGCTTTGACATTAAGGGCGTTACGATGGAGCCGGATGGCATTCATTTGGGGGAGCTTGAACGGGCTTTGGAGGAGCGCCCCTACGATTGTGCCTATTTTGTCCCCTCCTATCACAATCCGACAGGCATCGTCATGTCGATGGAGAAACGGCTGGCGCTCATGCAGCTCATGAGCCGTTATGAAATTCCCGTCATTGAAGACGGATTTAATGAGGAGCTGCGTTATTCCGGAGCGCATGTGCCGCCGCTCATCGCATCGGCGGGCAGCGGCAACAGCGTCATTTATATTGGAAGCTTCTCGAAGGTGCTGTTCCCCGGCCTGCGGGTGGGGTGGGTGCTGGCAGACCGAGAGCTGATTGATTATTTGGAAAGCATGAAGCGGGCCCGCAACATTCATACCTCGACGCTTGACCAATCGCTGCTCTATCAATATTTGCATAATGGCAATCTGCACAAATATTTGAAGCGGGCGCGGGCGGAATACAAGCGTAAATACGAGCTGACGCTGCAAGCCTGCAAAGCCTATGTTCCCTATGAGACGCTGTCGGGAGATGGTGGGCTGCATCTGTTTGTGACCTTTCGGGAAGCGTGCAAGGTGCGGGAGCTTCTGGAGGCGTGCTCACAGCAAGGCGTTATTTTTACTTTAGGCCATCATTTCTTTACGGATGGACGGGGCGGTAATACGCTGCGTCTAGGGTTTTCCCGCGTGGCGGATGAGGATATTGTGCATGGTATTCGAATTATCGGCGATACGGCAAAACAGCTGTGGGGCCTTTCATAAGGAATAGAGCGACAACTATACATTTGATTATTTTGAAAAGGGGATGCAGGCATTATGGTGCAGTATAACGTTTCACCGCTTGTAAAGAGCTTGCCCGCTTCGGGCATTCGCAAGTTTTTCGATATGGCCGGGCAGGATGAAAATATGATTTCGCTGGGCGTGGGCGAGCCGGATTTTGCAACACCGGAGCGCGTGCGCGCCGCGTGCATACGAGCGCTGGAAAGCGGTCAGACGATGTACACGCCGAATGCCGGACTCATGGAGCTGCGCGAGGAAATCGCCCGTTATTTGGCGAGCAGCTTTGAATTAAATTATGAGCCGAAGGATGAGATTCTCGTGACGGTGGGCAGCAGCGAGGCGATTGATCTGGCGATGAGAACCTTGATTTGTTCGGGCGACGAGGTGCTGATCCCGGTTCCAAGCTATATCGCTTATTCGCCCATTGTAGCGCTGCAGGGCGGCAGTATTGTAAACGTTGAGACGCATGAGCATGAGCAATTCAAACTAACGGCACAATCGCTGCGGGAAAAAATCACCCCGCGCTCCAAGGTGCTGCTGATCAACTATCCGAACAATCCAACGGGTGCGGTCATGTCCTATGAGGATTGGCTCCCCATTGCTGAGCTGGTGAAGGTGCATAATCTGATCGTCGTATCCGATGAGGTATACGCGGAGCTGACTTATGAAAGCCAGCATGTGAGCATCGCATCGCTGCCTGGCATGCAGGAGCGGACGATCGTCATAAATGGCTTCTCGAAAGCTTTTGCCATGACAGGCTGGCGTATTGGTTATGCCTGCGGCCCTGTGGAAATTATTTCGCAAATGCTGAAAATTCATCAATACACAGCAATGTGCGCGCCTATTATGGGACAGATTGCTGCTCTGGAATCGCTGCGCAGCGGATTGGCAGACAAGGATCTAATGAAGGAGGCTTACAAGCAGCGCAGGGCGATGTTCGTGGGCGGCTTGCAGCAGCTTGGGCTTTCCTGCCATATGCCGGAAGGGGCGTTTTATGCTTTTCCATCCATCGCCCATACGGGACTAAGCTCGGAGCAGTTCGCCTTCAAGCTCATGAAGGAAGCGGGCGTGGCCGTTGTGCCAGGGCATGTTTTTGGACCAGGCGGTGAAGGGCGCATCCGCTGCTCCTATTCGGTATCATCAGCAAAGCTGTCGGAGGCTTTGGAGCGAATGGGCTGCTACATGAGCCAGACGAGGCAGGCTGACCCGTTGCAGCAGTTGGAGCGGGTCGGCGGTTGATGGGAACGGAGCGGAAAGGGCTAAGGAAGGGCTAGGAAAGGAAGCGGAAAGGAAGAGGAGGGGGGAGAGAGACGCTAGGCTTCTTCCCCTCCTCCGTAAACCATGCAATGAAATTCCGCCGCGCCTTGCGGTGTCGGGCGGATATACGTGTCGGTAATGCGGAAGCCTGCCTTCTCGTATACACGAATAGCACGTGCATTCCAGGTCAGCACCTCCAAATCCAGCTCGCTGTTTGGAGCGCGGCGGCGAGCCTCCTCTACCAGCAGCGCAACAAAGGCGGTGCCTGAGCCCCTGCTGCAAAGCTGTGGGTGAAGACCCAATCCAAGCCGCAGCACTTCATCCCCCAGCGGGAAAAACTGTGCAAAACCAGCGAGCTCCCCGCGATCGTCTAAAATAGCAGCATATTGCCTCTGGCGCAGCTCGGGATCACCGAACTCCATTTCGGCTTGCTCCATAACCTCCCATGCGGGCCATTGATAGATGCCGTAAGGCGGCTCATACCGCCAATCGCACAACTGCCGGGCATGGGATGCATCCATTGCGGCAACCTTCCAGCCAAATGGCGGCTGGGCGCCAGCAGGTGCAGCATTTGCTTTTGTCATCATTATACAATCTCCTTATAAACCTCAATCGCGCGGGCGCGTGAAGCTTTCAAATCAACGATGGCATGCGGCTGCGGCAGGTGGATTCGCTTATCAGGCAGATGGGCAAGCTCCGGCAGCCAGCGTCTAATGTAAGTGCCGCCCGGATCATGTGTTGCGGACTGCGTAGCCGGATTCATAATGCGAAAATATGGCGCGGCGTCGTAGCCGAGTGACGAGCTCCAAAGCCAGCCGCCTCGGTTCAGTGTATGATCATAATCGGCGAGCTGGCGGCGGAAATACTGCTCGCCCAACGTAAATGGGCATAACAGATTTTTCGTCAAAAACATGGCGGTAACCATCCGCAGCCGATTCGGCATTTCCCCCGTTTCATTTAGCTGCTTCATAGCGGCGTCAATAACAGGAATGCCCGTTTTTCCTTCGCTCCATGCCTCGAAATGCTGATCGCTTAGCGCAGATAAATCAAACTTCTGCTCATATCGGTAGAAGTCCTCATTGTATTTTCCTTGATATAGAAAAAAATCCCGCCATGCCAGCTGTCTAATCCACGCCTCGGCTCCAAACTGCTGCTGCGCCGCTTCGTAGGCTTGCCGTGCTGACAGCGCTCCCGTATTCAAATAACGCGCCAAATGGCTCGTCTGGTCGTCCGCAAACTGGTCGCGGCCGCCTTCATAGCCAGACAGGCGTTGATTTAGAAATTGCTCCAGCACCTCGGCTGCATGGCTCGCGTGGGATTGGCCGCGCCCGGCTGAGTCATCTATCTGCTGAAAGGCTGCCGCAGCCAGATGCTCCCGCGGAAGACTGAAGCGCTCTGCCATGCTGGCATCTATATTTTTCAGCGTATTAAGCTGCTGCAGTGTTGTCTCGCCCGCAGGGGAATAGTGGCTCTGCATAAAGGCTTGCCACATGCGGTAAAACGGCGTAAATACCTTGTAAGGCTCACTGCGCCGAGAAAACGTATGGAGCTCCTCCAAATCGGCCAGCGGCGCATCGTCGAGCGTCATCCAGCGGCGTCCCGCTGCGCGTACAACCTGCTGAATACCGTGGTCGCGTGCCCTTGCATAAGGCGTTGCCAGAAAACAGCAAAGCCGCAAGCTATTTGTCCGAAGACAAACAACTGCGGCTTTGCTGATTGAGACAGCAGCTTTTCGTTATGTAAGCGAAAAAAGCGTGGCCTGGCTCTATTGCTCGCTTGCGTACTTGTCGTAAGCGTCTTGGCTCATAACGCGTGTAGCTGATACGTAACGATCAGCATAATAAGACTCGCTAAGTTTGCTAATAATAACGCCTCTGCTCGAGGAAGCATGTGCAAACTTTCCATCGCCTACGTAAATACCAACGTGGGAGATGCCTTTGCCGCTCGTGTTGAAGAATACGAGATCGCCAGCGATCAGGTCACTCTTCTTCACTTCACTGCCATCGTTCGATTGGGCTTGGGAAGTACGGGAAAGATCGATGCCCATTTTGTCGAAAACATACTTCGTAAAACCGGAGCAGTCGAAGCCTTTCGTAGTCGTTCCGCCGCTTTGGTACGGTGTGCCGATCAGATCAGCGATAACACCATCCATCTTCGAACTCGCGAACACGCTGCCTGCTTGGAAAGCAAGCATTAATACAAGACCAACGAGTAGTGCAGTAACCTTCTTCAAAATTTGAAACTCCTTCCGGTGCCGACGAGGTTAGCTGTGGGGTTCGGTTGTGAAGGTTCCCTATGATTTCCAAGACACTTGAATCAAGCCGTCCAAGCATCGAAATCAATTCACCCAAAGTGGTTCCCCCGTATTTCTATACCTTTGCGGTATAAAAAATTAGGCTGGTTTAATTTTGCTCTGCGCTAATAATTCGTTTTTTTCATGTGATTTCCTTCTATATGAATGAATTTCTAATAATTCTCATGTAACCTTTTGGCTCAATTTTGCGTTAAAACAAGTTTCTTGCCTAATAAATGTTCGATCTATCGCCGTTCTTGGGCAAAAAAACATTTTGTCAGTTTATATGAGAAATAGGCAGCTAATATGCTATGAATCGTGTGAATAGGCAAGAATTATAGCGTAAAATGAAGATTTAGAGAGTTTGAGCTAGGTCGCCATATAGGCTGGGAAGTAAATGGAGGCTTTACCTGCAGGTGCAGGATAACGGCAAAAAACCGATTTCGGCCTTTTGGCCGCAATCGGTTTTTTTATGAGAAGGGCTTTAGAAAAATGAGAATACTAAATGAGAATTAGGTGGGGTTGCCCTCATTTTTCTAAGGGTCTCAGCTCTGCTTTGATTGCAGGCAATCGTATTGGGCAGCGAGCGTCCATACTTTTAACAAGGTGCGCAGCAGATGATAGGCTTGATGCATGATGAGTGCCAGCATGCCTGCCCAAGCATAGGAAAGCCCAGACACAGCGAGCGAAGCGGCAACAGCCAGCAGCCACATCAGCAGAGAGAGGCCGGCATAAGGGAAAAGATTTCGGAGCGCATGGCTGAGCCAGCGCAAGGAGCCCGTGCCGGAGGCGGCGCCGAACTGCATAGCGAGCAGCAGCAGGTGAACGAGGAAGCTCCATAGCAGCCAGCCGCCAAAGCCCGGCAGCGTGCCTTGCAGCAGCTCGCCCAGCGAATGGCCCTCCATAAGCAGCTTGAAGGCGCGAGGCAGCAGGAACCAGCCGGGTGCGAAAATAAGCAGCGTGCGCAGCCAATAGAGCAGCGTCACGGGCTTCCAAGCTTTGCGAATGCCTTGAAGAAACTGTGTTTCACCTGTTTCGCCCATATGATGCAGCGAGTAGAGCAGCCCCGCATTGAACAGCGGCGTCAGCAGCATGCGGGCAGCGAACAAGCCGCCCAGAAGCCACAAATAAGGATTGATCAAATCCGTCTTCGTCAATTGAAACTGGGCCTCGCTGAAGAATAGCGACACGGCCGAGTCAGACGGATGCTGGAGCGGAAAGCGCCGCAGCAGCGGCAGTACAGTCATATCAACAAAACGGTAAAGGAAAAATCCCCATAATAGCTGGTAAAGGAATAACAGAATGACGATATAGAAATGGCGGATAGCGAGCCGCCAGCCTTGCTTCATATGCTGCTTCATTTTTCAACCTCCTCTCTACCAGCCTACGGATCCGAGCAAGCCTTCGATGAGCTTCGTCAGGCCGAGGCTCCATCGAATGCGCGACTGCTCGGGCACTTCTGCGCGCATAAAATTGTTAATATGCTTGTTGTCCAGCACATTGCTGTTTTTCGGGTCAACCGCCACCCAGGCAAGCGGAGCAGCATGCACAACCTTGTACTGGATATGCGACTCGGCGGCATCCCATGTTTTCGAAATCTTTTCGCCGTCGGTAAAGGAGAATACGAGCGGGATTGGCCCATTTTGCCCGCCATTGCGCTTAATCAGCACGGTAGACTCGTACTCCGTTTGGCCATCCTGCTCCACTTCATTCACTCGAATAGCCTCTACTGAAAAATCCGCCATCAGGCTGCCGTATACATACTGGTGGAAGTAGTCCTGCCATTTTTCCTTCGTAATCTGCTCAACGACACGCTGGAAATCAGACGTGGTTGGATGCTTGAATTTGTATTTTTGAAAATATGTGCGCATAATTTTTGACATCGTCTTTGCTCCGACCTGCTTCTCAATGCCGACCAGCACAAGCTTGGCGCGCATGTATACATTTTCCGCGTACTCATCGCTGTTGTGATAAGCCCATGAAGGCTGCTTCAGCGGGGCAGGGGCCGTAATATAGCTGGCTTCCATAGCCAAGTTAGGCTCAACGCCATAGGCGTTCTCCATCACCTTATCCTCCGCATAAGAAGTAAAGCCTTCGTCGAGCCACGCTTCTTCGAACTCGTTCGATGCAACCATCCCGTACCAATACTGATGGCCAATTTCATGTACAACGGTGCGCTCGAGGCTGTAGCCAGGGTTATCGGATTCAGCAGCTAAAGCGGTTACGAGCGTTGGATACTCCATGCCGCCTGCACCATTCGCACCCTTCGGAGGGACGATAATGGACAGCGTCGAATACGGATAATCGCCGTACCACTCCGCGTATTTGGACAGTGCTGATTTTGCTGCATGCATATAGCGGTCTTTCAGCCCTTCGTGGGCAGGGTCCAAATAAAGCTTAATGCGAACACCCGGAATACCCGTTCCTGACAATGTGTCCTCCGCATATATGAAGTCCGGCGAGGCTGACCAAGCAAAGTCATGCACGTCTTCGGCATAGAACTGATAGGTGCTTGTGCCATTTTGCGTCACAGCTTCCCTGGTCTGAATGCCGGTAGCAGCGACCGCAAAGTTTTCTGGCACTGTAATCTGGGCGCTGTACAAGCCAAAATCGCTGTAAAACTCCGAATCGCCATGATACTGGTGGACGTTCCAGCCTTCATTCGTTCGGCCGCGTGTGCCAGCCAGTTCATAAACAGCAAGCTTCGGAAACCACTGGCCCGCCATAACAAAGCTCCCGGAATAGCCCATGCGAGCGAACACCTCGGGCAGCTTGACCTCATAGGTCATGGAGAGTGTTACTGATTTGCCCGGTGCGACTGGAACCGGAAGATTGAGCTTCGTCAGCGTAAAGTCGTCCGTATTTCCGTCATCGGGCTGAACATAATGCAGACGGGGAAGCAAGCTCTCGCCCTCCAGCGTTTGCAAGGTAAGCAGCTTCATATAACCTTGGCTGTCGACCGTGGCCTTATCACCCCGCAGCTGACCGCCAGACTCGCGCATGAACGTCGACTTTTCGGACTGAAAGGCATTGGGGTACAGATGAAAATACAGCTCGGACACCGTTTTTTTGCCTGGGTTCGTCCAAGTTACGGTCTGGGAGCCATCTAAATATCGGATATCCTCCCGAAGCGCCACTTGCATGTTGTATTGGACGACTCTTTTGCTAAGCGTCTGTACCGTTTCGATCTGGGCAGGGTCGGGCTGTGCTGGCGGTGCCGGGGCAGGCGGCTTGGCCGTTTGCGGAGCAGCTTGCTCTACTGCTGCTGTCGTGAGATCGGCAATGCCAATCGGGTCTGTGGCGCCAGAGGCGTACGTATACTGGGATAACCAAGCGTTGCCGAAGCCATGATGCAGCGACAGTCCGAGCAGGACGGCCGAGAGCATAATGAGCGCGATTCGTTTGAAAGGTCCTGGAGTCATTGAACGTTTCCCTCCCGTTGACAAGCATCTACAGCATGTATATGTCGGCTTGTACCGGAATAGTCTTGTGGATTTTTGCAGCGGCGCTGATGAAGGCGTGTAAAGCGGCAGCCGCTTGCGGATTCGGCAGGAAATTGTGCCGTGTGCGCTTGTGTTATTGGGGAAAAACGTTCAAAATGGAAAGGAGAGATTGGCTGCAAGCTGCTGCGGCAGTACAATAGATGAAATGTGACGAGAGGACGTGTACGAACGGATGGAACAGCAAGGACAACCGGAGAAAAAAGAAAAGAAATCACTCGCGCTTAACGTCGTGAGCAACAAACAGCATAAAGGCTTTGGTGCAGGCACCATCGACCTAAGCCAAGTATCCTGCGTTATTATTGATGCGGGCGTCGCTTATATCGACGACGGCGCGATGCATGCCAAAAGCAAAGTAGAGCGCGGCATCAAGTTTTCTCCTAATAAAGAGGATACGCCTAATGGCCGCCAATGCTGGATTGTATGGGTTGCGGTAGAACGTGGAGAGAACGGCACGAACTACGCTGGCGCAACCGCTTGCGAAATGTGGATTGACACGGAAGCACGCCGCGGCTGGAAAATTCTCGCTGACCATGTCAACAAGCTTGATCATGCGATTAAGCGCCGCTACAACTTGGGCGAGCTGGGTGCGGAAGAAAAGGCTGCGTTCCGCAAGCTGTTAATCGAGCATAATGAAGAATGGTGGACCAACTCCTCCGATGAGCTGAAGCAGGCTTTGGAGGCATAGAATGACAGAAAGAATGACAGAAGAATGACCAAGGCAGCTTCTAACTGGGAAGCTTATAAGTGACGGGTTCCGCTCCAATGCAGCAGCGATTGCTGCGCTGGAGCGGAGCCTTTTTACTTTTTTATAAAAAATATTGCTGCAGGTGCAGGGGATAGCCATCGTTTTGGCGTCTAATATAAAGGGAAGGGGGAGAGAGAGATTCAAGATGAAGCATGGTTAATAGCGCTCCGCGACGGCGGGCCTGCAGAATTCCAGTCATTCGTGCAGGAATATGGCGCTCATATTTATAAAACGGTTTATGCTGTGCTTCATTCGCCGCATGATGCGGAGGATGTTACCCAGGAAGTGCTGCTGCAAATTCACCGCTCTCTCCCCGAGTGCAGGCTGGAAGGCTTTAAAACCTGGGTGACCCGCATTGCTGTAAACCGTGCGATTGATTGGAAGAGGAGCAAGGCACGCAAGCCGGAAGAACTGAGCGAATATGTGGACAATCTGGGACCCGGCACCGATGGGCAAGGAACTGCGATGCCTGCGGAGCGCGCTGCGATCGAGCGCGAGGAAAAACGCTACATAAGAGAACAGGTCGAGCAGCTCCCGGACAATTATCGTGAAGTCGTAAACGCCTATTATATAGAACAGAAATCATACGAGGAAATTTCGTCCTCAACCGGACTGGAGCGCAAAAGTGTAGAATCGCGCCTATACCGGGCAAGAAACTGGATTAAGCGGCACTGGAGAAGGGAGGACTTTGAATGAGTCATCATGAGGAACACAAGCATAGCGAGAGTTCAAGGACGAAACAGCAGGGCAAGCAGGTAGAGCAGCCCATAGAACAACCGATAGAACAGCCGATCATGCCAGTGACGGATGAAGCATCCTCAGCATGCAATCCTGTGAATCATTTGAATCATGTGGAGGCTTCCCTTCTGGAGCAATACGTGGCGAATGTGCTTTCCGAGCCTGAACGCGAGCAGATCGAGCGGCAGCTTGCAGAATGCGACGAATGCTTAGAGCAATTTATGCTGGTGTTGGAGGCGGATATGGCGGGGAGTCCCCCTACGTCTGAGCCTCATATAGCAGGAGCCGTTCCAGGAGCCAGTCCGTTAAATCAGGCGATTGAGCTTCCGGATTTTGAGCAGATGGGCCACAAGCTCAGCAAGCAGCTGTTCGGAGCGTCGGAATCCGAAAAACAGGATCTGCTGTCCGTGCCGGGTCCGTTCCTTCAAGAGAAATCATACCGCCGCAGATCCTGGCTCCAGCATCCGGCAACCCACTATACCGCTGCGGCGGTCATTACCCTGCTGCTGCTCGGTACAGGCGTACTGAACAACATTTCGCAGGAGCTTGAAAAAATAGACCATAGCAGGCTGCAGCATAAAGAGGAGCAGCTCATCCGAGACAAGGAGCAGCGCGAGTCCTCCTGGTCGCAGCAAATGATGAACCGCACTTCCCTCTGGCTGGACGGCATCGCCTCCAAACGGTTTAAATAACGAATGATGAAGGAGAGATCAAGGAATGAATAGGGAGAAAAAGCCCCTTGTTGCGCTGCTGCTGTCCATGCTTCCCGGTTTCGGCCATGCATATATGGGGCGTCCGATAAGGTTTGTGCTATATGCGGCAGGAGGATTTGGACCTCTTGCGCTTCTGATTCTAATAGCAATCGCGGATCATATTAATGACGATACGGCCTTTGTTCTATGCTTGCTGTCGTTTCTCTTCTGGGGCATCAATATGCTTGATATGATTGTAACGCTCATTGGCAGGCGGCAGCCGCATCCGAATGAGGCCGCCTATGGTGTGGGCGCACCTCCAAGTCCAGATCAGATGTACAGCAACCTGCCGCCGGGAGCGATGCGCGCACAAGCAGACATCTTAACCTACAGCGAGCAGAAAGAGCGTACGAACACGCTGCTGCTCTCCATCGTTCCCGGTTTGGGCCATATGGCGCTTGGGCTGATGCAGCGGGGCATTGCCTTTCTCGTTGCATCCATCGGCTTATTCGCAGTTGTTATTTTTATATCGATGGTAACGGGAACAGGAGAGTTTCTTATTTTCCTGCTAGGCGTGCCCGTCATCTGGATTTACAGCATTTTTGATGCTTCACAGCAGCTGCATCGCAAGAAACGGGGCGAGCCCTTGGAGGATCGGCCGTTTTTCGAAGAGATGGAGGAGTACATGAACAAGGGGCGCAAAAATAAAGCGCTCGCTGCAACGCTGTCGCTCTTTCCCGGTGCAGGGCATCTATATCTCGGGCTTCAAACACGCGGCCTGCAAATTATGGCAGGCTTTCTCGCCTCCGTCTATTTAATGGATGCGATGCGGCTGTCGATGTTTCTATTCCTTATGCCGCTATTCTGGTTTTTCGCTTTCTTCGATGTCATGCGGCAGCTGTCGACTGAACCGCAGGAAGGCTTAAAGGATCAAGCGATTATTACGCAGTTTGCTCCTTATCAGCGCTGGATCGGCATCGGTCTGCTGCTGATCGGGCTGTATTTTATGGGTGATCGTGTTCTGGCCGAATACGCTGCGAATTATTTTCCAAGATGGTATGCCCAGTATCAAAATATAAAATATAATTTGCCAACCGCCCTTATCGCCTTTGTCATGATCGCCGCTGGGCTGCGCATGGCATTTGGCAGAGGATTCCAACGAAATAAGGGGCTTCCCCCTAAAGATTGGACACCAACGGAATCGCTGCGGAAGGGGAAAAGCGAATGAAGCAGTGGCGTGTAGGCACGCTTTCGATGGGCGTTGCCTTATTATTGATGGGAATCGCTGTGGCGGTTTCCATCTGGAGCGGCACGGGGGCATACGATATGCTGCTGTGGGTGGCACCGCTTGTTTTTATTTTGCTCGGAGCAGAAATTTTATTGTACATTTGGTTTGCGGGCAGCGAACGGACGACGCTTCGTTACGATTGGATCAGCCTATTTATAGTAGGGATGATCGGAAGCTTCAGCCTAGCGATGGCGGGCCTGATTTCAACTGGGATTTTGGATGAATTCCGCGGGGCGATGCGCCAAATGGAACGGACGGCACTGATCGAGACGGCGCCTATTTCCGTGCCGGAGAAGGTCGATAAAATCGTCGTGCAAGCGCTCCGTCCGGTAAGTGTAGATCAAGTAGACGGCGGAAAGGTGCAATTGCTGGGGCAGGTACAGTACTGGGCTGCAGAGCCGATCGATACATCGGAGCAGCTCGTTAGCACAAGCATAGTGGGATCGGTCATGTATGTCATGGTCGGCGAATTTGATCGGCATAACGGACCGATTCAGTCGAATATGTATAACGCTCAAATGACGCTGGTATTGCCGAAGTCTATCGAAATCGAGCAGCGCGGTTTTTAAGAACTCATCGATTATATAAAAAAGAACGATAAAACGCTTGCTCCAGATAACAACCGGAGCAAGCGTTTTATCGTTCTAGCGGGAAAGCGGCAGCCAGTCGAGGACGCGCTGGATATTGCGATCCCAGTAGCCCCACTCATGCATGCCCGGCTCCTCGTCATAGGCGAGAGTCAGCCCATACTCCTCCATCGCTGCCTTGAAGCGAAGATTATCTTCATATAGAAAATCTTCTGTCCCGCAGCATTGGTAAAACTTCGGCTGCTGTTCAGGAGCCAGCGCAGCTGCAGAGGCTAAAAGGTTAAACAAATTGCTTGGCCCAGCCTCCAGCTTCTCTATGCTGCCGTACAACCGTCCAAACTCGCCTTCATCCGTATAAGAGAAGTCGGGATGCTGGAGACGGCTCACAACATCAAGCGCGCCAGAAAGGCTCGCCGCAGCTGCAAAGCGTTCAGGATGATGCAGTCCCAGCTTGAACGCGCCATAGCCGCCCATCGAGAGGCCGGCGACAAAATTGTCTTCTCTGCGAGCTGACAGCGGGAAGAAGGAGCGGGCCACACGCGGCAGCTCCTCGCTGACAAAGCTCCAGTAGCGGCCGCCCTGCTCCATGTCTGCATAAAAGCTGCGATGCACGCCAGGCATGACGACAGCGATCCCTTTGCTGGAAGCATAACGTTCAATCGACGTATAACGCGTCCAGGCGGTATGGTCGTCGGACAGCCCATGCAGCAAATAAAGCACTGGATATTTGTAATCTGTTCCTTCCTTGCGGGAAGAAAGGTCAGCTAATGACGGCTGCGGCAAAATAACCGACATCCCGGTCGAGAAGCCCAGCTTTTCTGAGTAAAAATCACATTGAAACAAGGCCATTGCGATGGAACCTCCTTGTTAGCACTCTTGATAGCCTATTCACATCGTGAAAGCTGCTGCGTTTATTTAATGCCGGAAATCGAATAATTCTCAATAATTTGCTTCTGGAAGAAAATAAATACGATAACGACTGGCAATACCATAAATGTGGAGCCTGCCATTTGCAAAGCATAGTTGCTGCCATGCTCTCCCTTAAGCAAAGCCAGCCCGACGGATAGCGTGTAAAGCTTCTCGTCATTGGCGATAATGAGCGGCCATAGGAAGCTGTTCCAGCCGCCGATAAACGTCAGAATGCCTTGAATCGCAAGAATGGCTTTGGAGATCGGAAGCACGATTTGAAAGAAGGTGCGCACTTCGCTTGCCCCATCCAACCGGGTTGCTTCCAGCAGCTCGTCGGGAATCGTGGACATAAACTGGCGAAACAGGAAGATGCCAAATGCGCCGACAAAGCCCGGAAGCACGATGCCGACCATCGTATTCGTCAGATGCATTTCATTGAGCAGCAGGTAAACAGGAATCATCGTCACCTGGCCGGGAATCATCATCGTAGCGAGTACGAGATAGAACAGCTTATCTTTGCCTTTGAACTTGAACTTGGCGAATGCATAACCAGCCATTGCGTTCAGGAACAAGCCGATAAAGGAGAAAAAGACAATCAGCAGCGTATTGCTCAAATACGTGCCAAAATGCATATTGACGAACAGATTGCTAAAGTTTTCGAACGTAATATTTTTCGGCCACAGTGTTGGAGGCAGCTGCTTTACCTCGCTTTCCGTTTTGAATGCCGACATAATCATCCATACGAACGGAAGCATCATTACTATCCCGCCGCCAGTCAGCAAAATGCCGAGCAGCCATTGAAGGGCTGTGCCGCTTTTTGTTTTCGGTGCCATAATTATTCCCCTCTCCTTTCCTTAAACATCTGTTTCCTTGTTCTGGAACTTAAATTGAATGAGCGTAATGACGATTATGGAAATAAATAGTATAAAGGATCCTGCCGCAGCATATCCGAATTTGCTGTATTGGAAGCCGTTGTTGTAAATGAACAAGGCTACGGACATCGTGCCGTTAAGCGGCCCGCCTTTGGTCATAATGAGCGGCTCTTCGAAAAATTGAATCCAGCCAATCATTGTGGTGATGGAAACGAAGAAAATAGCATAACGCAACAGCGGAAGCGTAATCGTCCGCATTTGCTGCCAGTTGCTAGCTCCGTCAATTTGTGCAGCTTCATAATAAGAGCGTGGAATGCCCTTGATAGCCGCGATAAAAATAAGCATATTCAGACCGATCGCCCGCCATAAGGCAAGAATGATCAGCGAGATTTTAGCGATAATCGGATGCTGGAGCCACTGGACATCTGGAAGATGCACAAGGTTCAGCAAATAGTTGAACAAGCCAAGCGATGGGTTGTACAAATAAGTCCATACGACCGCAACGGCAACGACGTTGGTTACGGACGGCAAATAGTAAATAACGCGGAACGTTGTAAATACTTTTGATTTGCCGAAGTTAATCAGCAGCGCAATCGCTAGCGATAGGGCGATAACGGACGGAACGCCAATAATGACATAATAAAGCGTGTTGGTAATCGCTTGGAGAAATAAGGGATCAGTCAATACGTCCAAGTAGTTTTGCATGCCCACAAATGAAATGTTGGATACATCGGCAAGGCCGGCGAGATCCATATCTGTAAAGCTGATGACCAGCGCAATAACAATGGGCAGCAGGGAGAACATAGCAAGCAAAATCAAAGTTGGCGCAATAAAGAAATAAGGGGTTTTATTATTCAATATGCCTTTCATCGGCTAAGTCACATCCTTTAAATTTACGCTTGAGCGCAAATGGACAATAATAGGGATAACCGGCAACCCTACCCAAAAGCAGCTGCCGGCTAAAAGATTATTTAATTAATTTTTCGGCTTCAACGTTCAAAGCGTCCATTTCCGTCTGCACGTCAGCGTTAGCGCGATAAATTTGCTCAAAGTGTGATACATATTTTTGCGAAATTTGGTCATAAGCGGTGAGAGCTGGCGTTGCTTCAGCATGCTTGAGCTGCTCCCCGATAACTTGAAGGTTAGGATCAGCAGTCATGGAAGCATCCTGCCATACGCTTTGTACAGCTGGAAGCGCGTCGGACAGCTCTTTCCATTTCAACTGAACTTCTGGTTTGCTCATGTAGGCAATAAACTTAACTGCCGCTTCTTGGTTTTTGCTGTATTTGAATACAGTCAGATCAGAACCGCCAAGAATCGAGTTGTTGTTCGCAGAACCGGATGGAAGAACGGCTGTTGCCCATTTGCCCTCGATATCAGGCGCTTGCTCTTTAATTGGCTTGATCATCCAAGGTCCGCTGATGAACATCGGGATAACACCGTCGCCAGCAAAGCCTTGAACGGCATCAATGCCAAGATCTACAGGAGAAAGCTTCTCTTGATAGAAGCTGCCTACATATTTTACAGCGTCAACGAATTCCGGTTGATTGAACAAAGGTTTATTTTGCTCATCAAAAATCTTGGAACCGTTCTGGCGGGCAAACATAATACCCAGCGTCGGCTCGCCTGGAACGAGGTCAATGCCGTATTTGCCTTCGCCGCGTGCAGTCAGCTTCGTTGCTGCATCCTTCAGCTCATCCCAAGTAGCAGGCGCTTTGTCATAGCCTACTTCTTTCAGCAGGTCAGTACGGTAGAACAGGACGCGAGTTTCAGCATACCAAGGAATACCGAACGTTTTGCCGTCAAATTGCGTTGTATTTACGATACCGTCGAAAAAGTTCTCCGGTTTAAATTCAGGATATTGGTCGATGTAAGGCGTCAAATCAAGCAAAGCGCCCGCATTTGCAAATTCCGGCATCCAGGAAGTACCCATTTGCAGCACGTCAGGACCGGATTTGGAAGCAACAGCTGTCAGCAGCTTGTCATGCGCCGAGCCCCAAGGAATAACTTGCACATCTACTTTAATGTTCGGATTGTCTGTTTCGAATTGCTCGGAAATCGTTTTGAGCGTCTGCTCTTGGTCGCCCATGCCCCAAACTTTAATGGTGACAGGCTGATCGCCAGTAGCGGCTTCGCCAGTTGTATTTGTATTATTGGATGAGCACGCTGTCAAAATACCTGAAAGCAGCATGGTGCTGATAAGTGCAGTTTTAACGGATTTATTAAACATTCCAATCTTCCTCTCTTTAAGAAGCAGTAATTTAAGGTGCAGTAGCTTAAGTAAATGATGACTCTATTGTTGTCGGTTTATGCAATGGTGTTGTCATTAAAGCAGCTGGCTTCCTTCTGAACATATCCCTTAAGCGACATGCCCCCCCTCTCATATTCCTGAAAAGCTCCCCTTAATATATAAGCCTTATGAAACATAGAAACGTTTCGATTTTAGATTATACGCGATTGCATCAGAAGATGCTAGTGACTATAGAAACGTTTCGATGTCATTATAAAACAGAATGTAATCGTATTCAACACATTTTTTTTGGCTATTGAAATTTACTTCTGGGGCGTTAAAATGATAATAGAAACGTTTCACTTATATAAAATTCGGGTAATGGGAGCAATTGACGGGAAGTTGAAAACGTTCTATAATCCTTTTAGTTGTAAAATAGAAACGTTTCGATTGATTTCGGCAAATGCCGTCAATCTGCATCAACTTCGCTGGTATCAGCTGTTTATTATGCGTTTATTGATGAAAGCCTATGTATACAAATAAGCAAGCGTAAACGACTGAAGCCGTCCTCTGGCGGCAATGCTACCGTTTCGCGGTGAAATATAAGCTGATTATAAGGGTGAAACTTATAAATTCTTATATTTTAAAAAAGTCAGGAAAGTGAGTGATGAACATGACAGCAGCAAGCACAAGCAGCTTTCGAGTAGAGGCCGGGCCATTAGCATTCACCTTTCTCAGCAGCGGCGATCTTTATCAAATTACCCACAACAACACGATGATTAATCAGCTTCTATCCAATGCGGTAGACGGTTCACTCAATAATATATATTTGCGTTTGCATCGTGAATCGGGCATTGCAGCCTTTCCACTGCTTGGTGTGCGATCGAATAGCCGTGTCTCCTATAGTGCAAATCAAGTCGTATGGGCAGGAGAAGCGGAGGGCGTTCGTTACCAAGTTCGTTTCCTACTGTCGGAAGCAGGCGTATGGTTCTGGGATGTAAATGTAGTTGGCAATGGCGAGACGGTGGATGTGATCTACGGTCAAGATATCGGGCTGGCTGACCAAGCTGCTGTTCGCAGCAATGAAGCTTATCAATCGCAATACATTGACCACTCCGTATTTGAGGACGGGCAGCGCGGTTATGTCGTCTGTTCCCGCCAAAATATGCCGCAAAGCGGCAGCTTCCCTTATTTGCAGCAAGGGGCATGGACAGGGGCGGCTGGCTATTCGACAGACGGCTTCCAGTTCTATGGCTTGAGCTATAAGGAAACGGATATTGCTGAAGCATTGACCAAGCCATCATTGGCTAATGAAGTTTACCAATATGAATTTGCATATACAGCTTTGCAAACACCGCTTGTTAAGGTGGACGGCGAGCAGAATGTTGTTTTTTACGGCTTGTTTAAAGCCAATCATCCTGAGGCTGTAACGTCGCTAGCCTTTACGGCGGAAGTGCAGCAAGCGTGGGAGCAAGTTTGTGCTGCGCCTGCTTTACAATCGCAAGATGCGAATCCGGTACGCAAAGCGGAGGCTATTGGTTCCCCTTTACAAACGGTATCGATGACGGCGGAAGAGATTAACGGCTTGTTCCCTGAACGCTCGCAGGAGGAGTATGTGGGAGAGTCTCTGCTTTCTTTTTTCACTGCGACCCATGAGCATGTTGTATTAAAGGAAAAAGAGCTGCTCGTTGAGCGTCCGCATGGCCATATTCTAATGACGGGCGGCAATGACCACTTGCACACGCATGTGCTGACGACGACCTCGTATATGTACGGCCTGTTCAATTCGCAGCTGGTTGTAGGCAACACGACGTTCCACAAATGGGTGACGAATGCCCGCAACGCGCTGAATGTGCCGAAAACGTCGGGACAGCGCATTTATGTAGAGCTGGATGGCGTATATCGTCTGCTTACGATGCCTTCGATGTTTGAAATGGGCTTTAACTTTGCAAAATGGTATTACAAAACGTCCGATGATCTCATCATCATTACGAACTATACAACCGTAGACACGCCGGAAGTTCGGATGCATGTTCGCTCGACAAGCGGAAGAAAGTACCGTTATCTGGTCACGAACCAAGTGTTGATGAATGATAATGAATATATTTTGCCGTATCAAATGAACAAAAATCAGGATTGGCTTGAATTTACGGCCGATTCGGCGGCGCTGAGCGCAAGTGTATATCCGAAGCTTCGCTACCGTCTGCGTGTGGATGGAGCGGAGATGACTGTTGCGGATGAGCAAAAGCTCGTAACGGGAATGGAGTCTGGCGGCGCATCGCTAGTCGTTCTGGAGCTAGGCGCAAGCAGCGAATGGACGGCTACGGTGCAGGGCTTGCTGCAAGGCGAAGAGCTTCCAGCGGCAACCGTTAGCGTAGAGGATGCAGAAGTGCAGGCACAGGCTTACCGTGCTTTTTACAAGCGGGTGATGAATGGATTTGAGCTGACGCAAAAAGGCGGCAATACCGCTGAAGTAGACAAGTTCAATACGCTGGCATGGTGGTACACACACAATATGCTCGTCCATTATTCGGTACCGCACGGGCTAGAGCAATATGGCGGCGCTGCATGGGGAACACGAGATGTTTGCCAAGGGCCGACCGAATATTTTATGGCGATGCAAAATTACGGCGCAGTTCGCGAAATATTGCTGACGGTATTTTCCCATCAGTATGAGGAAGACGGCAATTGGCCGCAATGGTTTATGTTCGACAACTACGTGAATATACAGCAGGAAGAAAGCCACGGCGATATTATCGTATGGCCGCTCAAGGTACTGAGCGACTATTTGACTGCGACGCAGGATTATTCCGTGCTGGAGGAGCAGATCCCTTATACGACGAAAGAAGGTTTTGCTTTCACATCGCATACGGCATCGCTGCTTGAACATGCGCAGAAGGAAATCGCCTATATTAAGGGACATTTCCTGCATGACACCCATTTGTCCTCCTACGGCGATGGCGATTGGGATGACACGCTGCAGCCTGCCAACGCCCAGCTTAAGCAGTATATGGTGAGCAGCTGGACAGTAGCGCTGACGTACCAGGTGTTTACGCACCTGTCTGCGGCCATGCAGACGCACAATAAAGAGTGGGCGGCAGAGCTCGGAGCATTGAGTGCGGGCATTGAAGCAGATTTCAATCGTTATATGCTGCAAACCGATGTTATTCCTGGCTTCTTGTACATGGAGCAGCCAGATAAAGCGGAACTGATGCTGCATCCATCGGATGCGGTAACAGGCATACAATACCGCCTGCTTCCGATGACCCGCAGCATGATTGCTGAGCTGCTTACAGCTGAGCAGGCCGAGTCGCATTATGCGCTTATCAAGCGCGAGCTTTACTGCCCGGATGGCGTCCGGCTGATGAACCGTCCGGCGAAATATACCGGTGGTGTAAGCACGCATTTCAAGCGCGCTGAGCAGGCGGCGAACTTTGGACGCGAGGTAGGGCTGCAATATGTACATGCCCATATCCGGTATGTAGAAGCAATGGCTAAGCTCGGCAAGGTAGATGAAGCATGGAATGGACTTACAATCATCAACCCGATTGGTTTGAAGGATGCTGTGCCTAATGCGGAGCTTCGCCAAAGCAATTCTTATTTCAGCAGCTCGGATGGCAAATTTAATACGCGTTATGAGGCGCAGGATCGTTTTGCACAGCTGCGTGATGGCTCTGCTCCGGTTAAAGGCGGATGGAGAATTTATTCCAGCGGACCGGGGATTTATATGAACCAGCTTATAGCAAACGTGCTTGGTATCCGCCAAGTGGAAAATAAGCTGATCGTTGATCCGGTGCTGCCACAGTCGTTGGATGGCCTGCAATTCGATTTCGAATATCAGGGCGCTCCGATTACCTTCGTTTACCATTTGAATGGCGATAGCGATGCGACTGTGAAAAGTGTGAAAATAAATGGTAATGAAATGGCAGCTGTACTCGGCTCCAATCGTTATCGTGCGGGCGGTTTGGAAATTTCTCCGCAGCTGCTGAAGCAGCATCAAACAGGTGAAACGACGATTATCGACATTTTCATGTAAGGACTAAGTGTACGGCGATTCGTTTCGGATCGCCGTATGCACATAAGTCGAGGCAACTTTAATCTGTTATGATATAGTTAATTAATCAGGAATATTTTAAAATATAAGTGTTTATAAGTTTAAATGCCTTTAATAGGCTTTTATATAATCTCGGTTTATATTTTTACGCGAAACGAGCTTTTTCCATTTGAATGGAAAAGCCGTTTACGCTTGAAATCTAAGGATAATAAGGGGAACCTCTTATTATTAGGCTTATATTTCTACGCGAAACGAGCTTTGCTACCATAGGTAGCTAAAGCCGTTTACGCTTGAAGTAACAGATTGGAGAGAGTGCAGTGGTCAGTATTAAAGATATCGCTAAGAAAGCTGGTGTCTCGATATCGACGGTTTCCTACGCGCTGAACGGCAGCCCGAAGGTGACAGCGGAGACATGCGCCAAAATTTTAGCTATAGCCAAAGAGTTGAACTACGTGCCGAATGCGGCTGCCCGTACGCTTAAGACACGCGAGACTAAAATTATTGGCGTATATTTGACCGACTTCAGTGGGGCCTTTTATGGGGATTTGCTGCAAGGGGTGAATGAAATGCTGCACCGCAAAGGCTATGATACGATTGTATGCAGCGGCAAGCGTTCGCATCGCATGCTTCCAGAGCGGATGATTGACGGTGCAATTGTGCTCGATGCCACGTTCGATAGCACAGAGCTGCTGCGGTACGCGGAGCTGGGGCATAAAGTAGTTGTGCTCGACCGCGAGCTGAACCACCCGAATATTAATCAGGTACTGCTTGATAACAAGGCAGGAGCTACACTTGCGATGGAGCATTTGCTGGATCGGGGCTTTCGCAAAATCTATGCGATTATGGGGCCGGAAGAGTCTTATGACGCAGGTCAGCGGCTGCAAGCGGTCAAGCAGGCGGTGGAGCGCTGCGATGACTTGACGTTTGAAGCCATTGAAGGCAGCTTCCGCAAGGAATCCGGCGAGGAAGCAGCTAAAAAAATATTGGCTGAATACACAGAGCCGGCTGCTGTTTTTTGCATGAATGATGAAATGGCGATTGGCCTGCACAACTATGTATCCCAGACAGACTATGTCGTGGGCGAGCATATTCATATTATCGGTTTTGACAATGTGGAGCTGGCCTCGTATATGCAGCCAAAGCTGGCCACGATTGATTATTCCAAACATAAATGGGGAGCGCTTGCATCTGAGCAGCTGCTGAAAATCATAGCCGGAGAGCCGGTCGAGAACGAGCGAATTTATGTGACGCTGGTTGAAGGCGACTCTGTTGGCACAAATAAAGAGGCTAGCGCCCAGCGCTAGCCTCTTTCCTTGTTGCAGGGCAGATACAATATACAATGCACCTATCAAAACTATTTCGTTTTCTCTGGCTCCTCGAACGTCATGCCTTTCAAGTCGACGGTCACTTTCGTCATTGAAAGCGGCTCATTCGGACGATCCTGGCTATTCGTCGGCTGGTTGACGATTTGATCAACCGCATCCATGCCTTCAATAACGGCGCCAAAGGAAGCATATTCGTTATCAAGCGTTGGCGCATCCGCTACCATAATGAAAAATTGGGAGCCGGCGGAGTTCGGTTCACCCGTTCTCGCCATGGAGATCACGCCGCGCGTGTGCTTCAAATCATTTTGAAAGCCGTTTGACGTGAATTCCCCTGGAATCGAATAGCCAGGGCCGCCGGCGCCTGTTCCATCCGGATCGCCGCCTTGAATCATAAAACCTTGAATGACACGGTGAAAAATCAACCCGTCATAATAGCCTTTTTGGACGAGCGATATAAAATTGTCAACTGTATTCGGTGCAATTTCCGGATACAGCTCAACTTTAATGTAGGTGTCATTGCTCATCTGAATCGTTACGACCGGATGCTTGTCCGAGTCAAGCAGATTGGCTGATGGGCTGGATGAAGGCTCAGCCGATGCAGCAGGTGCCGAAGACTCGCTGGACACGTTAGCTGCCGATCCAGCGGCTCCTGAGCTGGAATTGCTGCCTGTACCGCTTCCTGCGCCGCAAGCGGATATAACAAGCATCATGGCTGCCAGAAGCAGAAGCAGCGAAAAAGCTTTTTTGGTGCTTTTCATTTTCAACATGTAAAGGGTTCCTCCTAAAATGAATGTAGAGACACAGCGTAGCAGCTGTCTAATCAGGCTAAAAGCTATTCCAAGTGTACTATAGCCCTATTGGAAAATAAAGCGAAACAACAAGAACCCCCGCCAGCACTCAGGGAGCGCCATCGGGGGTTC
Source organism: Paenibacillus liaoningensis (assembly GCF_059609455.1). Taxonomy (NCBI): domain Bacteria; kingdom Bacillati; phylum Bacillota; class Bacilli; order Caryophanales; family Paenibacillaceae; genus Paenibacillus; species Paenibacillus liaoningensis. The sequence goes on from NZ_JCAALU010000020.1 coordinate 91,102, forward strand.
TTGTTGTTATGCGTAAGCTAACCTACAACGTTGTAGGACATAATCCAGATAGAGCCTGCAACGATGGTGAGCAAGATGACGAGCCCGAATATAAGTGCCATCGTATTGTAACGCGGCTTTTCCTCGTCTCTTAAATGCATGAAGAAGAACAATTGAACGACGAATTGCAAGGCTGCCATAATCAGAATGACGATTATCGTCAGCTTCTTGCTCAGCATATCGTTCATGACGATGACAATCGGGATAATCGTCAAAATAATCGACAATACAAACCCGATGACATAGGATCTCATGGAACCATGTGATTCATGAGACGGGGAATGCGAGTTGTGGTTATCCATGCTACATCACCCCCATCAGATAGACGACCGTGAGGACGAAAATCCAAACGACGTCCAAAAAGTGCCAGTACAAGCTAATAATATTAACCTTGCGCTGTGTTACTGGCGTAATGCCGCGACGGTACAATTGAATCATCAGCGCGGTCATCCATACGATACCGACCGATACGTGAAGACCGTGCGTACCGACAAGTGTGAAGAAAGCAGACCAGTAAGCGCTAGTGCCGATTGTTACGCCTTCGTGTACCAGCTCAATAAACTCGCTGACCTCCAAATAGATGAAGGCAAGACCGAGAACTGCGGTAACGGCGAGCCAGCCAATAAGGCCTTTCTTATTGCCTCTGTGCATTTGAAGCACAGCGATACCGCTTGTAAAGCTACTTGTAAGCAAGATGAACGTCTCGGCGATAACGCCAGGCATCTTGAACATTTCGTCGGCCGTAGGGCCGCCATCCGTGCTGAGTCGAAGTACGACAAATGTTGCAAATAACGTACCGAACAAAATAACGTCGGTAATCAGAAACATCCAGAAGCCGAATGTTTTGAGTGATTCATGTTCATGCTCATGGTGCTCGTCATGATGACCGTGGCCGCTATGGCCGTGCTTATCATGACCGGTTACTGCTTGTGCCATTATTTTGTCCCTCCTAATGCGGCTTCCGTCCGCTCGATCTCATCTACAGGAATGTAGTAGTCGGTATCGTAGCTGAAGGAACGTGCCAGCATGCAAATGGCAACGCCGATTGCGCCAGGTATAATCATCCATTTCCAATCCCATACGAACCCGAAGCCCATAACGAAGAAGGAAACGGAAATCAAAAATGGAATGGCGGAGTTTTTCGGCATATGAATCGGCTCAAGTGGAGCAAGCGGCTTAGGCTTTCCGCCATTTGCCAAACGCTGCTTCTCTTCCCACCAAGCATCCTCGCTGTCTACAACCGGAACTCTTGCAAAGTTATAAAGCGGTGCAGGAGATGGAATCGACCATTCCAGCGTACGGCCATCCCATGAATCGCCGGTTGGCTCTTTTTTGTAAAACTTGATGCTGTGCGCGATTTGCCATACTTGGAACAGGAACGCCAGACCCATAATAAACGCGCCGACAGTAGAGACGATGTTAAGCGGCTGCCAGCCCATATCAAAGTTGTATTCGTTGAAACGACGGGTCATCCCCATCAAGCCAAGCGCGTACTGCGGCATGAAACAAACGTAGAAACCGATGTTCCACAGCCAGAATGCCCATTTGCCAAGGCCTTCATGCAGCTTGAAGCCGAACATCTTAGGCCACCAGTAGTAAAGTCCGGCGAAGTAACCGAATACGACGCCCCCGATCAGCACTTGGTGGAAGTGGGCAATCAGGAAGTAACTGTTGTGGAACTGGAAGTCAGCAGGCGCGACAGAGAGCATAACCCCGGTCATACCGCCGACGATAAAGCAAGGAATAAAGGCGATCGTCCAAAGCATCGGCGTTGGGAACGTCAGCTTGCCTCGGTACATCGTAAACAGCCAGTTAAATACTTTAACCCCTGTAGGAATGGCAATCAGCATCGTCGTTACGGCGAAGAAAGCATTGACGTTCGCGCCGGAACCCATGGTGAAGAAGTGATGCGCCCATGTAAAGAACGAGAAGAAGCTAATCGACATCAGGGCGAATACCATGGATTTGTAACCGAACAGCTTTTTCTTCGAGAAAGCCGATACGACTTCGGAGAAAATACCGAACGCCGGCAAAATAACGATATATACTTCGGGATGTCCCCACATCCAGATGAGGTTGATATACATCATCGGGTTGCCGCCGCCATCGAGCGTAAAGAAGTGAGCGCCGAAGTAGCGGTCAATAAACAGCAGGAACAAAGTAACGGTCAAGATTGGGAAAGCAAACATAATTGTAATACACGAGGAAAGTACGGACCAGACAAACATCGGCATTTTCATCAGCTTCATGCCTGGTGCGCGCATTTTCAAAATCGTTACGACAAAGTTAATACCGGTGGCTAAGGAGCCAATACCGGAAATCTGAATGCCCCAAATATAGAAATCTTGTCCTAGACCCGGGCTTCCTGACAGCTCGGAAAGCGGTGGATAGGCCAGCCAGCCTGCATCCGGCGAACCGCCGATAACGAAGGAAACGTTAAACAGCATGGCGCCAAAGAAAAACATCCAAAAGCTGAGCGAGTTCAGGAACGGGTAGGCGACGTCGCGCGCGCCGATTTGCAGCGGCACAACGATATTGAATAAGCCGAACATAAGTGGCATCGCCATAAATAAAATCATAATAACGCCGTGCGTTGTAAAGATCGCATTATAGTGATCGGCGTGGAGGAACTCTACCTGCGGCACAGCGAGCTGCACCCGCATCAGCAGGGCATCGACGCCACCACGGAAAAGCATGAGAATCGACGCGATAATATACATAATGCCGATCCGTTTATGATCGACGGTGGTCAGCCATTCCGTCCATAGCCAGCGCCATTTTTTGAAATACGATAGGGCGAAAACGACGGCAACCATGGACAAGCCGATGGATACCTGTGCTCCAAGTATGAGCGGGTCGCCAGTGATGAAAAAATCATTGAGCAAGAAATCGATTAGATTCTGAAACATGCGGCGTCTCCTTTCGTCTTGTGTTTAGTGTGAATGCTCGTTCGTTGAAGATTCTTGGTCATGATTCATATCCATGCCGTCCATATCTTTCATGTCCATATCACTCATATCCATGTCGTGATCCTTGTTGGTGTCTTCTTCTGTAGCTGTGGAGCCGCCATGATGATGGGCAGAGCCGCCTTCGCCAATGTATTGCATCACGACTTTCTGGAACAGTCCTTCAGGGAAGGAGGAGAACGATTGCACCGTCTCAACGCTTGGCTCAGTAAGCTTCTCAAAGCCTTCTTGTGTCAGCGCTGGGGCGGTTGTCTTCACCTCTTGAACCCACGCTTTATAATCATCCTCGGAAGTTGCCTTCACATTAAAGGTCATTTGGGCAAAATGCTCCCCAGTGAAGTTGGCGCCCGAGCCATAATAATTGCCAATCTCATCTGCTTGCAGATAAAGCGTCATAGCCATGCCGGACATCGTATAAATTTGGCCGCCCAGCTGCGGAATCCAGAACGAATTCATCGCCGTATCCGAAGTCAGTCTGAACTGAATCGGAGTGCCCTCTGGAATTTGAAGGTAGTTGACTGTAGATATGCCCTCTTCCGGGTACATGAACAGCCATTTCCAATCCAGCGAGGTCACTTCAATCGTTATCGGTGCTTTCGCGGAAGCAATCGGCTTGGATGGCTCCAGCTCATACGAATACTTGACCGTTACGATTGCCAGAATAGCGATAACTACAATTGGAATACTCCACCAAATAATCTCCAGCTTCGTGCTGTGATTCCAGTTCGGCTGGTAGGGAGCGTTGTTGCCTTTTTTGTCACGGTAGCGCCATACGATGTAGCCGGTCAAGATCAGAACGGGCACGACAATAACCAGACAGAGGATCGTTGAAAAATAAATCAAATCCTTCTGGCTCTCGCCAATTGGCCCTTTTGGATCGAGCACCAGATACTGCTCGCCGCAGCCAGAGAGAAGAACGGCCATCAGCATGATGAGCAGGGGTGTCAATACACGAATATAACGTCTCAAATGGTTCAACTCCTTGGATATACTCTTAGCCTTAACATTAGCAGAAGTTACGGAGAATAACTGCTGACTTAACAATTACGTCAACAATTCGTCTTTTTTTTGTAATAGAAAGTTCACCAGTTCGACAATTGTCTTTGTCGGGCTCTCTAAAAAGCTCCGGCTTTATCTAAGGTGAAACGGCTATCTCCGTCCTTTGGCGGTTTGCGCGGGCTAAGGCTTGTCCTGCTGCATGAATCCTATCGTCATAATTATGGCTGCATTAAATAGGTTGAAAAAAATAAAAAGCCTCACTGTCAAATCGACGGTGAGGCTTTAAATTGTACGTTCTCAATGGCTGTGCTGCTTCAGCACGGTTACTTCTGTTCTTCTTCAGCCTGCTGGGCCCGTCTTGCATGCACAAGGCCAATGGCAGTGCCAATGGTGTAGATAAATACGCTGCCTACCATAAATCCGAGCCCGACCATAAGCCATACGTTCTTATCGCTGAAGTGGCTGAGATTTATTAAGCAAAGGACTACGCCTACTGAGAGAACGGTCCAAGCGATGATGGTCATTGCGGTTACTAAACGTTTCACACTAGCTGCAGTTGCAGATTTAACGTCGCTGATTGTTGCTGTTTTCGTTGTCATTATAAACACCCCGTTTACTTGTAAGTGCTTTCTTGCACTCATTATAACACACTTTATGCGAAATGTTCAAAGAAAATTCACGATTTGATCAAATTTCCGACAAAATTAGGGGAAGTGCCTTTACTTTTAGGTTTTTGTATTAGTCGTGCTGCCACCAGCGCTTCAAATCATTCCACCAGGATTTTCGCTCCTCGGCAGCTTTGCTCTCTCCTGTTCCCTGAACGGAGGTGTCCCCGGGCTCTCCCGATGCTTCGCCGCATACTTCGACAGGTTCTGTGCCTTTGACGAAATATTCGAGCTGCTTCGCCGAGCAGGTGGCTTCTGCCAGCTTGCCGCTGGCGGGATCGACGTAGACGCTGACGACATCCTCCGGTATCGGAAAAATTTTCGGCGGAACCGCCGACAGCGCCTGTTCGGTATAGGCGGCGAAAATCGGCGCTGCGCGGTGCGCCTCGGCAACGGTCAGCTTGCGGCCTTTGTCAAAGCCCGTCCAGACTGCTGTAGCCAGCTCTGGCGTATAGCCAACGAGCCAAGCATCATTAGCGGTCGTGCCTGTTTTGCCAGCGACAGGCCGTTTAATCATGGCCGCTACCCGATTTCCTGTACCTCCGGTATCGAAGACACTCTCCATCAGGCTGGTCAATACGAACGCATTTGCGGGATCGACAACCTGCTCGGCTTGTTGCTTCGCTTCATATAAGATGTGTCCGCTGCGATCCTCTATTCTTGTAATAGCGATCGGTTCTACCCGTTTGCCGCCGTTAGCCAGCACAGCGAAAGCCGAAGCCATCTGGTAGGGGCTTACCGGGAAGGTGCCCAGTGCGAGCGATGGCAGCGGGCTCATCGGGCTGGTTATGCCCAGCTTGCGCGCCGTCTCAATGACTTTGTCCGCGCCGACCGCCATAATCGTATCTACAGCGTAAATGTTATCGGAGCTGGCAATCGCCTGCCGCATCGTAATAAAGTCATTGGTGTACTTGTCATTATAATTGCTCGGCTTATACACTTTGCGTCCCTCATCATAGATGAAGGAGGTCGGCTCGCTTTTGAAGCGTGAAATGGGCGTCAACAGCCCGTTTTGGAGCGCGGTTAAATAAACAATCGGCTTGAAAGAAGAGCCGGGCTGGCGTGTATCCGCAAATACGCGGTTAAATTGATTGTTCTTGTAATCCCTCCCGCCAACCATGGCTTTAATGTAGCCATTGCGCGGATCAAGCGAGATGAGCGCTGCTTGCTGACCGTCACTGTCCGCCAGCTCCTTGTCGACGGCGGCTTCGGCAGCATTTTGCGCCACAGGATCAAGGGTTGTATAAATCGTAATGCCGCCTTCGTTCAGCAGCTGCTCGTTGATGCCGAGCTTGTCTACGGCTAAATATTTCACATAATCGCGAAAATACGGTGCGAATCCGGTCTGGTTGCCGGCTCCGAGCGGCTGGAATTGCAGCACCTCTTTATAAGCCTTACCCGCTTCCATCTTCGAAATCACACCATCCTCGGCCATAATGGACAAAATGGTAAGCTGCCTGTCCTTGGCGTTTTTCATATCCATGTATGGGGAATAGTATTTGGGACCCTTCGGAATGCCGGCCAGCATGGCGCTTTCGGCGAGCGTCAATTCCGATGCTTTCTTATTAAAATACAACGACGCTGCCGCCTCAATGCCATACGCGCCATGCCCGTAATAGATTTGGTTCAAATAGAGGCCCAAAATTTCGTCCTTGGAATAATGCATCTCCAGCTGAATCGTATAGATCGCTTCTTTGAATTTGCGCTGCCACGTTTTCTCATGCGTTAAATACAAATTGCGGGCGAGCTGCTGCGTCAGCGTGCTGGCGCCTTGCTTGGCTGATAACGAAACGGTATTCGCCACGATGGCGCGTCCCAGCCCTTTGATGTCGAAGCCAGGGTGGTCGTAGAAGCGCCTGTCTTCAATTGCAATGGTCGCCTTCACCAGATTGGGGGATATTTGATCGAGCGGGACGGAACGGCGATTTTCGCCCGTATGGAATGTATCGATAACCTGGCCATGCAGGTCGAGCATTTGGGAAGTTTGGCTTATGGATGCCGCAGGCAGCGACTGCATGCTTAAATACAGCAGTGCACCGACAAAGCAGGCGGTCAGCAGCAGAAACAACGCGGCGAGCCGCCCCGCCCATTTTTTAAATCGATAAAAGGCAGTAGGCTGCTGGACCATTCCGGGTACCTGATGCTGGGGCGTCTGATGCCGGGATGCTTGCTGTGCGGATGCTGGGGCCGCTTGTGTGCGCCGGTTTCGGTTCAAGCTTGGACGCTGGTGGAGTCTAGGGAAAAACCGTTCAGAAAACGCAGAAAGCTTGCGTCTTAAGGACGGCTTGGCGGGCTTGATTTTGTGCTTGTTCATGGAGCGTGCTCCCTTCGGATGAACGATCATTCCTCATTAGTATGGAAAAAGCAGGGAGGCTATATTCATCCTATGTTAGCGGAGTGTTAATTTTTTGGGCGGATATGGTTTAAAAGGTTGCTTTTTGACCTCGTTCTACTATAATACAGATTGAACCATTGACGGAAAGAAGGGATATCACGCTATGGAATTGTGGTACACGGAGAAACAAACTGACAGCTTCGGCATTACGGCGAAGATTAAAGAAACTTATGTTACGGAACAAACAGACTTTCAAAAGCTCGATATGATTGAGACGGAAGAATTCGGAACGATGCTCGTATTGGATGGCATGGTTATGACGACAGTGAAGGATGAGTTCGTTTACCACGAGATGGTTGCTCACCCGATCCTGTTCACGCACCCGAACCCTGAGCATGTGCTCGTCGTGGGCGGCGGCGACGGCGGCGTTATTCGCGAAATCATGAAACACCCTAAGGTGAAAAAAGCAGTCCTCGTTGACATCGACGGCAAAGTTATCGAATATTCGAAAAAATATTTGCCGACTATTGCTGGCGAGCTGGACAACCCGCGCGTAGAAGTAATCGTGAATGATGGCTTCATGCATATCCACGATCACAAAAACACGTATGATGTCATTATGGTTGACTCCACAGAGCCAGTTGGCCCTGCAGCCAACCTGTTCACACGCGGCTTCTATCAAGGCATTTACGAAGCGCTGAAGGAAGATGGCATTTTCGTTGCTCAGACGGACAACCCTTGGTTTAAAGCGGACCTGATCCAAAGCGTCAACAAGGATGTGAAAGAAGTGTTCCCAATCGTGCGTGTATACGGTGCGAACATTCCTACGTATCCAAGCGGCCTGTGGACATTTACGCTGGGCAGCAAAAAATACGATCCGCTTGAGGTTGACGAAGCGTCGATCGCCGAGATCGATACGAAATATTACACTCCGCGCCTTCACAAAGCGGCATTCGTGCTGCCTAAATTTGTGGAAGACCTGATTAAATAAGCAAACGTACAGAAAGCGAGGACAAGCCCTCATGAAACTCGATCAAAAATATTCCGGCAACGTCTTCATCCTGAGCTCTGAGGATTATGCGGCTTCCAAAGCAGTCATCTACGGCATGCCGATGGATTTCACCGTCAGCTTCCGTCCAGGCTCGCGCTTCGGCCCTCCGCGCATTCGCGAAGTATCGATTGGCCTGGAAGAATACAGCCCGTATCTTGACCGCAGCCTCGAAGAGATTGAATACTTCGATGCAGGCGACCTGCTGCTGCCATTCGGCAACGCGGCACGCAGCCTTGAAATCATCGGCGAATTTGTGCGCGGCGTACTGAACGATGGCAAAATGCCAGTCGGAATGGGCGGCGAGCATCTCGTATCTTGGCCGATTTTCCAAGAGGTGTATGCGAAATATCCGGATCTTGCGATCATTCATTTTGATGCGCATGCGGATCTGCGTGAAAGCTACGAAGGCGAGCCTTTGTCGCACTCCACGCCGCTGCGCAAAGCAGCAGGACTGCTTGGCGGCAAAAACATTTACCAATTCGGTATTCGTTCGGGCTCGCGCGAGGAGTTCCAATATGCTCGCGAGAACATTAATTTCCACCCGTTCGAGGTGCTGGAGCCTTTGAAAAAAGTGCTTCCGGAGCTGGCAGGACGTCCGGTTTACTTGACGATCGACATCGATGTGCTTGATCCTTCGGCAGCGCCGGGCACGGGCACAGCAGAAGCAGGCGGCATCACATCGAAAGAGCTGATAGAAGCGGTTCACGCTATCGCGGCTTCCGGTGTGAACGTTGTGGGCTGCGACCTTGTCGAGGTAGCGCCAGCTTACGACCCGACGGAGCAAACGCAAATCGTTGCGGCGAAGGTCATTCGCGAAATGCTGCTTGGTTTTATTAAGTAGCACTTGAATATAAATAAGCAGCACTTGAAATCAGAAAGAAGCTTGCTCTGGCATAGATTGCCGGGGCAAGCTTCTTTTTCATTCGGACTCAGGATTTCTACTTCTGAAATGAAGGCTATTTCGTGATTTCACCGCTTCGCCGTCAGCTTCTGCCCGCCCGGTATTTCATTGTTGGCGATCATTTCGCCGAATGGGCTGATGAAGGAAGGGTGGTGGCTTCCTGCTTCCACGCGGTTTAAAGGCAGCTTCGGAAAGAGCAGCTCGGCTGTTCGGTAAGCTTCCTCCAGATGCGGATAGCCTGACAAAATAAACGTTTCAATGCCCAGCTCCGCGTATTCTTTCATGCGTGCAGCTACGCTGTCCGGGCTTCCGACCAGGGCCGTACCTGCGCCGCCGCGAACAAGTCCGATGCCCGCCCACAGATTAGGGCTGATCTCCAGCTTGGAGCGGTCGCCGGCGTGCAGCTGCGCCATCCTCTTCTGGCCCTCAGAGTCCATTCTGGCGAAAATTTGCTGGGCAGAAGCAATCGTATCTTCATCTAAATGCTGAATCAATTCATTTGCAGCCTTCCATGCTTCTTCATCAGTAGAACGGACAATGACATGCAGGCGAATGCCGAACCGCAGTGTTCGGCCCTGTGCGGCTGCGAGCTTCCGCATCCGGGTGATTTTTTCCTCGACCTGCTGAGGCGGCTCGCCCCATGTTAAATACACATCGACATGCTCGGCTGCGACCTCCATGGCTGCTTCCGAGGAGCCGCCGAAATAGAGCGGAGGGTAGGGCTTTTGAATCGATGGGTACAGCGCCTTGCCTCCTTCGATCCGGATATGCTCGCCTGCAAAATCCACCGATTCCCCTTCGAGCTCCTTGCGCCACACCTCCAAAAACTCGTCCGTCAACGCATACCGATCATCGTGGCTGAGGAAAAGGCCGTCTCCAGCCAGCTCTACGGGATCGCCGCCCGCTACGACATTAATCAACAATCGACCGTTGGAGAAGCGGTCTAGCGTCGCGGACATGCGTGCGGCAAGGGTAGGCGATACGAGCCCGGGCCTGACCGCCACCAGAAATTTCAACCGTTCTGTAACGGGGATGAGGCTGGAGGCGACGACCCAGGCGTCCTCACAGGATTTGCCCGTCGGCAGCAAAACGCCGCTGTAGCCGAGCTCATCCGCTGCTTGGGCAATTTGCTTGCAATAGGAGTAGCTGACGGCCCGCGCTCCCTCGCGTGTTCCTAAATATCGCCCGTCGCCATGTGTGGGAATAAACCAGAATATTTCCATGCCGTAGTGGCCTCCTTTATTAAAATCGTTGCTTTATCGCAAGCTTGTCATTCAGCGCTTGCTGCTTTCCTTAAGCAGCCGCCAGACGGGGTCTGTCAGGCTTTCCTTATCAAAGCCGAGATATTGGTTGGCATAAGCCCGGACGGGATCGCCGGCATAGAAACGCTCATACAGCTCATGCCGTGACCCGAGCGGACTTCCGACCAAATCCCAGGCCAGCTTGAACAACTGGACCTTCTTCTCGGCGCTGACGGAGGCACCCTCAAAATAAAGATGCATCAGCTTCGAGATGGGGCCATAAAAGTCCTCGACGCCTGCGGGTGCCTGCACAAACCCGCCGCCACCGACCTGCTGGACAATTTCAATGGCTCGCGGGTAAAACTTCGTTCCAATATTGCGAGCTGCATCAATGTAGGAAATATCCGGAACGAGCACGCCGGCAGCATCGGGCCGGGCCTGTGTCTCGGAGGCGATGACAAGCGCCTTCATGACCGAAATTTGTGTCAGCAGCTCCCCGAGCTTTTCCTGCACATGCAGAAAGCCATTGGCGCCAATCGCCTCCGCAATCGCGAATGCAATGCCGGTTACAAATTCGAGCTTGGCGACATAGCGCACAACATTTTGATGGAAAGCCAGCGCATTGGCTGTCTTGTTCGCTCTGAGCGCGAGCACCTTCTCGGAATCGCCGTGCAGCAGCACCCTTTCCCAAGGAATGAGCACATCATCGAAAAATAGCACCGCATCCATCTCGTCATAACGGGAGCTCAAAATATGATTCTGCTCTCTGCCGTCCGCGAAGGATTCCCGGCAAACAATATGCAGCCCTGGCGAGTTAGCCGGTACGATCAGCACATGAGCGTGCTTGCGCTCCTCAGACTTGAATTTAAGAAAGGAGAAAATGAGGAAATCATGGGTATAGGGCGCGCCTGTCGCAATCATTTTGGCACCCCGTACGACGATGCCTTCGCTCGTCTCCTTCACCACATGCAGAAAACGTTCAGAGATGCGGCTGTCTTCCAAACTGCTGGATCGGTCAATCTGCGGGTCGATAATGGCGGTAGTCAAAAATAAATCCTGATCCCGCGCTTTCTCATAATAGGCGGTGATTTTGGATTCGAAATGGGGATCAAGCTGACCCAGCTCGGATCTTGCCGCATACCAGCCGGTTACCATCGACCGTGCATAGTCGGACAGCCTGCTCATCATGCCGTGCGTCTCCTGTGACCAGAAAGCAAACGACTCGCTGCGTTTCGCAAGCTGCTCGGAAGTATAGGGCACAAGGAAGGAGCTGTGGGCATAGCGGTCGGTCCCTGAAACTTGAAAGCCGATTTTATCCCGCACTTCCGGGTCGTCGAGTTGATTAAATAAGGTTTTGATTGTCTCAAGCGTGCCTTTGAAGGCTGGATGGGCAGGCAAATCACTTAGCTTCTCTCCTCCAAGCCATACGCTTCTCCCATCATTCAAGCTTTGAAGAAAATGTCCTCCCCGCACTGAAGCTGGTCTCCTTTCATGGGTAAACCCTTGCTTTTTTAATCTCGCAAAAACCAATTGATTTAGTTTGATTTATTTATTATTATAGCTAGTAACCTGAAGGCAGCAACAAACAATCTGCCTGCTTTTATTGCTAAACCAACATTAAGCGGCCATATGTTGCCGTGCTTTGCCCATAGCCTATTTTTCCAACATATTCAATTCATGTGTCGGACTAAGCGGAGGAGGACTGAAGTTCATCAGATGGAACATTCAAACGCTCATTCTGTTGATCGCCGTATTCAACGCACGCGCCAGACGATTATCGATGCATTTGTGAAGCTCATGATGGAGAAGGAGTTTTCAAGCATTATCATTAAGGATATTACGGAGAAAGCCAATGTGAATCGCTCAACGTTCTATGCCCACTATTTGGATAAGTATGATTTGCTGGATAAAATCGTGGAACAAAAGTTTTCTGCCCTGCGCATTCTTATGGAGCATGAGCTCGCGAAGCCGGAGCGCGAGCAGCCGGGTTTTGAAGCGCCTGATCCTTATTTTCTCGCTTTATTCGAGCATATTGCGGACAATGAAAGCTTCTATAGCGCGATGTTTGCTAAAAAGCCGAGCGAAGCTTTCGGGGTGAAAATGGCAGATGTCATTCGGGAAAGCTGCTATGCCCAAATATCAGCGATGAGCCTGGAGAAGAAGATGATGGTTCCTATGGACTTGCTGCTCGATTATATGAGCGCATCCATTATGGGAATTATCCAAAGCTGGCTTGACCAGCGGATGATTTATTCCCCGCGTTACATTGCCCTCCAGCTTACACGCCTCTCCCTTTCGGGAACGTATGCGGCAATGGGGCTGCAAAAATAAGCTCACTACAGATTCAGCTGCAAAGTGGATTATTGTTTTGATCCCTGCTATTCCATACGCTAAATGTAGGATATCCAACAAATTCGCTATAAATGGCGGTTGCATTGCTAGCGTGATTAGCTATTATAAATATCAAATACGATTAATTTTATCGGAATTAAATGCTTTCTTTTTTTAAAAACGTTTCATTATCAAAAACTGCCGATTAGACCACTAAAGGCACCTGATTTAAGTAAAGCTTCAGGTGTCTTTTTCGTGCGCAAAAATTGGGCCGCAAGGAGGGATAGCGCAGGCTATCCTCTTGACTAAAAAATCAGTAGAGGTGAGTAAAAATGATTTTGAAATTTGCTTATTGGGTGCCAAATGTAAGCGGAGGCTTGGTCATCTCCAAAATTCCGCAAAAAACCGGATGGTCGTTCGATGATAATGCGAGATATGCGCAGATTGCAGAAGAAGCGGGCTTCGAATTTGCGCTGCTCCAGACCCGTTTCATTGCCAGTTATGGAGCAGACAATCAGTTGGAGGCGATTAGTCTGGCTTCTGCGCTGGCGGCAGTGACCTCAAAGATTAAATTGATTGCGGCTGTATTGCCGGGTTTATGGCATCCGGGGACAGTAGCCAAAATGATTTCAACTATTGATCATATCAGCCATGGAAGGGCTGCCGTTAACATCGTCAGCGGCTGGTTTAAGGGAGAGTTTCATGGCTATGGCGAGCCATGGCTGGATCACGACGAGCGCTACCGCAGGTCGGAGGAATTTATCCGCGTGCTGCAAGAGCTGTGGTCGCAGGATGAAGCTTCCTTCCGCGGCGATTTCTACCGCCTTAACTCCGCACCCCTGAAGCCGAAGCCGAGCGTCATTCCACCCGTATTTCAAGGTGGCAATTCCTCGGCAGCACGAAAGATGGCCTCTCTAGTATCGGATTGGTATTTTATGAATGGCAATACGATCGACGGCTTCAAGGCGCAAATTGATGAGGTTAAGGCGGCTGCGGCGGCTAATAATCGTGAGCTGCGAGTAGGGGCAAATGCATTTGTCATCGTGCGGGATACGGAAGAAGAGGCCAGGCAGGTGCTGAGGGACATTATTGCGTATTCGGACCCCGAGGCTGTAGAAGGTTTCCGCAGTCAAGTGCAGTTCGCCGGGAAAGCCTCGCCTGAGAAGGAGGGGATGTGGGCGAACTCGGATTACAACGATCTGGTGCAGTACAACGATGGCTTTAAGACGGGTCTCATTGGCACGGCTGAGCAGGTGGCTGACAAGATCATCGCGCTAAAGGCCATTGGGGTGGACCTCATTCTGACCGCCTTTCTGCATTACGATGAAGACATTCAAGCATTCGGCGAAAAAGTGATTCCTCTCGTTCGGGAGAAGGAAGCAGCGTTGCTGAGCGTAGCATCCCAATAATAAGAAACTTAAGGAGAGATGAAGATGAGTGTACAAATAGCATCGACTGCAGACCATGTTAAGCCTGACTATGAGCAGCTAAGGGAAGAAATTCGCAGCTTGGTAGAAGCGGAGATTAAGCCAAGAGCGGAGACCACGGATAGAGAAGGCCGCTTTCCTAAAGAAAATCTGCAAGCACTGGCTGAAGCTGGCTGGAATGGCGTGTTGATCCCTGAGCAATGGAAGGGGCGCGGATTGGATCATGTCGCCTTCGCGATTGCGGCTGAGGAAATCGGCAAGGGCTGCCCTTCTACCTCGCTCGTATATGTGATGCATGTGGGCGCCGTCCAGACGATTGCGCTGTACGGCAACGACGATCAGAAGGAGCGCTGGCTTGTGCCGGTAAGCGAGGGGCTTGTAGGCACCTATTCAACAAGCGAGAAAGCATCGGGCGGTCATTGGTGGTTCAACTTCAGCGAAGCTTCCCGCGATGGGGACGATTATATACTGAATGCCGAGAAGTCGTTTACAACCAGCTCGGGCCAGGCGGATTTTTATGTGTTCCAGACGAGGACGCCTGGTGCGCAGACCCCTACCGATGTTAGCTTTTTCCTTGTAGATAGCAAGCTGCCGGGCATTACACCTGGCGTATGGGATGCATTAGGTGTGCGAGGCAACCATAGCGGCCCGATTACTTATGAGGGTGTACGGGTTGAGGCTCAGGACAAATTAGGAATCGAAGGACAAGGCCGGGAGATTTTGGAGAGCGGCGTATCTCCGGTATACCTGATTGGGCTAGGATCAACCTGGCTGGGCGTTGCAGAGGCTGCTCTGGAGGCTGCGACCGCTTATGTGAAAGGCATGGTTCACCGGGATTTCAATAAACGGCTGGCCGATTATCAAATTATTCGCCAGCAGCTGGCCGAAGTGAAAATTTTAATCGAAAGCCTTAAGCCGTGGCAGCAAGCATTGGCGAAGCAGCTGGATGAGCTGCAAGCGCAGGGCAGGCCGCAGGTAGAGCTGCTGCTGCCGCTGGTGGAATTTAAGGTGCATGCGGCCGAGGTGGCGAACAAAGCGACTAAAGCGGCATTGGATGTAACAGGAGGTTATGGCTACAAAAAAGGCGTATTCGAGCGTTTGTTTCGAGATGCCAGAGCTGGCATTGCGATGGGGCCTTCCAACAATATCGCAAGAGAGTGGATCGGCAAAGCGCTAGTCGGTCTGCCGCTGGAGCTGTGGCATGAGGGCGGAGACTAATCGAGAAGGAAGCAGCTTTTATTAAAATAAATAACGGGTACTGCTCTGATTGTAGAGCAGTACCCGTTTTTGTAATTATAAATGCGATTGAATCGCCTCGCGAATTTTCATCATCGTGCGATTCAGGTCGAGATTTTCCAGCACATGCTCACATTGCTTGCGGTAGACGACCTCTTCGGTGTAAATCGACATGTAGCTGTTGATAACCTCCGCAGGAAGCCCCTTCGCCTCCAGCCGCTCAATGACGGTGCGTTTCTCTACGTACAGGAAGATGCGGACGACTTGCTCGCCGTACAGCTTCTTGATCAGCGAAGCGCCATCGCTGTTGAGAATCATATACACATGCTTGCCCTCGCTCAGTAAGTCAGTAAGCTCATGAGTGCGGATTCCATAATGATGCTTATGGATAACGGCGGTTTCAATAAAATCGCCGCTTGCGTTCATCCGGTCAAATCGTTCTTGCTCAATATAGTGATAGTCGCGGTCAGGCGGCTCAGAATCTCGTGGAGGGCGTGTTGTGTAAGAGCTGACATGCTTGATGCCAAGTTCCTTGCCAATCCGGTGAGCCATCGTTTTTCTTCCAGATCCGCTAGTACCGGTGAAAATGAAGATATAAGGTCCAGCCATAGCCTGTCGCCTCCTTCATCGCGTAGAAATATAAGTCCATTTATAAGCTCATCTATAAGCTCTTCACTTAAAATGTCTTATATTTTAAAGATAGCATTCGACAAAAATCGCGTGAATCCTTCTTTATGGAAGAAGCCGCTATGATAATTTTCAATAAATTGGTAAATCAAGACCCCTTCGATTCAAAATAAGCCTTCGTAAACCGTATCCATTCTTGGGCGGCAAACGATAAATACCCGTCTCGACGCCAGATCATCGCAAGATTCCAAGGAATGACGGGATCTACCATAGCAATCGTGCGGATGCGGGACGTATCGAGTTTCTGGCAAATGGCTTCGGGCAGCAGAGCGATGCCGAGTCCAACCGCCACCGTTTCACAAATAAAATCCCACTGGGAGCTTTCGAGCATGATTTTGGGTTTAAAGCCGAGACGTGCGCATTCGTCTATGATGCGGGCATGCAGCGCGAAGTCCTCGCGGTACATAATGAACGCCTCCTGCTCAAGCTCGCGCAGCGTCAGCTTGCTGCGTCCTGCCAGCGGATGCTGGCGGTGCATGACGACTCTAAGGCTTGCATTTTGAACCGGAAAAACCTCGAATTGGTCATTTCTCACAGGCATCATGACAATCCCGGCATCAATGGCGCCGCTAGCTACTTCGGCCTCTACGGTCAGCGAGCCCTCCTCGATCAGCCGAATCGTCAGTCCGGGATAGCGCTTCACGAACAGGCTGACGATCTCAGGGAACATAATCGAGCTGATCATCGGCGGGAGGCCAATGCGCACCAGCCCTTTGCGAAAATCAGTTACATCGTTAAGCTCGTTTTGCAAGGTTTTGAACAGGCGGACAATATCCTGCGACTGGGCTACGATAGCTTGACCTGCATCGGTCAGCTGCACTTTTTTCCCGGATCGAATGAATAGGGGAGTCTGCAGCTCATCCTCCAGGTTTTTAATCATTTTGCTAATGGTAGGCTGCGTAATATGCAGGGCCTCGGCTGCTTTCGTGAAGCTTTCATGGCGCACGACCTCCAGCACATATTCCAAATGACGAATGTCCATTCAGGCACTCCTATTTTTCTGGCATAGATAATATCAATACAGATCATTCTAATTATTCATTTTACCTATGTCAATTCGCAGGTATACACTGGATGAAGGAAGGGGCTATACGCATGATAAGAAAAATAACACTTGGACTCGTCCAGGTTCTCTTTTTTGTAGCACTGTTTTGGACGCTTAATGGATTATCGGTTTGGCTGCATTTGAAGGTGCCGGGAAGCATTTTGGGGCTGATTCTCGTCTTTGTGCTGCTGCATTTTAGAGTGATCAAGGTGGAATGGGTCGAGTTGGGCTCGAAGTGGCTGGTGGCGGAAATGCTGTTGTTTTTCATTCCTCCTGCTGCGGGCATGATGCAGTTTAAAGATTTATTGCTGGGGAGCGGCGTGCAAATTTTGCTCGTTATTGTGGTGACTTCTGTTCTCGTCATGGTGTGCGCTGGCGTAATGACGCAATTCGTAGCGGGCAGGAAAGAGCGGGGCAGAGGATGATGGCGCTGGTCTATATTTTGCTGACAGTAGGCATTTATTGGGGAGCGAAGCGGCTGCACCGGTTGAAGCCCATGCTGCTGCTGTCTCCGCTGCTTGTGACACCGATTGCCGTCATTCTTATTCTGGCATTAGGAAAAATTCCTTATCAAAATTATAATGAAGGCGGCCATTTGCTCAGCAGCATGGTTGGCCCGGCAACGATTGCTTTGGCGGTTCCTATGTATAAGAATGCAGCTATTATGAAAAAGCATGCGTTTGAAATTATTGCGGGCGTTCTATCGGGCTGGATTGTCGGCATGATGGCGGCGCTGTTGTTCAGCCGTTCCCTTAAGCTGAGCGATAGCCTGATTGACTCGCTGCTGCTTCGCTCGACGACAACGCCGATTGCGCTGGCCATTAACGATATGATTGGCGGCATTTCTACCTTGACGGCTATTTTCGTGCTGGTTACAGGCATCCTTGGCACGATTATCGGGCCGCTCGTTATTCGAATGGCACGCATTCGCAGCGATATCGCTAAAGGGGTTCTCATGGGGAGCAGCGCACATAGCGCTGGTGCTCATAAAGCGTTTGAGTTTGGGCTTGTACCGGGATCGATAGCGAGCATAGCGATGATCGCGACCGCCTTTATCTCGCTGGCGCTGCTGCCTTGGCTGACGGGGCTGTTCATGCATGGGTAAGTGAGCTTAAGGTCCGAAAAAAAACACGGCGAGCGGTGAAAACATAAAAATGTACCAGCCGAACAGCAGGAAGTTGACCCATGCGACAGCTGCGTAACCAATGGATTGTTTTCTAGCCTGAAACGGGCCGCAAAAGCTTAGAATCGAGCCTGCCAGGCTGCTTGCAAACCCAATAAGCCACTGCGAACCGAACAGCTGCTGCTTTGTCATTAAAAAATAGACGGTTAAAAGTGCCATGCATGCGGCTAATAGGGTAAGCATACTGCGTGCTTTGCTCATTTAATCAGCTCCTTGTCCTTTTATTTTAGATAAATAATGCGGATTGAAGAAGTACTAACTTTGTGTAGTACTTCTTATTAGCATGTGTTAATTTGTGCGCGAGAAATTTCCCGCTAAAAATGCCATAATAGTTAAAACAGCTGGCAGGGGGTGACAGAGCGATGACAGAGCGTGTATATTCTTTTCCTCCCGTCATTGATGAGCGGGCCCGCGTGTTGGTGCTGGGGACGGCGCCGAGCGTGAAATCTTTGGAGCATCGCCAGTTCTACGGTCATCCGCGGAACTATTTTTGGGGAATGGTGTACGGGTTGTTTGATGCTGGGGCGCCGGATGAGGATTATGCGAAGCGGCTCGCTTTTTTGCAGGAGCATCGGCTGGCGGTGTTCGACGTCATTGAATCCTGCGAGCGCGAAGGCAGCCTTGATGTGAACATTAAGGATGAGAAGCCGAATGATTTGCCTGCGCTGCTGGCGCAATATCCGGGGCTGCGCTGCTTTGCATTTAATGGTACGAAGGCGTACGATACGTTTCGAAAATATTTTCGCAAGCATCCGGCGTTTGACTCGCTGGCGCTGCTCAAGATGCCGTCCACGAGCCCGATTCCGACGCAGAAAATGCGAAATCTCGAAGATCGGATCGCAGCGTGGCGCGGCATTGTTCCTTTTCTAGAGGAGCAGTAATCAACGGTAATCGTTGAAATTGGAAGGATACGTGTATATAGTAGAAGCATACGTCAAGACTGAAGATACAGGAGCACGAGGATGTCAGAAAGAATGAACGTCAGCATTAAGCTGGAAAGCAGGCAGGATGGCGCTGTTCAGGTGGGTGAGCATCGCGGGGAGCTGTTTCGCAAGGATCGCTCGCTCTATATCCGCTATGAGGAGCCGATCGAGGGAGAAGCGAATGCGGAGCCAATCAGGTCGCTTATTCGCTATCGCCAAGGCGAGCTGCTTATTACGCGCAGGGGAGCGGTAGAATCGGAGCAGCTTTTCGCTGTGGGCGGCAAGCGGGCTGGGCGCTATCGGTCCCCATTTATGAATTTTCAAATGGAGACGGAGACGAAGCAGCTTGTGCTTCATGCGGCTGGCGCCGCTGCGGGAGAGCTGGCGGAGCCTCCTTTTTCAATAGAGTGGAAATATGATTTGTGGATTGACGAGCATTTATCTGGCCGATTTCATATTCGGCTGCATATTCAGGGGGAACAGTAACGATGAGTGGAAATGTATTAGAGCAATTGTATGAGCAGGTAAAAGCGGCTATTGCCGACGCGGCAGTAGCGGGCGGGCTCGCAGCGCGCGAGGAGCTGCCAGCATTCGTGCTGGAGGTGCCTAAGGATAAAGAGCATGGCGACTTGGCGACCAATGCAGCGATGCAGCTTACCAAGCTGGCGAAAAAAAATCCGCGGATGATTGCCGAAACGATTATCGCGAATCTCGATTATGCGAAAGCATCGATTCAATCGGCTGAAATTGCCGGCCCAGGCTTCATTAACTTCCGCATGGACAAAAGCTACTTGTACGCCGTCGTTGGCGAGGTTGTCGCAGGTGGCGACAACTACGGACGCACGCAAATCGGCGCAGGCAAGCGTGTGGAGATGGAGTTCGTCAGCGCGAATCCGACGGGCAGCCTGCATCTTGGACATGCACGCGGCGCAGCAGTAGGCGATGCACTGTGCAATGTGCTTGAATATGCGGGCTATGAAGTGACCCGCGAATATTATATTAACGATGCCGGCAATCAGGTGAACAACCTGGCGAAGTCGATTGAAGCGCGCTACCAGCAGGCGCTGGGCAAGGAAGCGGAGATGCCGGAGGATGGCTACCACGGCGCGGATATTGTCGGCTTTGGAGAGCTGCTTGCCGAGCAGGAGGGCGATCGTCTGCTGAGCTTGAGCACAGAGGACCGTCTGGAGTTTTTCCGCAGGTTCGGCCTGGAGCGCGAGCTGGACAAGATCAAGCATGATCTTAATCGCTTCCGCGTCGGCTTCGATATCTGGTACAGCGAAACGTCGCTTTACAAGAACGGCAAGGTTGAACAGGCGCTTGAGGCGCTTAAGGAGAAGGGCCACGTCTATGAGGAAGAGGGCGCAACCTGGCTCGACACGATGCCTTTCGGCGACGATAAAAACCGCGTGCTCGTCAAAAATGACGGCTCCTACACGTATTTGACGCCGGACATCGCGTACCATATGGACAAGTACAGCCGCGGCTACGACCGTATGATCAACATTTGGGGCGCAGACCACCACGGCTACATTCCGCGCGTTAAAGCGGCGATGGAGGCGTTAGGCAACGACCCAGGCAAGCTGGTCGTGTTGATTGCCCAGATGGTCAGCCTGTTCCAGGACGGCGAAAAGGTGAAAATGTCCAAGCGTACCGGCAAAGCGGTTACGATGCAGGATTTGATGGATGAGGTAGGCGTAGACGCCATCCGTTATTTCTTCACGATGCGCAGCATGGACTCGCATCTGGATTTTGATATGGATCTCGCGATTTCTACATCCAACGAGAATCCGGTGTTTTATGTGCAATATGCGCATGCGCGTATTTGCAGCATTTTCCGCCAGGCGCAGGAGCAGAGCCTCGCGCTGCTGCCGCTTGAACAGATCGACCTCAGCAAGCTAACGTCGGAGGCTGAATACGACCTGCTGCGCAAGCTCGGCGAGCTGCCGCAGGAAGTGGCGGAGGCGGCGGAGCAATATGCGCCGCATCGCATCATTCGCTATGTATATGAACTGGCCTCCCAGTTCCACAGCTATTACAGAGCAGAACGCGTCATTACCGAGGACGCGGCGCAGACTCAGGCGCGCCTTGCGCTGCTTGGCGCTATTCGCACCGTCATTGCGAATGCGCTCCGCCTCGTGGGCGTTTCGGCTCCTCAGCAAATGTAATATTCCCATGCAGACAAAGATCAGCCTTTGCGGCAGCGGTGGCAGACAGCTACCCTTGCAGCAAGGGCTTTTTTTCTTGAAAATGGTGCATAATACGTTTTAAAGAAAAATGCCCAGCCAAATAGCAGCGATTTAACTTTACTTTAACCAAGGAATGCTATTATACTAATTGTCGAAAAATGGACAACATCATAGAGAGCGAGGGAAAAGTCATGAGAGGCGATGAGTCCGATTTGCCTATTGTATCGATCGTCATGCCCTGCTATAACGAGGAAGAAGCGCTGCCGGAAACGGTGCGGCAAATGTCCCTGCTGCTGGAACGGCTGGTGAAGGAGAGAAAGGTGTCCGAGCACAGCAAAATGCTGCTTGTAGACGATGGCAGCCGCGATAAAACGTGGTCGCTCATTGATTCCTTTCACCGGAGCAACCGTTTTGTGAGCGGGCTGAAGCTTTCCCGGAACGTCGGGCATCAGCGGGCACTTCTGGCGGGCTTGTTGACGGCGAAGGAGTATGCGGATTGCATTATTTCCATCGATGCCGATTTGCAGGACGATATTACGGTGATCGACAAGTTTATTGAGAAGTACAAGCAGGGCTATGAAGTCGTGTACGGCGTGCGGAACAAACGAACGACCGATACGATGTTCAAAAAGTTCAGCGCGCAATTTTTCTACAAACTAATGATTAAGCTTGGTGTAAACGTCGTTTATAATCATGCGGATTACCGGATGATGAGCAAGAAGATCGTTGATAAGCTGGAGGAGTACCAGGAGGTCAATCTATTCCTGCGTGGCATTATTCCTACCATCGGCTTCAAATCCGACAGTGTGTACTACGATCGTCTGGAGCGAACCGCCGGCGAATCGAAATACCCGTTGAAAAAAATGCTTATCTTCGCATGGGAGGGCATTACCTCCTTTAGCGTATCTCCTATCCGCGCAGTGTCGGTTGTCGGCTTTTTTATGTCGGTCATGAGCCTCGTGTTCGCCCTTTATGTATTCGTCAGGCATTTGCAGGGAAACACGGTATCCGGCTGGAGCTCGATGATTCTTTCGATTTGGTTCATTGGCGGCATTCAGCTGCTGTGCATTGGACTAATTGGCGAATATATCGGCAAAATTTACATTGAAACGAAGAAACGCCCGAAATACTTCGTGGAAACCGTGCTGCATAACGTTGTGCCAGCGGAAACGAAATCGCAGCAATTACAAGAGACGAGGTGACGAATGGAATCGCTGCTGCTTAAAGCAAAATCGAATACGCAAGTTTTGATCTTCCTGCTCTCCTTGTTTGTCATTACGAGAATATTGCTTTATTTTGCAGGCTTTCTCGGCATGAATCTGTTTCCGAACTATCAAATTCCGCCGGACTATACGGTCGTGCAGGGGCATGATTTCACATCGAGCCAGCTCTCGATCCAGACGGATATTTCACAGCTGAAGAAGCCGAGCTTCGAGGATCTAAGGAAATTTGACAGCGTATGGTACTTGGGAATTGCCGAAAATGGCTATGATACGTATAACATCAACGAATCGCATCCTAGTGCAAATTGGGTGTTTTTCCCTTTATACCCTTTGTTAGTCTTTTTGGTGGAGTCTATTTCTAAATACGATGCGACAGTCGTGGGATCGGTTTTATCGAATTTGTTTTTGCTCGTATCACTTTTTTATTTTTATGGCATTTGTTTAAAAAGAGGACTGAAACAGGAGCACGCCCAAGTCGCGGTGCTGCTGCTGCTCATTTTTCCGACCGCCATCTTCTATGCCGTGCCTTATACAGAGAGCCTGTTCCTCATGCTGTCGCTAATGACCGTCTATTATGCGATGCAAAAACGATATTTTCTCGCGTTTCTGTTCGGGGGCTTGTCCGCTGTGACGCGCAATTTGGGCTTCGTCAACTTGTTTTTCGTTGTGGGTACGCTGTTGATCGAACACAGGCTGTACCGTTTCAAGTGGAAGGACACGAAGTATTTAGGCTATGCAATCATTTCGGCGCTGCCGCTAGCCGGTTATCTGTTGTACATGAAATGGCTTACTGGCGATTTGCTGGCTCCGATTACCGAGCAAAGCATCAACTGGTATCGCAAGACGGTTGCTCCGTTCTCGAACTATATTCATTTTATCCAAAAGCCTTATTTCTCAGGAAATGGCGGCTGGGAAAATGGCCTGCTTGCCTTTATTATCGCGAATGCCGTCCTCGTCATTTTTGCTGCCTTTCTTATTATGCGCTGGAAAGATATTCGCCGTAATGCTCATGAATGGCTGTTTTTTGCCTATGGATTGCTGCTTATGCTCATTCCGTTCGCCAGCGCCGAATTTTTGCAGAGCATTCCACGTTATGTCATGGTTGCGTTCCCCTTCTACATTTATTTTGCGGATGTGCTGAAAAATAATAAGGCGCTGCAAATGTTTTATTTCATGATGTTTTTCCTGCTTCATATTGTGTATGCGATTTGCTACTTTAATGGATATTTTTTCGTTGTATAAATTTATGAAAAAATAAATTGACGAAATTTGCGCTTAAGGTGTACAATAGCACCATATTACTTTAGCTCGTACTTTATACCTAGATCGTTTAACGAAAAGGCAAACTCAGGGAAACCTGATGTGCGCAAAGCTACAGGGGCTTCATTCCTAACGGAATATGCTCGCCAGCTACCGAATTCAACATCGATTCTTCCTTTATTAATCAAGGTAGACTTTGTTCTTTCGGGAGCAGGGACTATCTTTTTTTTATTGCTTACACGAAAAGGCAAACTCAGGGAAACCTGATGTGCGCAAAGCTATAGGGGCTTCATCCTTTAACAGGATATGCTCGCCAGCTGCCGAAGCCCGACATAGCCTCCTTTGCCTGATGAAGGTGCGGCGTGTTCTTCGGACCACGACCATCATTCGCTCGGGGGAGGAACTTACTATGAAAACTACAAAATTCGCTCTTACACTCCTTATGCTCGCTTCGACATTACTCTGGGCACTCCCTGCTAGCGCGCAAACCAACTTTTACAACGGAGCATGGATCGGCACTTGGCCGAACCAAAGCTTGAACAACATCGCTGCCTACGAGCAACTAATCGGTGGACACCAAGATGTTGTACATACTTTTGTCAACTCGAACCAAGGGATTAATGAATGGAAGGGCTTTATGGACTATGTAAATAATAATGGTTCGATTAACCTACTTACCCTTGAGTTTAAAAATAAAAATTACAAAGAATATTCGACTGCTGATATTAATAGAGGCGTAGTAGACGCTTACCTGAAACAAACGGCAAAACAACTGGTTAACTGGCAAGCAGCTAACAAAAACCCTGAAATTTGGCTTCGCATTTTCCACGAAGGCAATGGCAACTGGTACGGCTGGGGCGTTGGCGACAGCACAGTTAACACAAACGAGACTTACAAAGCGGCATTCCAACGTGTCGTTACGATTTTCAGAGAGCAAGGCGCAACGAATGTAAAATTCATGTACAACGTAAACGCTGAAAATGTTGGCAAAAACGCATCGTTTACAGCTATGTACCCAGGCGATGCTTACGTAGACCTGCTTTCGATCGATGGCTACAACTTTGGAACGAAAGAATCGTGGAGCTCGTGGAGAAGCTTTAACGACGTATTCTACGCTTCGTACCAAGCGCTGACAAGCATTTCGAGCAAGCCGATCATTATCGCTGAAACTGGCACAACAGAAAGCGGCGGCAGCAAAAACGAATGGGTTATTGATGCGATGAATCAAGTGCAATCGCCAGCGTACAGCCAAATTAAAGGCTTGATCTGGTTCAACGAGAACAAAGAGCTGGACTGGCATATCGATTCGTCGGCTGATAGCCTGAGCGCTTACCAAACGCTGCAAAAAACGCTTTAATAGATTAGACTGGGCTAGTCGTCAAGTCCTGGTCTCAACTCTATCAAACACTGGCTGATATAATACTAAATAGGTATTCTGAGAAAACTCTAATTTCGCGTAAACCGCGTAAAATTAGAGTTTTTTCGCTTTTTTTCTACACTTTTGCCAATAAGATTACAATGTTAAGAAGAAAAATTAACTTTTAAAGGGGCAAGGATTGTGATAAGATAACTTTGAATTTGAGCCTTAGCCGCCAAAAATATCATATTTCCGGCCGATTTAACAAATATCGACAGCGAAATTAGACAGTATAGTCAATCCATGTTGTAGATTAGTCAGAAAAGGAATGGAATTATGGCGAATAAATAGAGCGCAAAGGATTGGGGTTATTTGAAAACAAAAGCTAGGTACATATTAACAACGCTATCCATTGCTATCATGATCGTGTATCTAGTATGGAGACTTGTACAAACACTCCCATCTGGCTGGTCATTAATTTTTGGATCGTTGTTACTATTTTTTGAAATCATTTCTATTTTTCAATCCGTTTTATTCCACATTCTTCTGCTAAAACCCACTGAAAGAAAGCCTGCGCCATTACCTGACAACCTTTATTCTGTGGATGTTACGATCGCTACCTACAATGAACCGCCATCCTTGGTTAGAAAAACCATACTTGCTTGTAAAAACTTGAATTATCCGGAAAATCTGTTAAACATTTGGGTGTGTGATGATGGAAAGCGAGCGGAAATGAGAGAATTAGCCGAAGGTTTAGGCGTTCATTATCTCGATCGTCCCGGAAATGAACATGCTAAAGCGGGTAATTTGAATCATGCGCTGACGAAGATGAAGGGCGATTTGCTCCTTACTTTAGATGCCGATATGATGCCAAAACCGGATTTTTTACAGCGAACGGTAGGATTTTTTGCAGAGAATGAGAAGCTTGCTTACGTACAAACGCCCCAAGTTTTTTACAACGAAGATATTTTCCAATACAACTATTACCAAGGGCGCAACATTCCGAACGAGCAAGATATGTTTATGCGGCTTATTCAATCTGGAAGAGACCGTTTTAACGCTGTTATTTATGTGGGCAGCAACTGCATCTTCCGGCGCAGCGCCATTGACCATATTGGTGGTTTCGTTATCGGTACGATAACAGAGGATTTGGCTACAGGGATGAAGCTTCAATCCAATGGATTTGATTCTTATTGCTTGAATGAGGTGCTGGCACTAGGACTAACGTCTGAGTCCATATCCGATCAAATCAAACAGCGGGCCCGCTGGGCAAGGGGCACGATACAGACGACGAGGATGTCCAATCCGCTTGAGGCTAAGGGTTTATCTTTGATGCAGCGCCTGCTTTATTTCTCCAACCTGCTGTATTGGTACTTTGGCGTTACGCGCTTTATGTACATATTGTCTCCTATGCTCTTTTTGACCTTTGGTGTGGCGATTCTTGAAACAAGCTTGAAACAACTGCTTATTTTCTGGCTGCCGTATTTCTTGTTCTCGGTTACCGTTGTACCTTATTTAACGAATAAGAAGCTTAATGTGTTCTGGAACAATGTTTACGAGACGGCCATGACGCCAACGCTATTCCTCGCAGCCCTTCAGGAAACAATCTTCCGCAAGGCTATTCCCTTTGAAGTGACGCCGAAAGGCATTTATCAGAACAAAACGTCTATTAATTATCGTTATATGATGCCATTGTTTGTTCTGCTTGCGCTGTCGATTGTACTGATGGGTTTAAATGTGGGGCGTATTGCGGGTGCAGGAGAAAATGAATTGCAGCCTATGCTTATTAATTTATTTTGGCTCGGTTATAACGGAGTATTCCTGCTTCTCGCGCTGTTGCTTGGTTTTGAACGCCCGCGCATGCGGGAGGCGGAACGCTTTGCCAAGGAGCTGCCGCTCACGCTTCGTTATATGGATGATGAAGAGCTGAAGATGGAAAACGTCAGGACACTGGATATTAGCGAGACAGGCTGCCGTATTTATACGGACTCGATTTTGCCGCTCCCAGAGCGCATGGAGCTGGATATTCCGTTATCCCAGGACGCTATACGCGTAGCTGCCGAAAAAATATTTTATGATAAGCATGGCTCCGGATTTCAGGTGGGCTTCAAGCTTCATTGGAGCAACATTGATGAGGAGCGCAAATGGCTTGCTGAAGTATATGGCAGTGCGGATGAGTTCGTTAAGGGCATTTTCCAGGCGGGCGTATGGACTTCTGTGACCAGTTATCTTTCTAACTTCAAGTACACCTATAAGTCGATAAATCGCAAGTCCCCGAGAGTTAGGCTGAAGCGGCGCGCTTCGATCGTGGTCGATCAAGAAGAGCGCTACCGGACACAGCTGCTTGATATTAGCTACACGGGCTGCCGAATTGAGCTCCCGCAGAAGGCGGCGATGCATGAAGGCAAGAAGGTCAGGCTGCAAATTATCGGCTCGGCGTTCGAGGCAAACGGTCGTCTTATCCGCGTAAGCTGGGCCAAACGCAATAAGATGACAGCGGCCATTGTATTCGATGAAGCTTTTGATTTAAGCCTGCTGCTGGGGGAGTCCAGCAGCATACCGCCAAGCAAGGAGCTGCGTTCTGGCATTGTACCAGCAGAAGCGAACTCCAAGTCATAGACAGTCTGAATAGGAATGAACGCCAGGCTATGACGGGCGAATGATTGTTTTGCAAGGGGATGAGAGATTTGGAAATACACAGAATGGTTAAGCTGATCATCCGCAGATTGCCGTTTGTCATTATTCCGGCACTGCTGCTGTCAGTCGCAGTGGGCTATGTGAAAATGCAAAGTCCTCCGTCTTATAAGGCAACGGCTGAAATTGTAATAACCTCACAAGAGACAAGTGATAATTTCACTTCCATTCAAGGCAGTCTCAAGTTGATGGATACGTATAATGTTATTTTGAAAAATCCACTGATTTTGGAGCAGGTAATTGCGGCGCTTGGCCTGCCTTACAGCACAGATCAACTGGCTGCCAAAGTTAGCGCGAAAAGCGTCGAGCTCTCGCAGGTTATCCGAATTACCGTAACCGATGGTGACCGTAAGCAGGCAGCGTCCATTGCCAACACCATCGTTAGCGTGTTCCGTTCGCAAAGCTTGGAGCTGTTTAAAATCAACAACGTAGTTTTATTGCATAAAGCAAGTGCGGAGAAGGCGGTTTATGTGAACCCCAATCCGTTATTTTATGTGCTGCTCGCATTTGTTGGCGGACTGATTATCCTATTGTGCTTATGGCTTCTGCTGCATATGATGTCGCGCAAGCTGCAGACAGCGCCGGAGGTGCAAGCGATATTCGCCGAGGTTCCGATGGAAACGACGAAGCTCGCCAGCCGGGCGGAAGCTGCTATCCCGTTTTATGGGGGATGGCTGAAGCGCCGTGCGGCAGAGGAAGCGAAGTCGCGTGCAATGCGTTACCGCCATGTGATGGAGAAAAGCGGGAAGCGTACATTGGCCTTTGGAACGCTTGACCGCAAAGGTGCGAGCGGGAATATCAGCAAGCAGCTGGCGCAGAAGCTGGCTGTGGAAAGCAAGGTCGCTTGGGTGAGGTTTAACCCGAACGGCAAGCTGCCAAGTACGGCTTCCGGCAAAAAAGGCTATGCGGAATGGTCAATTAGCCCAGGCTTTTATGGCAAAATCAAAACCGCCGGACAGCAGTTGGATTACATCGAAGTATGCGTGGTAGGCGGAGGCCTTTCCATGAAAACGTCGGCTGAGGAATTGATGGCGCAGCTTCGGGATAGCTACGAAGTTGTAATCTGGGAATTGCCTTCTTATGTTCATTGCTCGGAAGCACAGACGATTGCAGAGCTGGTCGATTGGCATACGCTCGTGATCAAGGAGAACCGGGTACTCGCTCCGGTTGCACAGGAATGGAAAAGCCGTCTTGCGGCAACGGATGTTCAGATAAATAGTATCGTGTTTATTGAAGTGTAACCACTTTTTATCTAACTTGGGAGGGATTTGCGATGAAAGTAACAAAAGCGATTATTCCGGCAGCCGGACTTGGAACGAGGTTTTTGCCAGCAACAAAGGCGATGCCGAAAGAGATGCTCCCCGTCCTGGATAAGCCAACGATTCAATATATTGTAGAAGAGGCCGTACAATCCGGGATTGAAGAAATTATTATTGTAACGGGTAAAGGCAAACGTTCGATTGAGGACCATTTTGACAATGCGTTTGAGCTGGAAGCGAATTTGCTGAAAAATCAAAAGCTGCATCTGCTTGAGAAGGTACAGGAAATTTCCAAGGTCGACATTCATTATATTCGTCAAAAAGAACCAAAAGGTCTCGGGCACGCGATTTGGTGCGCACGCAAGTTTATCGGCAATGAGCCTTTCGCCGTGCTGCTCGGTGATGACATCGTTAAAGGCGAGACGCCATGCACGAAGCAGTTGATTGATGCTTTTGAGCAAACGGGCAAATCGGTTATCGGCGTACAGCATGTACCGGATAAAGAAACGGCGCGTTATGGCATCATTGATCCATCTGAGGTGAATGATCGTTTTATTAAAGTGAACAATCTGGTAGAGAAGCCGAAGCTGGGCACAGCGCCTTCCAACTTTGCCATTATGGGGCGGTATGTGCTGACGCCGGAAGTATT
The DNA here is from genome assembly GCF_059609455.1 of Paenibacillus liaoningensis. Classification (NCBI taxonomy): domain Bacteria; kingdom Bacillati; phylum Bacillota; class Bacilli; order Caryophanales; family Paenibacillaceae; genus Paenibacillus; species Paenibacillus liaoningensis. The sequence goes on from NZ_JCAALU010000020.1 coordinate 120,762, forward strand.
CAATCTGATTGAGCAGCAAGAGGTCGGAGCTGGCCAGGAAATCCAATTGACCGATGCGCTGCAAAAGCTGAACCAAGTCGAGGACGTACTCGCATATCTATTTGAGGGCAGACGCTACGATGTCGGTGAAATTCCGGGCTTTATTTTGACAAATGTAGAGTTCGCACTCGAACGTCAGGAGTTTTCCGCAGATTTAATTAAATCGCTTGAACAGATTTTAAGCCGTGCGAAAAGTGGAGTGAATGCATAATGAAAGTTACGATAATTGGTACAGGCTACGTTGGCCTGGTGAACGGCGCTTGCTTCGCAGAGAAAGGCCATCATGTCATTTGTGCCGACATTAACCAAAACAAAATTGACCAGCTGAATGACGGTCAAATTCCCATTTATGAGCCGGGTCTTGCTGAATTGGTACACGCGAACCGCCAAGCGGGAAGACTTGCCTTCTCAAGCGACGTGGAAGCGGCCATTCAGGCTTCGGATATTATTTATATTGCAGTGGGCACGCCAATGTCGCCAACCGGCGAAGCGGATCTGACTTACGTTGACGGCGTGGCCGAGACGATTGGGAAGTCGCTGAACGGCTATAAAGTTGTCGTGAACAAAAGCACAGTGCCTGTTGGAACTGGCAAGCGGGTAGAGTCGATCATTCGGGGGCATTTGGGCGGAAGAGAGGCAGGCTTTGATGTCGTATCCAATCCGGAATTTTTGCGTGAAGGTACGGCCATCAAGGATTGCATGAATATGGAGCGTGCTGTCATCGGCGCTGAAAGCAAACAGGCGATGCAGCTCATTCGCGAGCTCCATGAACCATTCAACACGACCATTGTCGAGACCAACATTGAAACGGCTGAAATGATTAAATATGCCAGCAATGCCTTCCTCGCGATGAAAATTTCCTTCATTAACGATATTTCCAATATTTGCGAGCGGGTCGGTGCGAATGTGGTCGATTTGTCTTACGGGCTAGGACTGGACAGCCGCATTGGAAATAAATTTTTAGATGCCGGTATCGGATTTGGCGGCTCTTGCTTTCCGAAGGATACCGAGGCACTCATTTCCATCTCCAAAAATGTCGGGTACGACTTCAAGCTGATTGAATCCGTTATTACGACGAACAAAAATCAGCCGATCCATTTTGTGCAAAAAATCGATACAATTGTAGGTTCTGTCGCAGGCAAAAAAATTGCTGTGCTCGGTCTGGCGTTTAAGCCGGAGACAGATGATATGCGCTCTGCGCCTTCGATTCCGATCATTCGCGAGCTTATCAGCCGCGGTGCTGAAGTGCATGCGTATGATCCGGTAGCGGTTGAACAAGCGAAGCTGGTTATTGGCACAGATGTTGTTTATTCGGATGATCTGCTGCAAACGGTCGACGGCTGCGATGCCTGCGTCATTTTGACCGAGTGGCCGCAAGTGGTGAAGATGGATTTGGATGAAGTGAAAAAGCGGCTTAGGCAGCCGATTTTGATCGACGGACGCAACATATTTGATTTGGCAGAGATGGAGAAGCGGCAATTCGTGTATGCTTCCATCGGCCGCCCGGATATTAACGCTTATGCCAGCCAAATCGGATAATCACGTGTCGGAAGCTGGCTTGACCCGCAGAACCCGCAAGGGCTTTCTGTGGGCATTCACGGGAACCGGATTGCAAAATGTCATCCAGATGGTCGTGCTTGTCGTCCTTGCCCGCTTCGTCGGTGCCGAGGAGTTTGGACTCATTAATATGGCGCTCGTAATCGTCAGCTTCTCGACCTTGTTTGCCAGTATTGGTGTAGGTCCGGCCATTATTCAGCGCAAGGAAATTAACACGGTCGACTTGCAGGTTTCCTTCTTTATTTCTTCAATGCTTGGCGTTGTAGTGGCAGCGGTGCTTTGGCTGTCCTCTGATCTGCTGGCAGGTTTTTTCAAAATGCCGCAGCTTGCAGAAGTGCTGGGCATATTGGCGCTCGTGTTTCCGCTCAATGGCGTTGCCATTGTATCTGAAGCTTTGCTGCAACGGGAGCTGAAGTTCCGTCAGCTATCGCTGTCGCAAATCGTATCTTATACGGCGGGCTACGGCATCGTCGGCATTACGCTCGGGGTGTATGGCTATGGCATTTGGGCGCTGTTAACAGCGCATTTGGTGCAGACGGCTATCCGCTTTACGATGCTGATTGCCGCACAGCCGCCCCGGTTTCTGCGGGAAAAGACGAGTGGACATGCACAGGCGGCGAAATCGCTGCTGCGATTTGGCGGTGGCGCAACCATCGACAGCCTAAGCAATTATTTGGCGGTCCAAAGCGATAATTTGATCATTGGCCGCGGGCTTGGCGCAGCTGCGCTGGGATTGTACGGCAGAGCCTATCAGCTGGCAGTGCTTCCGGCTACACTGCTTGGGCAAGTGCTCGATAAAGTGCTGTTTTCGTCGATGTCCAAGCTTCAGGATGATCTTCAGCAGCTAAAAGCCTCTTATATTAGAAGCATTTCTTATACATCCCTGCTTGTTGCTCCTATTAGCGTCATCTGTTATTTGCTAGCTCCCGAGATTGTCGCTGTCGTTCTGGGAAGCGGGTGGACGGAGGTCGTTATTCCATTCCAAATTTTATGCGTTGGCATGTTATTCCGTACAACTTACAAAATCAGCAATTCACTCGTATTGGCAAGAGGGTATGTGTACAAACGGGCTTCACGGCAGGTGCTTTATGTTCTGCTTGTTATCGCGGGCGCAGGGATTGGCATGCGCTGGGGCTTGTCCGGGGCCGCTTTCGGCGTTTTAATTGCCATAAGCTTGCACTACTTCAATATGCTGTACTTGTGTAAAACGATTTTGTCGTGCACGTGGCGGGAGCTGGGGAAGGCGCATTTGCCTGCGCTGCTCGGCAGTGTGTGGACGCTTATTGGCTTATATGCCGTGACGGAGGCGATCAGGCCGCTTGGCATGGTCAGCTTTGTAAATCTTGCAGTGTCAGGCATTTTTGCAATGGTATGGTTTGCAGTGGTTGTGCTGCTGTTCCCTAAAGCGATGGTACATACGAGCAGAACGGCGCTCCGGGGCAAAATGCAGCAGGTGCTGGGCAAGGTGCGCAGAAAACGGCAAGCTTAAATTTTCAGGCAGAAGGTGGTTTACGATGGTTCAACATAAGGTGGTTCATATGACAACGGTGCACCATCCGATGGATACCCGCATTTTCCATAAAGAATGCGCCTCGCTCGCGAATGCGGCCTATGATGTGACGCTGATTGCGACGGACCATCCGGATCTGGACCGAGTAAAACCTGCTTTCAAGCTGATCAAGCTTCAGAAAGCAGCGAACCGCTGGGTTCGTATGACGAAGAACAGCTGGCAGGCTTACCGGCTCGCCAAGCAGCTTGAGGCGGATGTGTACCATTTTCATGATCCCGAGCTGATTTGGGTAGGGTGGCTGCTCAAAAATAAATCCAATCATGTCGTTTACGACATCCACGAGGATTACGAAACGGGCATTCGGCAGAAGAAATATTTGCCAGTTTGGGCTAGAAATACGCTTGCGAGCATTTATCGCATTGTAGAGAAGCTTTGTATTAATCAGTTCGAAATTGTGCTGGCAGAAAAATATTACCGGGACAAATATTTGCGCGGCGTAGATGTGCTGAACTATCCGATCCTGCAGCCGATGGCGGACAAGCCTGCTGCAGACGCGGAAGCTGGCGCAGCGCAGCACGATGATGCCATTCATCTGCTGTACACGGGCAATGTCACATTGGATCGCGGCTCCGAGCTGCATGCTCAGATAGCAAAGCTGGATGAGCGCATTCATGTGCATTATGTAGGCAAATGCGCCCAGCCGATTGCAGACCGGGTTGCCGAAGCTGCCGGTGCTGCGGCGGATCGCGTAACGATCGACGGTGTAGAGAAGTTTATCGCCCGCGAGGCGATTGACGCTTATTACGCCGAGAGCCGCTGGCTGGCGGGTCTCGCACTGTTTCCGCCGACTGAGCATTATGCGAAGAAAGAGCTGACGAAGTTTTTTGAATATATGAATGCAGGGCTGCCGATCATTTGCTCCAATTTTCCAAGCTGGGAAGCATTCGTGAACCTTCATGGGTGCGGCATTGCGGTCGATCCTAACGATGGGCTGGCGGTACTGCGAGCGATTAATGAACTAAAGAACGACCCGGCGAAAGCGGCGAGAATGGGACGTAATGGCCAGCGGGCCGTACGCGAACAGCTGAACTGGGTGCATGAAGAGAACAAGCTGCTTGGTTTCTACTCGCAGCTGCTGACCAAATAGAGTCTACAATTATAGTGAGTTGGTATAGGAGGAGAGAAGAGAGATGTGGAAAAAAAGAATTCCACTCTTGTTATTCGTTGATATTTTAACAAGTACGCTCATCACATTAATCTGCTTCGCCTTAATGTATGAAGGCGAAGGAGCGAGCTACTGGCATGCGGTGCTTATTTTTGCGCCTGTCCTGTCTACATCAACGATTTTATTCATGCTTCGTTACAATTTGTACCAGCGAATATGGAAGTATTCGAGCGTCGGCGAGCTTGTGTCGATTTTCAAAGCGGTCACGTTGGGCGTTATCGTCAGCGGACTGTTGTTTAGCGTTTTGAAGTGGGAGTGGGTGGATCTAGCTCTGCTGCTGTTCATCTTCCAATCTTCGCTGATCGTTAAAGGCAGCACGCGCTTTGCGCTGCGTCTCAGAAGCGATACCTACAACAAAAAAGGCACTGGCGATATCAAAGTATTGATTATCGGCGCAGGCGACTGCGGCTCGATGGTGGCTAAGGAAATTAAGCAAAACAAATACATCAACAACAGCTACCCGGTTGGTTTTATTGATGATGATGAGCAGAAGCGGGGCAACCGCGTTGGCGGCCTTCGCGTACTAGGCAATCGCAATGATATCGCCGCAGTTGTCGAGAAGCATGAGATCAACCACATCATTATCGCCCTTCCGGCGGCAAGCAAGAAGGATATTTCTGAAATTATCAATCTCTGCAAGGAAACAAGCTGTGAGCTGAAAATTGTACCGCGGCTGGACGACATTATTCTCGGCAAAGTGACGGCATCGTCGATTCGCAATGTCGAAGTAGAAGATTTGCTCGGCAGAAGCCCAGTGGCTATCGATCTCGAAGGCATCGCGAATTACGTGGAAGGCAAGGTTGTACTGGTGACGGGAGCAGGCGGCTCCATTGGTTCAGAGCTGTGCCGCCAAATTGCGCCGTTTAAGCCAGGCAAGCTGCTGCTGCTCGGTCATGGGGAGAACAGCATCTATCAAATTGATATGGAGCTGGGCAAGACGTTTAAGGAATTGCAGACGGAGGCGATTATTGCCGATGTACAAGACCGTGAGACGCTGTTCGCGCTGTTTGGCGAATACAGTCCCCAAGTCGTATTCCACGCAGCCGCTCATAAGCATGTTCCGCTGATGGAGCGCAATCCGAAGCAGGCGGTCATGAACAATATTATGGGTACGAAAAATGTAGCCGAAGCCTGTGACCAGCACGGCGTGGAGCGATTTGTTCTTGTCTCGACGGACAAGGCGGTCAATCCGACGAGCGTCATGGGTGCGACGAAGCGCGTAGCGGAAATTATCGTGCAGTCGATCAGCTTTTACAGCAAAACAAAATTTGCAGCTGTGCGATTCGGCAACGTATTGGGCAGCCGGGGCAGCGTCATTCCGCTGTTTAAAGCGCAAATTGCCGAGGGCGGCCCGGTTACCGTAACCGATCCGGAGATGATTCGTTATTTTATGACGATACCGGAAGCTTCCCAACTGGTCGTGCAAGCAGGCGCCTTCGCCAAGGGCGGCGAGGTATTCATTCTCGATATGGACAAGCCTGTCAAAATTTATGAGCTGGCCAAAGACTTAATTCGCTTATCCGGCTTCGAGCCGTACCGCGATATTGACATTAAATTCACCGGCCTGCGACCGGGCGAGAAAATGTATGAGGAGCTGCTGACCGATGCTGAAGGCATGTCGGCTACACTCAACAACCGCATTTTCATCGGTAAGCCAATGGCGCAGGATATTGAGCCGGTCATGCTGGAGCTTCAGCATTTGGAAGGCATTATCCGTTCGGATTTGTCGGAGGTTAAAGCCTTCGTGAAGCGGACGATAACATCCCAGAACCGCAGCGCCGTATAGCTTTACAGCATACTTTTAAGAAGGAAAGAGAGGGTGGTCACTGATGTTAAAATCGAATGCATTTGGGGCCACGCTCTTGCCTGGCGCCAAGCGGAAGTGGGGGGCTTTGGCTGCCCCGTTTGCGATATTGGCGTCAGGGGAATTTCTGCTGGGCGTATTTTTATTATCCGGCTATATTAAATCGGGCATTTCCTTTCCCGTCGACTTAACCTTTTTTCTAATGGCAGTGACGATGCTTCTTTATTTTGTTCGCCTTATGCAATCCCAAGAGCTGCCGAAGCCGGCGCTAATTCCGCTGCTGCTGTTTGTGCTGCTGATTGGCTACATTTTGTTCAGCTTTTCTTATTCGACAAGCTATTCCTTCGCGATTCAGAAAACATCCCGTTTCATGCTGCTGACCGCCTGGTCCTTCATCGGGCCTTTTTTGCTTATTCGTGATAAAAAAGGGCTGGAGCGATTTTTCGTCGGCATTATTGCCGTCTCCTCGCTAATGACCTTTTATTGCCTGCAGATGTTTCTGGAGAAGCTGCAAGCTGGCCAATTCATTGGACAGATTGAGGTGCTTGGCTCGGATTATCTGTCGCTTGGCCGAACGAATGGCATCGCGGTTATCGCCTTGATCGGTTTATATTTATACAATCCGCTGCTGCGGACACCGGCCAAAATTGTCGCCAGCCTGTTTCTGGCGCTTACCTTTCTATCGGTTGCCGTCAGTGGTGCCCGGACGCCGCTTATTACGCTGGTCGGAACGATCGTGCTAATTATGTTCCTGTCTGTGAAAGTGAACCGGGGCAAAATTACCTTCTCCAAAGGAGTAGGCACGCTTTTTTTCATTATTTTGCTGCTCGCTGCGCTCGCAGTACCACTCGTAGCTTCTGGCGTAATGGACACCTTCATTTATCGCATCTCGGTGCTGTTTAATCAGCCGGGAGGCGGAGAATCGGCGGAAGGCCGGGTGGAGCGTTATGCGGTAGCGTGGCAAATGATACAGGATCATTTTTTCTTCGGAGGCGGTATTGGCAGCTTTACGATCGCTTTCGCCCATGAGGATGTATCGAATTATCCGCATAATATTTTTCTGGAGCTGTGGAGCGAGCTTGGGCTTGCTGGCGTATTGCTGTTTCTTGCGATATTCTGGGGTGCGGTTCGAGCAGCTGCGCACTTTATAGCTGGTAAAATGACAGACCGCTTCACTTTAGTTACTGTTTTCTCGGTAGTGTTCCTGTTCCTGAACGCCAATGTGTCTGGCGATTTGAATGAGAACCGATTGTTGTTCTGTTACGTAGCGATAGCCTGGCTGCTGCCCTATGCTACGCTCCAAGAGCGCAAGCCGCTGGATTTATTCAGGAAGTAGGCAGTAAGCCTGCCCGCGCCGCAAGCACCTAATGATAAGCTGGAGGGATATTCGTGTCTAATTTGATGGACCCGGTCGTTACGATTGTAACGCCGTCCTACAACTGCTCGCGTTTTATTAAGGAAACGATTGCTTCGGTCAAAGCCCAGACATTCACCGATTGGGAAATGATTATCGTGGATGATTGTTCATCGGACAATTCCTGCGAGATTATTGAGGCGGAAGCTGCGCTGGACAGCCGGATTAAGCTGCATCGCTTGCAGAAGAACAGCGGAGCGGCGGTAGCCCGCAATACTGCGATGAATTTGTCGAGGGGCCGTTATCTCGCCTTTCTGGACAGCGACGATTTGTGGCTCCCGACGAAGCTGGCGCTGCAGCTTGATTTTATGCGTACGCAGGATATCGGTTTCTCCTTCACGAGCTACCGGGTGATGTCGGAGGAAGGGGAGCTGACGGAGCGTGTGATCGGAGTAGTTCCTTCTATTAATTACGATACGTTATTGAAAAATACGATTATCGGCTGTTTAACCGTCATGCTGGATCGGCATAAGCTCGGCCAGGTGCAAATGCCGAACATTCGGGCGAAGCAGGACACGGGCATGTGGCTGTCGATTTTGAAAAAAGGGCATTTGGCCTACGGCCTGCCCGTTGAGCTGAGCTACTATCGCCTCGTGAAAGGCTCGATTTCAAACAATAAAGTGAAAGCCGTCTACAAAATGTGGCGTCTGTACCGCGATGTAGAGAAGCTGAACCCGTTAAAAGCCTTATGGTGCTTGACGAATTACGTTAAAAACGCCGTGTTTAAGAGATTGTAGAGATAGATGCCATATAGTGTGGGGAGGAGTGGAGACGCATGTACAATCAATTTGGGAAAAGAGCCTTCGATTTTATTTCCGCTGGCATCGCGCTGATTGTGTTTAGCCCGGTCATGCTGGTGGTGGCGATTTTGATCAAGCTGGAATCACGGGGCCCCGTGTTTTTCGTTCAGCAGCGAATGGGGCAAAATAACGAGCTGTTCGCCATTTATAAGTTCCGCAGCATGCGGACAGATACGCCGAACGTGGCGACGGATTTGCTGCAGGATCCAGCATCCTACATAACGAAGACGGGAAGATTTTTGCGAAAATCGAGCCTCGACGAGCTGCCTCAGCTCATTAACGTCGTGAAGGGGGAAATGTCGGTCGTTGGCCCTAGGCCTGCGCTGTACAATCAATATTCCCTTATTGAGAAGCGAAATGACCGGAAAATCAATGATATTAAGCCGGGCTTGACGGGCTACGCCCAAGTGTCGGGCCGGGATTCCATCTCCGATGACGAGAAGGTTCGTCTGGACGAGCATTATTTGCAGCAGATGTCCTTCGGCTTTGACATCAAAATTATTTTCATCACTATTTTCAAAGTTTTCAAAGCAAGCGATATTAAAGCTTAAGGCGGAGGTAGGAGCAATGATTCTGGTAACGGGCATAACAGGGCTGACGGGCCGATTTCTATATGAGCAGATTCAGCGGGATTTCAAGCGTGATCAAGTATGCTACATGGTCAGGGAATCAAGCGACGTATCCTGGATGAAGGAAGGCGAGCGTTTCGTCTACGGCAATTTGCGCGATGCAGACGATGTGAGGAAGGCTCTCGGCCATGAAGGTATAACGGAGGTGCTGCATCTGGCGCCGCGCAATCAACTGAAAAATGTGCTTGAAGCTTGCCTACAGCATGGCATCCAGCGCATTTATTACGTGAACAGCACCGGCATCTACAGCAAGTTCAAGAGCTCATCGCATATTGATTTGCAAAATGAACAGCTGCTGCGTGCCAGCGGTCTGACCTATACGATTATTCGTCCGTCGATGATTTGCGGCAATCATCAGGATGGCAACATCCATATGCTCGTCAAAATCATGAAGCGTTTTCCCGTTTATCCGATTTTGGGTGCTGGGGATGGCCTCATGCATCCGATCTACGCCAACGATTTGGCCAAGGTGCTCGTCTCGATGCTGAATCGCGAGGAGCTGACACGCGGCCAGGAATATGATGTCGCGGGAAAGGCGCCGCTGAAATACAAGGAGCTGCTTAGCCTGATCGCGGGGGCGATGGGCAAGAAGATTGTATTTTTGCATATTCCTTATAAGCTTGCTCTCATCGCGGGCCGAATCGGAGAGAAAATACCGAACCGGATTATTAATTACGAGAAGGTTCTCCGCTTGAATGAGGACAAAAACTTTGACTATTCCAAAGCGGCGAAAGAGCTGGATTTCAAGCCGATTGGCTTCGATGAAGCGATCGTGCTGGAAGTTGCAGCGCTTCGCAAGCATGGGACGATATAATGAGCCGATTCACGAGAGAGGGAAACAACAACACGATGAGACGCAGCTGGATTTGGGGAATTAGTTTGGTAGTCGTCATTTTGGCCGCGCTGGCTTTGCCATCGCTGAAGTCGGACAAGGCGCAAACCTCTACTACTGGCGGGAGCACAGGCTTCCATCTGGAGGTAGAGGGGAATCCGGTGGCGAGCGCTGCCGCAGCGACAAACAGCGCAGATGCCACTTATATCAATGTAGTGGATTACGGTGCAGTAGGTGACGGGAAAAAGGATGATTGGAGCGCGATTTCCAAAGCGATTGCCAAGGCAAAGGCGCTGCGGGATAAGGGACGGCAAGTAACGCTGCTTTTCCCGGAGCTAACGGAATTCCGCTCCTCCAAGGCAATTGTGATTCCAGCGAATATTTCGGTGGATCAGCGTGCCCCGCTCATTTATTCCGGAACGGCCTATGTGCCATTTCTGACGCTGGGCGAGGAAAGTACAGTAACGGGAGCTGAATATAGCGGCCTTAATGTTCGGAGAAGCAAGCTGGTCGATTGGTCCAAGGACAAGTCGCGCAAGTCCATCGGCATTCTTGTGATAAATGCGAACAATTCCGGTATCCACATTCAACGTGCTGAAAATTTCTCCGTAGGTGTAGAGACGATCGGGATTGGGACAGGCTTCGCCTATAATGACATTCGGCTTGGCAAAATCACCTCCAACCAAATCGGCCTAAAGGTGACCAACAAGCGCAATAAGGCCAAAGTATCCGGCTGGAACAATGAGAATTTGTATTCGGGCGGCAACTTTGCAGTCTGGAGCGGCAACAATACGTCGCAGAGCCGATACGGCATTGTCATTACGACGGAGGATGGCTCTTATACGAATAACAACAACAATGTATTCGTGAAGCCTAGCTTTGAGCTGAATCAGCGAAATACGACGGGCTCTGCCGAAAGTGTGCCAATCGTCATTGAACATGGTCTAAACAATACGTTTGATTATGTTCGCAATGAGACGAATGGCGTTTATATGGCCCGGTTGAAAAATAAAAGCAACAACAACACCTTTAACGTCAGCTACGGCGACGCCAAGCTGGATGACCAGTCGGAGTTCGGCAATCAAATTGTTTCGACGCAGGAATCGAGCTTTTTTGACCAGTTCACGCTGCGCGAATCGTTTAATTTGTCGGAGCGCTGGAGCAAGACGAATACTGCGGTCACGCTTGACGGCATGTCCTTCTTGAGCAATACGGGCGGAGAGCCTGCAGCGACGAATAATTTTGCCTGCATCAGCAGCAGCAAAGGTTTTGTTACTTTTGCCAATGGCTGTGTAGCTGTGGGTGCCATGGTTGATGTCTCGGTCGTTAAGCAGTTCGTTATTAAGCGGGCGGCGCAGGATGAGCTGGGTGGACGGGTTATTGTTCGCGGCTATGACAAGAATGGCAAGCAGCTCAGCAGCTCGGGCAATTGGCTGCGCGGCATGAGCAACAACAGCTTTTATTTCGCCGATACGTACGGCGGTGTTTATATGTCTGCTCGCGATATGGCGGACCCAATCTACTTCGACGTGAAGGATAATGTGAAGAAGATTTGGGTCGGCGTTACAGCTGGCAGCGGCAAGGCGGTTATTAATTCGTTTGGTATCTTTACGAGATCCACCCATTACCCTGCGGTTTATAGCGGCGGATAATAGGGCTTTGCTTGGTGAAGTGAGGTCTGCGCTGCGTGGACAGGTATGGGGTTCGTGTGGTGTTCGGTCGTAGTTACTTGGTAGAAGGTTACTTGGCGGAAGAATAGTGTCAGCTGACTGAGATGCCGCTATTGATACGGATATAAGAAGAATGGGTAGTTATGCGGACAGGGAAGCCGCTATTCCCTTCAAAACCCCGAAAAACAAAGGGGAAATGGACCAATAGCGGCTCTGGTGTCCGCCAGCTCTACTATTCGTAGGGAACGATCACTTTCTAAACTGTCGTTTGGATTGCAGCTGCTTAACATCAGGTGATGCACAAAATATTTTTTGAAATTGTGTGCTTCAATCTCGTGTTTTCTGATGCCACTTGTGATTTAGAACATCGAAAACAAAAGATTTAAGGTAGAAAGTAGAAAGTACAAGGTAGAAGGTATCTACGCAGTGGAAGTTGATAATGGGGTGTGGGAATAATGAGGTACAAACTTGCGGGTAAAGCGCTGCTGGCCTTGCTAGTTGCGCTCGTGGCCTGGGAAGGCATTTTGGAGGTTACAACGATTCGTACGACAGGCTTCCAGCAGCATCCGGAACTGGGGCGCATCTTGAACCCGGGGCTGTATGTAAATGGGCAGGAAGGCTACGGCATCACTAAAATTTATGCGGAAGGCGCCATCGCACAGCCTTTCCCTGATCCCAATGAGACGGCCGCTGCCCGCAAGGCAGAGTACCGGATTTTGTTTTTGGGCGACTCCTATACGGAAGCGCTTCAAGTTGGCGATCAAGTGAAGTTTTTTCGCCAAGTGCAGACAAGGATGCCCGAGCTGGATTCCCGCAAGGTGATGACCTATGATGCTGGACGCAGCTCTGCCTCCCCTGCGCATTATGCCTATTTGGCGGACTTTTATAAGAAGCGGGTCGATCCGGATGCCGTTGTCATCCAAATTAATGAGAATGATCTCAAGGATTTATATGGTGAAAATACGAGCTACTATGCCAAGAAGGACGGAGACTCGTATAAGCTTGTCTTTAATGAAGACTTTATTAGCCGCAATGCGGTTGCCGCGAAGCTTCAAGCTCTTTACGGCTTGCTGCGGCTGTCGGTAGTGCGTGTTGGCTCGGACCACATGCAAAAGCTGCTGGAGAAGGACGATGCGGCAGCGGAAGAAACGAAAGGCTCGGACTTCACGCCTCAAGCGGGGGATGCAGAGCTGGTGAAGTGGATATTCGGAATTTTGAAGGAACAATATCCGCAACTTGTTTTCGTTTTTTTACCGCAAATCGATTTTCAGTCGCCAGAGGATGAGCAGCAGCCGGGTTATTTTGAAGAGCTAGCCGAGCGTACGGCCAAGGAGCAGGGTATTCCGATGCTGAATATGAGACAGGATTTTGTGAAGGCCTATCAGGATACGGGGCTGCCAGCCTATGGCTTCTCCAACACTACGTATGGAACTGGGCATATGAACAGCTCGGGGCATGATTTAGTGAGCAAAGCAGTAGCGAATTATTTCGAAGGAAGATGAGAAAATGATATTTTCAAGCTGGGAGTATCTGCTGTTTTTTGCCGTAATGCTTATCCTGTTATCTACTATTAAAATACATGCGCTGAAAAAAGCAGTTTTGCTGATCGGCAGCTATTATTTTTACAGCGTATGGGATTACCGCTTCGTCCTGCTCGTGATCGTGATGACGCTTATAAACCATGTGAGTGCCGTGTCGATCGACCGGGCAACAGAGGCTGCGGTACGCAAGCGCTGGCTCATATTCAGCGTCATTGCCAATCTAACAATTCTTGGCTTCTTCAAATATTTTAATTTTTTCATAGATTCGGCGAATGGCTTGCTGGATCAGTTTGGCATGACGTTTCCGCTGCTCTCGATCGTGCTGCCCGTGGGAATCTCGTTTATTACGTTCGAGGTAATGAGCTACACGATAGATGTGTACAAGCGCGACATTAAGCCGTCGTCCATTTGGGACTTCTCGCTTTTAATCGTGTTTTTTCCGCATTTGATCGCAGGGCCGATTCTCAAGCCGCGGCATTTTCTGCCGCAAATGGCCCGTGACATCGTCATCAAGCGCAGCAACTTAATTGAAGGCGGACAAATATTCATCTTTGGTCTAGTCAAAAAAATTATTATTGCCGATCATATGGCGATGTTTGTCGATCCGGTATTCGCAAGTCCCGGCGAATATTCGCCACTAACCGTATGGCTCGCCGTCATTGCGTATGCGGTGCAAATCTATTGCGATTTTTCCGGCTATTCCGACATGGCAATCGGTTCGGCAAAATGTATGGGCATCGACATTCCGCGCAACTTCAATATGCCGTACCTGTCCCGCAGCGTGACGGAATTTTGGCGGCGCTGGCATATTTCGCTGTCGTCTTGGCTGAGAGAATATTTGTATTTCTCGCTCGGCGGCAATCGCAAAGGGCCTATCCGTGCAAACATTAACCTCATTCTTGTAATGCTGCTTGGCGGCCTGTGGCACGGAGCGAGCTGGAATTTCGTATTCTGGGGGCTGCTGCACGGCCTTGCGCTCGTCATTCATAAGCTTTATTTCAACCATGTGCTCAAAAAACAGGAAATCAACCACTGGCTGTACCGAACGGCTGCATGGGCGCTTACATTTGTATTTGTCTGCATCACCTGGGTGTTCTTCCGCTCCCAAAGCTTTGAGCATTCTTGGCTGGTGCTGCGCAAAATGTTCCTCATCGACACCGGCGGCCTCATGTGGTTCTACCCTTATTTGGGCTTCGTACTTGTGCTTGTGCTGGCCGGCCATATCGTTGGGGTACGGTTGAAAGATTACCCTCGCGTTAAGCAAACGACCTTTGGCGGCTTGTTTATTTTATTTTTCGTACTGCTCGCACTCCTATTGCTTATGCCAACAGCCTCCACACCATTTATTTATTTTCAGTTTTAAGGGGGACGAGGCGTGAAGCGGCAATGGAGTCGAAGGAAACGTGTCACCTTATGGACGCTCGGCATGCTGCTCGTTATGCTTGCGCTTGCCGTATGGCGCGCCGGCTACTTTTTGGCTGTTGCGCCGAACCCTGCTCCCTCGCAGGCGATCATTGTACTGAGCGGCGAAGAAGGGCGGCTGGCGAAGGGTCTGGAAGTTTTTCGGCAATATGGAGCAGAAGCACTCATTATTTCAAGCGCAAACGACCATTATATTCAAGAGGAGCTTCGCCTTGCTGTTTTGCCGCCAAGCGGGGTTTATTTGGAGACGCAGGCGCGAAGCACGAAAGAAAATGCGGCTTACGTACGGGAGCTTATGGACCAGCATGGGCTCAGCTCCGCTATTGTGGTCACCTCTGATTTTCATATGCGCCGCGCGAGGTATCTTTTTGAGCAAACGTTTGAGGATGGGCATTTTCGGCTCACCTATGCCAGCTACGAAAGTCCGCAGTTTAACGCCGCCAAATGGTGGAGCAGCAAAACCAGCCTGATGATCACGGGCAACGAATATATCAAGCTGGGCGGGAATTGGCTCGGTATCGATGGGAAGGAGGCCAAACGCCTGCTTAAACGCTTGAATAAAGCTGTATTCTGAATGGGACAACGACAGCTGCAGCCAGAATGATTTTACAATGGGGGTCTTGTGATGAAAAAAATGTGGGTGGTCCTTGCGCTGCTTGTGCTTGTGATAGGTATCTATCTGGCCTTCGGCCAAACGAAGCAGCAAGGTGCCTCTCCGGAAGCGTCTCCGTCAAAGCCTGCGGAGAAAATCAGCTTGTCCTTCTGGACGTATTACGGCGGCTGGGAGGACACGATTAAAGCCTTTAACGACCTGCATCCGGAGGTTACGATTAAGGTGACAGAGGTTACCTACGCCGATCAAGTTGAAAAATATACCGAAGCGCTTGCCTCAGGCAGCGTTCCCGATGTCATTATGCTCGATAGTGCCGCCTTTCCGAACTTTGGGGATAGCGACAAGCTGGAAAATTTGCTCGACGCTCCTTACAATGCTGGCGAGTACAAGGCTGGCTTCAGCCAGCCGCTGTGGGACAGCAACCTTTCGTTCGACGGAAAGCGCCTGATCGGCTGGCCGCTCTCCTCATCGCCAAAGGTGACCTATTACCGCGAGGATATTTTGAAAAAATACGGCTTCCCTACCGATCCGGAGAAGCTGGCGACGTATATGGATGACCCGGACAACTGGGTCAAGATGAACAATACGCTGCAAAATAAAGGCGTTCGCATTACGCAGTGGTACGGCGAGACGATAAATCTATTCGCCAGCGCCCAAAAGACCGGCTTGGTGAATGATAACCAGCAGTTCGCCTTCAATAATGATACGTTTGAGCAGGCGATTGCCCTGACGCAGCGCTTGAAGGAGCATGTGCCTGGCGTCAACATCTGGGAAGAGTCAGGTGAACAGGCAATTCGTGACGGCAAGCTGGCTATGGTGTACCTGGGCATCTGGGGGGATTCTGTGCTGGAGCAATGGGCGCCGGAAACGGCAGGCAAGTGGCGGCAAACCCGTCTGCCGCTGAAATTGAACGGCTGGGAGAACAGCTCCGTATTTCTGCTCCCTTCCGGCGGCAAGCATAAGGAGATGGCATGGGCGTTCATGAACTACGTCGTAACCGATCATGCGAAATACGGTCTCGGCAATGCGGTTCCGGCTTATGCTCCCGTGCTGAGCAAGAGCAGTCAGAAGCCGGAGCCTTCGACATTTTTAGGCGGGCAAATCGTTTATCCACTTAATGTAGAGCTCGCTAGCAAGATGCATGAGCGCAAATACACGGCGCTGGATAATGATGTGCAGAAGCTTTGGAATGAGCAGCTTGCCAAAGGCATGGAGAAAGGCTGGAAGCCGAAGACCATTCTGGATCAGGCTGAAAAAGAAATCAATCGCAGCCTTGCTGACCTAGCAAGCAAAGCTGGGGCCACAGCACCGGCGGCAGATGCAGCAGGCAACGCATCAACTGATGCTGCCGCAGCGTCTGAGGGCGCATCCAGCGCGCCGGCGAAGCCTTAAATGGGGCTTGCGCCGCAGCGGTGCTGCACGGCTGCTAGCGGGCATGAGGGATGAAAGCAACAGACTGTACGCGCGAGCTGCAGTCTGATTTGCGTTAAGACAGCAGCAAGCGAAAAAGCCGCTGACCTCATCGGTCGGCGGCTTGCAGCATGCGCATAATATCAAGCTCCCCGATGAGCCGCTGGGCTTTGCTGCCCCTCAGCGGCTGGGTGGATCGCTTGAGTATCCATTTAATGTCGGCGGGCGATAGGCCCGGTTTATAGGCGAGCAGCAGCGCAATGGCGCCGCTGACATGAGAGGTTGCCATGGAGGTGCCGCTCATCTCATGGTATTTGCCGCGCAGCCATGAGGAAACGATTTTATCGCCAGGGGCGTAAATATCGATATGGGCACCACGATTGGTGAAGGGGGCGACGCGCCTAAGCCGTGTAGTCGCGCCTACAGAAATCGTTTGCGGATAACGGGCCGGATAATCAACCGAGCGGCGTTTTCCGTCGTTGCCTGATGAGGCGACTACTATGATTCCTGCGTTATAAGCATTGGTAATGGCGGTAAGCAGCGCTTTGCTGCGGGTTTTCATGCCGAAGCTCATATTGATAATGTTAACCCGGTTTCTTACGCACCAGTCAATGCCGAGTATAATGTCCGAGACGAAAGCGCTGCCGTTGTGGTCGAACGCTTTCACGGGATAAATCTGCGCACGCGGAGCGATGCCAATCATGCCCTGCATCTGATTGGCGGCTGCAATTGTTCCGGCAATATGGGTGCCATGTCCATTGTCATCATGTGGAAGCATGCTGCGGTTCAGCAAATTAATGCCGCGCGACAGCGACTGGCGCAGGTCGGGATGGCTGAAATCGACGCCGGTGTCAATGACGCCAATTTTAATGCGATGGCCGGTAGTCATGCCCCAGGCTTGCGGAGCTTTGACATGCTGTACGCCCCAAGGAACTCCTTTTTCGGACATTAAGGATTTGGGTGTAGCGGCATGAACGGTAATGCGTCGATCTTCCTCAATCCATACCCCTGTGGAGAATCGGGCGAGGGTTTCTTCGACAGGCAGACGACAGGAAATAGCGCGTATGATGGGCATCTGTTTGACGGCTTTAAGCGCAGCCTTGCCATCCGGCAGCTCCGACCAGTCTTTTATAAAGCGCTGGTACTCGCTCTGATGGTAAAAACGGATAATGCGCTTTGGTGTTGTCTGCTCCGAGCTTGCCATCGCGCCTTGCAACCAATGGAGAAAAACGGTGGTGTCCAAATTTCGCGTCCCCTCCCGACGGACGATGCTGAGCTATTGTATGACGGAGAGGAGCAAGCTGCATGAGCCACTTGCCTTTTTTGATATAATTAGGCGTGAAACCGTGTCAAAATGCACAGTCGCACATAGGATGATGTAAGAGTTCTATGGGGCTCTTACCTCTCCGGAACGTTAGCAGCCAGCGCGGCCCGGATGGATACAGTCAGAGCGAAGGGATTCCTTCGCTTTTTATCCTGTTGTCCAAGCTGTGAAGAGCGGTTCAAGCCGCTCTAGCGCTAATAAATTCATTATCGCGGTGTGAGCTTTGTGGACAAGCGTTACAATGGATAGGCTGACGCTTGCTTTTTTGAAAGAAATAGGTTTTACTATAGTTTGATAATGAATGAAGATGGCAAGAGAGGATGTGTCCATATGAGCGGCAGCAACATCACTTTGAAGCTGGACCCTGAGCGGATTAAGGAAATGCCAATGGTTGATTTGGCATTTGAATTTCTTAAGACAGCTAATACGCCGTATTACTACCGTGATCTCATGATGGAGATTGCTAAAATACGCGGATTGTCTACGGATGGGATTAATCAGGTCATTGCACAAGTATATACTGAAATTAATATTGACGGCCGTTTCGCTTGCGTCGGCACAAATATGTGGGGCCTTAAGCGCTGGTATCCAGTAGAGCGCAGCGAAGATCCAATTTCCAACGCCAAACGCTCCAGAATCATTAACGACGACGACGATCTCGATGATGATGATCTGTTCGCGGATGAAGAAGAGGAAACTTACGCAGCGGACGAAGAGGACTACGATGTTTATGATGAAGATCGTGAGTTCGAGGAAGCTGAAGAAGAAGCCGAAGCAGACGAAGAAACCGGAATCGAAGGCGAAGAGCTGGAAGATGAAGAGGATGATTCGGATGAGGAGCTGGAAGACGGCGAGGAAGCGGACGATTTTGAAGAAGATGAAGAGGAAGAGGACGACAAGTAAGTCCTTGTTCACCCATGAATCGTGTAGGCTTGAAATCGAAGAAAGGGTAAGGAGGTTTCTTAACCATCCCTTCTATTTCTGGGCAGAACGCTCGCTGACGCCAAGTATGACAGGCAGCGCCGTTTATACTTGACAGGTTGTATACGTCAGAGTAAACTATTGCATGGGCTTTAGATTCGGTTAAGACAACCGCTTAATAATACGCCAAACGAAAAGTGCCCCGTACTCTACGGGTGTCACTTTTTTTGTTTGTAGAAGAACATGTTCGGCGACGGAAGGCTCCGGCTTTTCGTTTGATGATACAGATAAACCGCTGTGGCGCGAAAGCGCCTATGTTTATTGGATAGATTGGGAAACCTATAGGAATACACACTAGAGCTTGGAGGGTATTGGCACAGTGACAAAATATATTTTCGTAACCGGAGGCGTTGTCTCTTCCTTGGGTAAAGGGATTACAGCCGCATCGCTTGGTCGATTGTTGAAAAACAGAGGCCTCAAAGTAACGATTCAAAAGTTCGACCCGTACATTAACGTAGACCCGGGAACGATGAGCCCTTATCAGCACGGTGAAGTGTTTGTAACCGATGATGGCGCAGAGACGGATCTTGACCTTGGCCACTACGAGCGTTTCATCGATATCAACCTTTCCAAAAACAGCAATGTAACGACAGGCAAAATTTATTCTAACGTTATTACCAAAGAGCGCCGTGGCGATTACTTAGGTGGAACGGTGCAGGTTATCCCGCATATTACGAATGAAATCAAGGATCGTGTATTCCGCGCAGGCAAAGAATCGGCATCCGACGTTGTCATTACGGAGATCGGCGGTACGGTTGGCGATATCGAGAGCTTGCCATTCCTGGAAGCTATTCGTCAAATCAAGAGCGATATTGGACGTGACAATGTGATGTATATTCACGTTACACTGATTCCATTTATTAAAGCTGCTGGTGAAGTGAAAACGAAGCCGACTCAGCACAGTGTAAAAGAGCTTCGCAGCATCGGCATCCAGCCGAACGTAATCGTATGCCGTACAGAGCATGCGATGGCTGAAGACCTGAAGCACAAAATCGCCTTGTTCTGCGATATTGATGCAAATGCAGTTGTGGAATGCCGCGACGCTTCCACGTTGTATGAAGTGCCTTTGATGCTTCGCGAGCAAGGCTTGGACGATATCGTCGTCAACCACTTGAAGCTCGGCACGAACGAGCCGGATATGACGGAGTGGACGAGCCTCGTTCAGCGCGTGAAGTCGCTGCACAAAACAACAGAAATCGCAATTGTTGGTAAATACGTAGCTTTGCATGATGCTTACCTCAGCATCGTGGAATCCCTTGCTCATGCAGGTATTGATGCAGATTCCGAAGTGAAAATCCGCTGGGTAAATGCGGAAGAGCTGACGGACAGCAATGTAGCAGACCGTTTGCAGGGCGTTCACGGCATTCTCGTGCCAGGTGGCTTTGGTGATCGTGGTATTGAAGGCAAAGTGATTGCCATTCGCCATGCTCGCGAACAGCAAGTGCCGTTCTTTGGTATTTGCCTTGGCATGCAAGTGGCCGTTATTGAATATGCACGTCATGTGGTTGGCCTTGATGGCGCCAACAGCTCGGAGATTAACCCATCGACGCCATACCCTGTTATTGACCTGCTGCCTGAGCAGAAGGACATTGAAGACATGGGCGGCACGATGCGTCTTGGCCTGTATCCTTGCAAGCTTATTCCAGGCTCGCTTGGTGCTACAGAATATGATGATGAGCTCGTCTATGAGCGTCACCGTCACCGGTACGAGTTCAACAATGAATTCCGCGAGCAAGTGGAAGCAGCTGGCTTGACCATTTCGGGAACTTCGCCGGATGGCAGACTGGTAGAAATGGTGGAAATGAAGGATCACCCTTGGTTCTTGGCCGTGCAATTCCACCCGGAATTCACTTCCCGACCTAATCGTCCACAGAAGCTGTTCCGCGGTTTTGTCCGCGCTGCGCTTGCGTTTTCGGAGAGATAGTGTATTCGTAACATAAATGTATAAACCGTCCAATTTTTTTCCTGGGGCAGAAGGATATTCCGACTTGATCCGCGAATATATTAACGATGATGGAAGAGCTGACCAATTGTTGTCGCTCTGTCGTGGGAGGTATTATATTTTGGAACAAAAGAAGCTATTAATAGTGGACGATCAGAATGGAATCCGTGTGCTTTTGATGGAAGTGTTCAGCAGCGAGGGTTATGCGACTTTTCAAGCCTCCAACGGCAAGCTTGCCTTGGAAATTGTGAAGAAGGAAAGCCCTGATTTGGTGCTGCTTGACATGAAGATTCCCGGGATGGACGGTTTAGAAATTTTAAAGCATGTGAAAGCCATTAATAAAGACATAAAAGTCATTATGATGACGGCTTATGGTGAGCTGGATATGATTAAGGAAGCGACCGATCTCGGAGCTCTGATGCATTTCACCAAACCGTTTGATATTGATGAAATGCGAATAGCGGTGAACATGCAGCTAGAAGGCGGTTCCAGCAGTCGTTTCGCGATAGGGTCCTGATTAGCGGGCCCTTTTTTATTATTCTACGGTTTGTACCTTGGCAAAAGAGCTTTACCATTCCTGACGCCATTATGGTATAATGGCTCAGAATCAAGCTGTTTATTTGTCTATCGCATTAGGTATTGGTAAAATAAATGTAAACACAGAGAACCAAGTGGCTTGCAGCTCTGCAATTCTCGAAAATGATGTCGGCGAATGGACAAGGCATTCATCCATGGAGGCACCTGGCTCCTGCTCGCTTTGCAAAGCAAGCCGTATTTCAAGAGAAAATCCGCTTGTTCGGAAGTAACAATCAAGCGTAACAACAGGAGCACGGGATGACGAACCGCCTTCTAACAGTGTGCATGCGGCGGCGTGTGCTCGCTGTGGCGGTTTTTCCTTTGTTCTCTTTCGATACAACGGGAGGACTACAAAATTGATGGAGAAATTGATGATACGCGGCGGACGTCCGCTGCAAGGAACGGTCCAAATCAGCGGTGCTAAGAACAGCGCCGTAGCGTTGGTTCCCGCTGCAATACTAGCGGAGTCCGAGGTTGTGCTGGACAATTTGCCTCATTTGAGTGATGTTGCTGTTTATAGCGAAATTTTGCAAGATCTTGGTGCGGTCATAGACTGGCAAGGCGACATGATGCGTATTGATCCTTCTAATCTTAAAGCAAAGCCTATGCCGAATGGAAAAGTTAAGCTGCTGCGCGCTTCCTACTATTTGATGGGAGCGATGCTAGGACGCTTTGGAGAAGCCGTTATTGGCTTGCCTGGCGGCTGCAATTTTGAACCAAGGCCTATCGATCAGCATATTAAAGGCTTTGAAGCGCTGGGCGCAACCGTTACGAATGAGCATGGCTCGATGCGCATATCTGCGAAGCAGCTGCGGGGAGCGAAAATTTATCTTGATGTGGTAAGTGTAGGAGCAACGATCAACATTATGCTTGCGGCCTCTCGGGCCAAAGGCTCTACGATAATCGAAAACGCGGCAAAAGAGCCTGAAATTATAGATGTAGCTACTCTTCTCAATGCCATGGGCGCAAAAATCAAAGGGGCCGGCACGGAAACCATTCGGATCGAAGGAGTGGATAGCCTGCACGGCTGCCGCCACTCCATTATTCCTGATCGCATTCAAGCTGGAACTTACATGATTATCGCCGCGGCAACGCGTGGAGATGTCCTGATTGACAACGTCATCCCGAAGCATATGGAAGCTATGACGGCGAAGCTGGAGGAAATGGGCGTTACCGTATACGAAATGGATGAATCTATCCGCATCGTAGGCGCTCCAAAGTACAATGCCATTGATGTTAAAGCATTGGTTTATCCGGGCTTTG
The DNA here is from genome assembly GCF_059609455.1 of Paenibacillus liaoningensis. Taxonomy (NCBI): domain Bacteria; kingdom Bacillati; phylum Bacillota; class Bacilli; order Caryophanales; family Paenibacillaceae; genus Paenibacillus; species Paenibacillus liaoningensis. The sequence goes on from NZ_JCAALU010000020.1 coordinate 143,314, forward strand.
CGACCGATTTGCAGTCCCCTATGACGAGCTTGCTGACCCAAGCGAGCGGTGTAAGCATTTTAACCGACTATGTATACAGTAATCGTTTCAAGCATGTTCCTGAGCTTGCGCGCATGGGCGCCAACATTCGTGTTGAAGGAAGATCGGCTATTATTGAAGGCGGACCGCTTAACGCCGCTAAGGTACGAGCAGCAGATCTGCGCGCAGGCGCGGCGCTTGTTATTGCTGGATTGACTGTACCGGAAGGCATTACCGAAATAAGCGGTGTGGAATATATTGACCGTGGCTATGACCACTTGGTTGATAATTTGCGCAGACTAGGCGCCGATGTGTGGCGCGAGACGGAAACCTCCTAAATAGGCAGGAAGATTGGAGCTTGGCGCTGGTTCAATGGGATGAGGAATATCCGGCGCCAACTCTGGTATATACTGATAGATCGGAATATAGCGGTTTGCTGTACCATAAAACTGAATAAAGTGGTGAGAACATGACAGATCTTCAGATCGCCGATCTGGAAGAGTTGAAGCTGACGGATTTGTACAAGCTGGCGAAGCAGTATCAAATTCCGTATTATGGCCAACTCAAGAAGAAGGAATTGATTTTCGCAATATTGCGGGCCCAGGCTGAGAAAAGCGGCCTGATGTTCATGCAAGGCGTCCTGGAAATTTTGCCGGAAGGCTTCGGCTTTCTTAGGCCTATCAACTATTTGCCAAGCAAAGAGGATATTTATATTTCGGCTTCCCAAATTCGCAAGTTCGATCTTCGTACGGGCGATCTCGTATCCGGTAAATGCCGGCTTCCGAAAGATTCGGAGAAATACTTTGGTTTGCTGCAAGTAAATGCAGTTAATGGGACGAGTCCTGAACTCGCAGCTGAACGGTTACATTTTCCCGCATTGACTCCTCTTTTTCCACAGAAAAAACTGGTGCTTGAGACGGCATCCTCTAAACTTTCCACACGAATTATGGATTTAATTGCGCCTGTTGGACTTGGCCAGCGTGGACTCATTGTTGCACCTCCGAAAGTCGGCAAAACGTTGCTTCTCAAAGAGATTGCCAACAGCATTTCTACCAATCATCCTGAAATCGAGCTGTTCGTACTGCTTATTGATGAACGGCCTGAGGAAGTAACGGATATGCAGCGTTCGGTTAAGGGCGAAGTCATCGCTTCCACTTTCGATGAAGTGCCGGAAAATCATATTAAGGTAACAGAGCTTGTCTTGGAGAGAGCGCTGCGACTGGTGGAGCATAAGAAGGATGTAGTTATTTTGATGGATAGCATCACGCGTCTGGCTCGTGCCTACAACTTGGTAGTGCCGCCATCCGGCCGTACGCTGAGCGGTGGTATTGACCCTGCTGCATTTCATCGTCCGAAGCGGTTTTTCGGTGCGGCGCGGAATGTGGAAGAGGGCGGAAGCTTGACGATACTCGCGACAGCGCTTGTGGAGACAGGCTCGCGTATGGATGACATCATTTATGAAGAGTTTAAAAGTACCGGCAATATGGAGCTGCACCTGGACAGAAAACTGGCTGAACGCCGGATTTTCCCAGCGCTGGATATCCGCAGATCGGGCACGCGCCGAGAAGAAATGCTCCTGACGCAAGAAGAGCTGGAGAAGCTATGGGTAGTTCGCAAAAATATGAACGATTCCATCGAGTTCGTTGACGGCTTCCTCAAAAAGCTGAAAAACAGCGAAACGAATAGTGAATTTCTCATGTCGCTCGATTCCATGCCAGAGACGAAGCCGCCGCAGCGCAGCAGCACGATCAAAAGCAGCAGTACCAGTTCGTCGTCATCATCAACGTCAGCGGCTGGACGCCGTTCGGCAGCCCCTCGCACGACGCATAGCTCATAGTGCTGCCTGAAAGGAGAACATCATGAATCTTGTATATGCTGATGAGCAAGGAAATGTCTTTGATCATCCTCACTATATAGCTTTAGGCCGCAGCGGCGATATGATTGTCGAAATGATGGAGGACGAGCTCATTCCGTTGCCGGAAGGAGCGACGCTTGTAAGCTTGCCATTTACTAAGGCGGTTGGCCTGAACCCGGATACGGGCGAAATGCAGCTGCTTCCAGGCAATAAGCAGGCGGTAGGCGCGCTTTTGCCGCAAGGCTTTACGCGGCTTGCCCTGCCAGGCTATGTCAAAGCGGATAAAAATGAAAAGCTGCCTTTGTTCGGTTATACGGCTGTCGTATGGAAAAACAATGGCTTCTACGTTGCAGCTGAGCAGTGCGATGATCCGGAGCGCTGGGATCCGCTCAATTGCGACCGCGATGAGGTAAAGCAGCAAGTCGAGCGCATCACGTCCAAATATCCAGAAAATCGTCTGTACAAGCATTTGTCGAACTGTGCACTGGGGTATGAATGCTTGACGTCGTCCAATACGTTCCTGCAGCGCTGGGAAGGTGCGGTTCCGGTATCGTATTCGTGCAATGCGGGTTGTTTTGGCTGTATTTCCGAACAGCCGGATGACAGCGGCTTTGTTGCTCCGCAAACCCGGATGAATTTCAAGCCGACGGTGGACGAAGTGACGGAGATTATGCTGGAGCATCTTCGCCATGAAGATTCCATTATTAGCTTCGGCCAAGGCTGCGAAGGCGAACCTTCAACGCAGGTGCGGATTATTGTCGATGCGATGCGCCGGGTGAGAAGCCAGACGTCGCTTGGCTACATTAACATTAATACGAACGCTGGGCTGACAGATCACATCCGTGCCATTGTTGATGCGGGACTGAATTTGATGCGTGTGAGCACCATCAGTGCGCTTGATGACCATTACAATGCCTACTACAAGCCGCGTGGCTATACGCTCGCCAATGTAGAGAAGTCGTTGAAATATGCGGTGGACAAGGGTGTTTATACGTCGATCAACTATTTGATTTTTCCTGGTGTGACGGATCGTGAGGAAGAGATAGAGGCCATGATCGGCTTTGTAAAGCGGACCGGCCTTAAGCTTATTCAAATGCGGAACCTGAACATCGACCCGGAAAGCTATTTGTCCTTGATTCCGCCGGCACAAGGCGAAATTTATGGAATGAAGCAGATGCTGGAAATTTTCCGCGACGAGCTGCCAGATGTCGTAATTGGCTCATTCACGCATGTTCCGCCTGCGAGCTTAATTCAATCTTGATGCCCCAGAAGGAGCGGTTGTTCCGGTGACGGACAGCTCCTTCTTTTGTATTTTACAACAAGGACGTGGCTATGCTATAATGCAGAGATGTATGACTTAATTCTGGGCCCGCCTGTGGCTCAGGGCAGAAAGAGGTGAAAGAGATGAAACAAGCTATTCATCCGACATACCATATCACTACAGCAACTTGCGCTTGTGGTAACACTTTCGAGACTGGTTCCATTAAACAGAACCTTCGTGTAGAGATTTGTTCCCAATGCCACCCATTCTATACGGGTAAGCAGAAGTTCCTGGATGTGGGCGGCCGCGTCGATCGTTTCAAAAAGAAATACGGCATCTAATTGCTGTGATGTCTATTTTGTCTATATTTGGCAGAATACAAGAACCTCCCGTAGCCATTCTAATGGTTATAAGGGAGGTTTTTTTGATGAGATTGAACCAGAGCGTATTGCCTTTAAAAAGCTCGCGCATGCTGTTATTGGCAGGTGTCTTGCTGCTGGCAGCGTCAAGTGCTGCCGGCTGTGGCCAGCCTGATCATAAACAGCAGATGCAATCCTATGGACATGACGGTTATATGGGGCTGTCCAACAGCAACCCGAACATACCGAATAAGCATTCGTATTTAAATTATGGCTCAGACGGCAAGTTCGTCGGCGAGTTGATTAAGAAGATGGACGGCGTTCAAAAAAGCTGGATTCATTTTAACGGGGAGCATCTGGTCGTTCATTTGACTGCCAAGCCGGGCATGTCCGATGCACAGGTGAAGCAGCTTCAGCATAAAGCAGAGGAGACTTTGCAATATAATATGCCGCGCTATGAGGTGCGGGTCAAAACGAGCCGATAATACCCGTTTTTAAGCGAAACGGCGCCTTTCGTCAAGGAAAGGGCAAGCTGTTCACGCTTGATGACAAGGCGCATTTTATGTCTTGTCCTCAGAAAAGTTGCGCTTTGTAACATTATCAGCTATACTTATTTTTGCCGTGCTAGATGGGGAGTTAGCGGTGCCCTGTAACTCGCAATCCGCTTTAGCGAGGTTGAATTCCTGTTTGAGGTTATGTCTATGCGGGGTTTGGCGCTTGCGAGCAGTGTTGACAGTTGGGTCCTCCGCAATGGACGCTTGTGAACTCGGTCAGGTCCGGAAGGAAGCAGCCGTAAGTAAGTTAGTTCATGTGCCGGGGGAGTGCCTGGCTCGAGCTGTGGTGCAAGAGTGCCGCCTGGGTTACATTAATCAAGGGCAGGTGCACGGTATTAAAGTTTTATATTACGGATGTTAACAGACACCGGCGACGCTTTTCGATGAACTCGAATGGTGCTGCGGGTGTTTTTTGTTTGGCTTGAGGCTTTGATGATGTATAATAAGAGATAGAGTATTATAGAGTATTTTTGCAGAATTCCTGTAAGGAAACAAGAAGGGAACGGTCCATGTGACTCATATTGCCTTGTACCGTGCCTGGCGTCCCCAGACGTTTCGGGACATGGTGGGACAACAGCATATTGTGCAGACGCTGCAAAATGCGATAAAAGAGGATCGCGTTTCGCATGCCTATTTGTTCAACGGTCCCCGGGGGACGGGGAAGACGACGACAGCTAAGGTATTGGCGAAAGCAGTCAATTGTGAATCCGGCCCGGCAGTGGAGCCCTGCAACGAATGCGACGCATGCCGCGGTATTACAGCTGGTCATATTATGGATGTCGTGGAGATTGACGCTGCCTCCAACCGGGGCATCGACGAAATTCGCGATATACGGGATAAGGTGCGCTACGCCCCATCTGAAGTGAGATATAAAGTGTACATTATTGATGAGGTGCACATGCTTACTTCAGAGGCATTCAATGCTTTGCTCAAAACATTGGAAGAGCCGCCTGCACATGTTATCTTTATATTAGCAACAACTGAACCGCATAAGCTTCCTGCAACGATTATTTCTCGCTGCCAGCGTTTTGATTTTCGGCAGGTGTCGCTTGCAGAGCAATCGGAGCGGCTTCATGAGATTTGCAAGGAAGAAGGCATTACCGCCGAAGATGATGCGATTGCTTATATTGCAAGGCTGTCAGAAGGCGGCATGCGTGACGCGATCAGCCTGCTGGAGCAGGTAGCAGCTTTTGGAGGCGGAAGCATTACGCTCGACGGCGCTGTCGATGTGACGGGCGGAATGGCGGCCGACCAGTTCTACGAGCTCGCGGAAGCGGTTCGCGACCGTGATGTTGGTGCTGTGATGCCACTTGTCGAAAGCTTGACGCAAGCGGGCAAAAGCGCGGATAAGTGCATGGAAAACCTGATTTATTATTTCAGGGATTTGCTTGTGCTCAAGCTTGCCCCGCAAGGCGGAGCGGCGACGGAACGCGTCGTTGATGCAGAACGCTTCCAGGCAATGGCGGATGCTTTTACGCCGGACCGCCTGTTTCGCATGATTGATACGCTGAACAGCTATCAATCCGAAATGAAGCATGCTGCTCAATCGCAGACGCTGTTTGAAGTCGCGTTGATGAAAATTTGCACCATCGGCGATAACCGCGAAAGCGCATCTGCGGGGGACGCTGCCCAGCCATCTGGCGGGACGGCGAGTTCTTCCGCAGAGGTGGGCCGTCTGCGCCAGCAGGTGGAGCAGCTTGAGCATAAGCTGGAGCAGCTGCTGCAAAATGGCGTTCCAGCTGCTGGCGGAGGAGCGTCTGCCAGCGGCGCAGCGGCTCGGGCTGGGGCGAATGGCAATCGTCCTGCCTTTAATAACCGCAGCGGCGGCTCTAACTCGGTATCTGTTCGGACGCCAGTTAAGCTGGGGCCATATTTATCCGCTGCTGGCAGCAGTGAAACGGGGCAAGTTCGCATGAAGTGGAGCGAGCTGCTGCAGCGGGTGAAGGAAACCAAAATCACGGTTCATGCGTGGTTGATGGATGGCGAGCCGGTATCCGTTGTGGACGGCAACGTATTGGTTGCTTTCAAAAATACGATGCACCGAGAAACAACGGAGAAGCCGACGCATAAAGAAATTATTGAGCGGGTTATGCAAAGTGTGTTTGGGCAGCCCCTTCAGCTTGCAACGGTTATGATTAAAGAATGGCAATCGGCCACCGATAATGGTTCAGGAACGCCGGACGAAGCGTTTGAACTGCAATCGGATATGCCGGACGCAGCACCAGCCCAGCCTAAATGGGTAGAAGAAGCGGTTAAGCTTTTTGGTGAAGAGCTCGTCGTTGTGAAAGAGGATTTTTAACTATAAATAAGAGGTGATTATAATGAACAATATGAATCAAATGATGAAGCAAGTGAAGAAGATGCAAGAGCAAATGATGAAAGCACAGGAAGAGCTTGTCCACAAAACCGTTGAAGGCACAGCAGGCGGCGGCGTAGTTAACGTTACCGTAAACGGCCACAAAAAAGTTCTTGATATTACAATTAAACCGGAAGCTGTCGATCCGGAAGATGTTGAAATGCTGCAGGATTTGATTATTACAGCTGTAAACGATGCCTTGTCAAAAGTGGACGATGTCGCGAACCAGGACATGGGCAAATTTACAGGTGGCATGAAAATCCCAGGCTTGTTCTAAAAACAAGCCGCAGCTCGTTCTGATTTGAAAGGAGCTACACCTGTTGCATTATCCCGAACCGATAGCGAAGTTGATTGACAGTTTCACCAGGCTGCCGGGTATTGGACCGAAAACAGCTGCAAGACTGGCTTTCTATGTGCTTCGCATGAAGGAAGACGATGTCATTGATTTTGCTAAAGCGCTCGTGAGCGTGAAGCGCAATCTGACTTATTGCTCCATCTGCTGCAATATAACCGATACGGACCCTTGCCGTATTTGCCAAGATAAGCTCAGGGACAACTCCGTCATTTGCGTCGTACAAGAATCGAAAGATTTGGTGGCGATGGAGCGGACGAAGGAGTTCATGGGGCATTATCATGTGCTGCAAGGGGCAATCTCTCCTATGGAGGGAATTGGTCCGGATCAGATCAAAATTGCCGAGCTGCTGCGCCGCCTCAGTGATGAGCGAGTACAGGAACTTATTCTGGCGACCAATCCGAATGTCGAAGGAGAAGCAACCGCTATGTATATATCGCGGCTGGTGAAACCTTTTGGCATACGGGTCACGCGAATCGCTCACGGCTTGCCGGTTGGCGGCGATTTGGAATATGCCGATGAAGTTACGCTGTCCAAAGCACTGGAAGGCCGCAGAGAGCTGGGTTAAAGTAGGCAAAGCTGTTCTTATGGTTCAAAACGATAGGGGCAGCTTTTTTTATATGAAGTATACATAGGGTTGGTGCGTATAGCGTATTGCCTTTTCGTTTAGAAAGCTGCTGCGGCTGATTGATCTCGGTGCTAGTTCTATTTGCAAGGCTCCCCGCTTATATATGGAATAAAGGCAGCCTTGGCTTTTGAATGGACAAGCGGGAGGTCGTGAGGGAATGAAGCAGCTCAATAAATGGAGAATCGGCAGTAAGACAGCGGAGAAAAAGTCGGTTAATGGGGCTCAAGCGGAGATGGATGCCCTGCAGTGGACCGACCGGCTGCGCCAGGAAATTTATGAGGCCCATCTGGAATGGGAAAATGCAAACCGTTTTTTTGACTATGCTTTGGGCAAAGATCAGATTGATTATGCGATATACGCCATTATTACGGCTGAAAAGCGATATGACTCTTTGCTCCGCACCGCCAAAAGAGCTTGCAAGAGCTGGTCGGAATGGAGGGCGGTCCAATGATGAATACGATCCTACTCGTGGTTCTGGTATTCTCTTCGGTTGCACTGCTTGCGGTAATTGTTCGACATCGTCTTTCATGGTCATGGGCAAAAAGCTTCACCTTGCACTTGATAAGTGCTTGCGCAGTTCTTTATTTGCTGAATTACTCCGGTCTTATTTCTGATATTAAAATCCCCATTAATCCGGCGACGATATCAACGGTGGTCGTACTCGGTATTCCGGGTATTGCGCTTATTGTAGGCCTGCAGCACATAATGGTGTAGTTATCCGCAAGCAGCGGAAGGCAATGTTTATGGACTAAAGGTGATCAGGACAAGCCTGGAATAAGGGCTTTCCTGATTTTTTTGCGTTTGGGTTGACTTGTTCTTATGGTTCATGGTATTCTATATCTCGCGTCAAGGGCAGGTACATACGGGGTTGAAAAACACCGAAAAAGTTTTTTGAAAAAAGTACTTGCAATTGCCTAGGCGCCTGTGATATATTATATGAGTCGCCGCTGAGACATACGGCAGACACGAACGAAACGCAAGCAAGAGAAATTGTTCTTTGAAAACTGAACAACGAGTGAAACTGCCACATTAACT